>NZ_SMKI01000192.1 GCF_004348415.1 Streptomyces hainanensis
GCACCACCCTTGTCCAACTCACCGACCCCACCCAAGCCACGCCCACCATCGCCAAAGCCGCCACCACCGCGGTCCGTCAAGCACACCGTCGCTAGACGCGACAGCGGCATCGGCAGGCGAGCGTCCCCGGGGGCGAAGAATGGCCTCGATCACGACCGGTACGCCATGAACCTCGACCAGAACCACGACCTGGTACTCCACACCGAGCAAGCCCTGCTCGCCGCGCTACACGCCTGCCCCGCGCACCTGTCCGAAGTCAGCAAGCTCCTATGCCCAGACGACTTCGCCCAGGCAACCCACCAAGAGCACTACCGCCACCTCACCGCACAAACCCAAGCCGGAAAGAAACCTCAGGAAAGCACGGTCATCCCGACCGCCGGCCACTCCAACCCCGACAACGCGCCCGCCTACGCACGCCTGGTACTCGCAGCCTCCCTACGCCGGAACCTCGCCCGCCGCGCCGCCCACCTGGCCACCACCGCCCGCGTCGAAGCAGCCGGCAACCTCGGCGCCACCAACACCCTCGCTGCCACCCACGACCTCGCCGAAGCCCTCCGGCACGCCGCACAACGGTGGGGCACCACCGGCCCCCGGCCCAACCACCTACCCGCGCCATCAGTGCCCGCCGCCAGTCCACCGACACAACAGGAGGACGAAGCCCGTTTCCTCGCCAGCTTGGCCAGCCACCCCCAGCACATTCCCGACATCACCCGACGCCTCCACCCGGACGTCCTCACCAACCTCCGCCACCAACTTCTCTACCGCAGCCTCGCCGCCCTCCACCACCGCGGCCAACCCATCGACCCCCTCACCCTTGCCTGGGAAGCCCACCACCAAGGCGCCCCAGCCCATCACCTCACCATCGACCACGTCACCAACCTCACGACCCCCACCACCGACGACCCCTACCAGCGAGCCGACCGACTCCTCCAAGCCGCGTTCCAACGCGCAGCCAGCAACGCAGCCCACGTCATCAAGGCGCTGACCACCGACCTCTCGCTCGCCCCCGGAGAACTCTTCGCTGCTAGCGAGCTTGCCCTCCAGCCGGTCAACCACCACCAGCGCTGGCGAGCGCCCAATCGCCGGGACCAACACACGCGCCCTGGCCCGGGCATAAGCGCGAGGCAGGAAAAGGGGCTGTCACACAGACCGCCATCGGCAAGATCCTGCCCCGATGGCGATGTGCTGATGAGTAGAACCTGAAGGCCCGGCCACCGCCGTGCCGGGCCCAATCAGAGCCCTCTCCAACGCGACTCACGGGCTTCCTCCCACCCACTGTGCCTGGCCTAGCTTTCGTATCAGCGGCGGACCGTAGACTTGGCGACCATGGTGAGCACTGACGAGCACCGTGAGCTGACGCTGTACGCTGTCACGGCCGTTGAGGAAGCGGCTGGGGAAAACGCGAACATCGAAAGCCTGGACTTGACCGCACCCCGGGACGTCTCGGGCTGGTGGGATGAGAACAGGCCCTGTGTCGAGGTTCTTCCAACGCTCACTATCAACGTGATTCGTCAAGGGCAACTCCTAGTCGCCGACCTGCAGAAGCAATTCCCGGGGTCGTCGGTCCGTTTGCGATTCGGGCCGAGAGCCGCTTGGCAGGCGAAGGTGGCTCGGCAGCAGCGGGAGTGGGAAGTTCGGAAGAGTAAGAGGCCTTCGATGCCGCCCGAGACGGACCGGCTGCTTCGCTCACTCAGCCCGGAGTGCGCCATCTGCGGCACATTCGTGTTGCCCCTGGAAGTGGCCCACATCGTGAACTGGCCGGAGACTCTGCGGGCCATCGAGTCCATTCCCGCCTCAGCTGTCCGGGCGCAGCTGGCCGAGATTGCGTTTCACGATCCGTGGAACGCTCTGCCATTGTGCAGGGATCGCATTCGCCGCACAGGCTGTCATGACAAAGAAGAGCGTGGCGAGATTACCAAGGACCGGATGCGTCACGCACGGGCCGCGCTTGACCTTCAACCGGGAGCTGACCGGTTGTATCGGCGATTCGTCAGCCAGAGCCTGATGTCCCCGGGACGCACTGCCCCAGTCGACGTGGCCGCTCTCGGGAGAGCCCTTGCTCTGGCCCGGAGCACGATCCGGCCTGGAGAGCCGGCGCGGTTCCATCTCCAGGATGGGGCCCACGAACTCGACTTCCAGCACGGCTACCTGAGCGGCGGCCACTTCAGCTGCTCGGGGAAGTGCGATGGCCACTGACCCAGCCCCCACCCAGCCGAAGGCCACGAATCCGATCGCCTCAAGAATAAGAAAAGGAGCCCGCATCGGGGTGTTCGAGCGGCGCTCCGGTGGATCTTCCTCGTTCATCAGCACGGACAAGGTTGCCACCAGGTCTGGCCGAGCGAAAAGGAAGCAGTGAGCGTCGCAGGTGACGACTAGCGTTGGGCAGCAGCTGCTCGCTTCGGCCGATAGTGGTGAGGGAGGCGACCGGCCACCCGATCGGGCATCGGCTGTGACCGGTGGCCAGCAGCGCCTCGACCCGGGCGTGGGTGGCTCTGGTGCGGTCGGAGAAGAGGCGCCAGGTAGGCCATGGGCCATGGCGAGGCCGGTGTCGACGCCGTCGTCTTCGTCGGCCCGGGAGCCGGGTCAGGTTGCGCCCTGGGAGATGCGGACTGGGAGGCAGCCGTGGAGAAGGGTGACTTCCCGCTCAGCTGTTACGCAGATGTGAGGCCAGAGGCGGTCGCGGATGGCTGGGGAGCCCCGGCAGTGGTTCCCCCGGCGTAGAACGGTGTTGCGTAGCTCCTTCGTGCGGCGATACCAGCGAGGTCAACCGGTGGTGTTCGCGCGCCGGGAGGCGCGGATCCGGTGCTGGTCAGCGGCTGGAGATGAGGGATACGCCAGGGACTTTTCAGGGACTTTCCACTCTGTCGGAGGGACACCCTCGGGACTTTTCGCTGTACAAGGCAGGAAGGCTGAGACAGTGACTAAAAGAGGCGAAGCCGCAGGTCAGGGGCAACGCTCGGCCGGCAGCTGCTGCGCGAGCCCTACTGGGCCCACCGCGCCGCCGCCGAGCTCGGCGACCGGCCCGCCTGGCCCGAGCAGTGCGGCTACGCCGTCAACAGGTAGACCCCGAAGGGCGCGTCAGAAGTAGGTGGGTTCGCGCGGGGTGTAGTGCTCCTCCAGGGCTGTGGCCTCGTCGTCGGTGAGTTCGATGTCGAGGGCCGCGGCGGCGTCGGCGAGGTGGTGGGCCTTGGTGGCGCCCACGATGGGGGAGTCGACGACCGGGTTGCGCAGCACCCAGGCCATCGCGACCTGCGCCATCGACACCCCGCGCGCCTCGGCGATCCGTTGGACGGCGTCGACGGTCGCCTTGTCGCTGTCGAGGAAGAGCGGCCGGCCCTGCTGGTCGGTGGTGGGGTTGGCCTGGCCGCGGCTGGTGCTGCGGTCGCCCCAGGGGCGGGTGACCAGGCCGCCGGCGAGGGGGCTCCACGGGATGGAGCCCACGCCCTGGTCGGCCAGCAGCCCGAACATCTCGCGCTCCTCCTCCCGCTGCACCAGGTTGTACTGGTCCTGCATCGAGACGAACCGGGTCCAGCCGTTGGCGTCCGCCACGTACTGCATGGTGGCGAACCGCCAGGCCCACATGGAGGAGGCGCCGAGGTAGCGGACCTTGCCGGCCTTCACCACGTCGTGCAGCGCCTCCATCGTCTCCTCCACCGGGGTCTCCGGGTCGAAGCGGTGGATCTGGTAGAGGTCGATGTAGTCGGTGTCCAGGCGCCGCAGCGAGGCGTCGACCTGCTCCATGACCGCCCTGCGGGACAGCCCGGAGCCGCCGGGTCCCTCGCCCATCGGCATGAACAGCTTCGTCGCCAGCACGATGTCGTCGCGCCGGGTGTACTTCCGCAGGGCCCGCCCGACGATCTCCTCCGAGGTGCCGCGGCCGTAGATGTTGGCGGTGTCCCAGAACGTGATGCCGAGGTCGAGGGCCTGCCGGAAGATCGGCTCCGCGGCCTCGTCACCGAGCGTCCAGGGGGTGATCTCCCTCGGGGTGCCGAAGCTCATGCAGCCCAGGGCGATGCGGCTGACCCTGAGACCTGACGCTCCCAGTCGGGTGTACTCCATGGTTCTTCTTCCTTGGGGAATCGGAGGTGGGGAGTGGGTGGGTGGCCGTCTCTCACGATGGCGCGGTGGGGGTGGCGACGCGCGCGCCGGTGCGCCACCCGGCGTAGCGGGCGCTCCCGGCGCGTGCCCACAGGGGGGCCGCCCACTCTGCCGCGCCGGCCGGGGCGGCGGCAGGCCGTGCTGTACGGGTGAACCGGGTGAGGGGGGTGTGACAGGGCCCCCCAGTCGGCTTCCTTCCAGGTCAGCGCGGTATGACTCTGGAGGTATGGCACCTGACCAGCAACGCAACGGTGGCGGGACCGAACTGGGGCGCTTTCTCCGGGCCCGGCGCACCCAGGTGAGCCCGCAGGAGGTCGGCCTCACCCTCGGGCCCGGCCTCCGCCGCACCCCAGGGCTGCGCCGCGAGGAGCTCGCCACCCTGGCCGGGATCAGCATCGACTACTACGTCCGGCTGGAGCGGGGCAAGGAGACCCGGCCGAGCCCCAGCGTGGTCGACGCGCTGGCCCGCGCGCTGCGGCTGGACGAGGACGAGCACGGCCATCTGCGGAACCTGGCGGCCCGTGCCGCCCGGTACGCCCCCGAGCTGCCGGCGCCGCCGAGCCGTACGGTGCGCCCGCACCTGAAGCTGCTGCTGGAGACGCTGCGCCCGAACCCGGCGTACGTCGCCAGCCGCGCCATGGACCTGCTCGCCACCAACCCCGGAGGCCTGGCGCTCTACGCCGGCATCGAGGAGTGGCCGGTCAAGCAGCGCAACCTGGCCCGCTACCTCTTCCTCCACCCGGCGGCGCGCGACGTCTTCGACGACTGGGAGAACCAGATCCGGTTCTGCGTCGGCAGCCTGCGCGCGCTCGCCGGCACCGACCCCGACGCCCCCGACCTGGCCCATCTGGTCGGCGAACTGCTCCTGAAGAGCCCCGACTTCGCGAGCCTGTGGGAGCGCTACGACGTGCGGGGCCGGCCCTTCGGGCACAAGGTCTTCCACCACCCCACCGTGGGCACCATCAGGCTGAGCTACCAGGGGATGGACCTGGAGGGCACCCCGGGGCAGCGGCTCGGCGTGTACGTCGCGGAGCCGGAGACCCCCGACCACGACGCCATGCTGCTCCTCGACCTGACGGCGCCGCGGCCGTCCGCCGAGCGGTCGGCGGAGCGGCAGGGCTGACGGGGCAGACGGGGCAGACGGCGGGTCAGTCGGCGGGTCAGTCGGGCCGCAGTGCCCTGAGGGTGTGCTCGACGAGCGCGTCGGCGTACTCGGGGGTGAGCGGGCCGGAGCGGAACAGCCACCGCTGGAAGAGCGGGGCGTAGAGCAGTTCGAGCGCCAGGTCCAGGTCGGCGTCGGCCGCGACCTGCCCGGCGCGCTGCGCGGCGCGCAGCCGCTCCCGCTTGGCCTCCTCGACCGGCGCCGCGAGCTTCTCCTGGTACTGGGCGGCCAGTTCGGGATCCGCGGAGATCTCCAGGGTGAGCGCCCTGATCGGCCCCTCGAAGGCGGGATCCGCGAACTCGGCGACGGTCGCGCGCAGCACGGTCCTGAGGTCGGCCTCGATGTCGCCGGTGTCCGGGAGCGCGATCCCCTCCGCGCCCTGGCTCAGCGTCAGGAACGCGTCGAAGACCACCGCCCCCTTGGACCGCCACCACCGGTAGATGGTCTGCTTCCCGACGCCGGCCCGCGCCGCGATGCCCTCGATCGAGAGCTTCGCGTAGCCGACCTCGGAGACCAGCTCGCGGGTGGCCTGGAGGATCGCCTGCCGCGAGCGCTCGCTACGGCGGGTGGGGTCGGGGGTGCCGGTGCCTGTCGACATGGGGCCAGCCTAACCCATGACCGAGACGGAACGTCTCGTCTTGACAGGAGGGGGCCTCCTGGTGTGAAACTGGGGTCATGAAGCGAGACGGTCCGTTCCGTCTCGTGCTGGTTTCCGTGGTTCACGAGGTGCGAGGAGGTGGGAGCCCATGACGAGTTCCCGAGTGTGGTTCATCACGGGTGCTTCCCGTGGTCTGGGCAGGGCGTTCGCCGAGGCCGCGCTGGCCGCCGGCGACCGTGTCGTGGGTGCGGCGCGTGACGTCGCCCCCCTGGCGGAGCTGGCCGACGCACACCCCGGCCGTCTCGTGTCCCTGCGCCTCGACGTCTCCGACCGCGCCGCGGTGCTGGCCGCCGTGGAGCAGGCGGCGGCGGCCTTCGGCCGCTTGGACGTCGTCGTCAACAACGCGGGCGGCCTGCTGCTCGGGATGCTGGAGGAGACCACGGAGGAGCAGCTCCGCGCGCATCTCGACGTCAACTTCTTCGGCGCGGTGTGGGTCACCCAGGCCGTCATCCCGTACCTGCGGGCGCAGGGCTCCGGCCATCTCCTGCAGGTCACCTCGATGGGCACCTCGGGCGGGATGGCCTCGGTCGGCGCCTACGGGGCGGGCAAGGCGGCGCTCGACTCGCTCAGCGAGGCGGTGGCCATGGAGATCGAGCCGTTCGGCGTCAGGCTCACCATCGTGCAGATGGGGGGCTACGACACCGGTCTCTTCACCGTGGGCACCACGGCGACCGAACCCGACCCGGTCTACGACCCGTTGCGGGCCAGGCTGGCCGGGTTCTGGGGCGACGACGCCGGGCCCGACGCCAGCACGGCCGCGCCGGTCGTCATGGAGCTGGTGGGCCTGCCCGACCCGCCGCTCCGCCTCATCGTCGGCAGCCGTTCCTACGATCTGGTGCGGCAGATGGACCGTGCCACGACCGAGCTCTACCAGGCGTGGGAGCACCTCAGCCGCAAGGCGGCCGGCTGACGGGCGGTGAGCCGGCCCGCCTCGCGGGCGCGGACGATCAGGAGGCGTCGGCTTCGGGCGGCGCCACCGGGCGCGGGGTCGGGCGCCGGGTCGGGCGCGGGGTCAGGCGGTGCGGTCGAGCTCCCCGAGCACGACCCGGTGGCGCGGCGGGCTCCCGTCGAGCAGCCGCTCGATCTCGTCGACCATGCTGAGCCCGAGGCGCCGCAGCTCGTTGCCGAGCGAGCCCGCCACGTGCGGCGTCACGAACACGTTCGGCAGCCGGAGCAACGGCGAGTCGGCGGGCAGCGGTTCCGGTTCCGTGACGTCGAGCACGGCCCGCAGCCGGCCCGTCGTCAGCTCCTTCACCAGTGCCTCGGTGTCCACCAGGCTGCCACGGGCGGTGTTGATCAGCACGGCGCCGTCCGGCATCAGCGCCAGCCGCTCGGCGTCCAGCAGATGCCGGGTCTCCGGGGTGGCCGGGGCGTGCACGGAGACGATCGCGCAGCTGGTCAGCAACTCCTCCAGGGACACGGCGCGCACGCCGAGTGCCCGCGCCTCGTCCTCGTCCACGTAGGGGTCGTGGAGCAGCACCCGGTGGTCGAAGGGCCGCAGCAGTTCGATCACCCGGCGGCCGATCCGGGAGGCGCCGATGATCCCGACCCGTGGGCCGGCGTTCCCGAAGTCCCTGACCACCAGGCCGCGCGGCGGGGCCCCGGTCTCGCGGTACGCGTCACGGAGGGCGAAGACGTCCTTGCCGCACAGCAGGATCATGCCCAGCGTGTACTCGGCGACCGGCAACGCGTTGGCGTCCGCCGCCGTGGAGACCGTGATCCCGCGCTCCCAGACGGCCGGGGAGAGCAGCTTCTTCACCGTGCCGGCGGTGTGCAGGATCGCGCGCAACCGCGGCAGGGCGTCGAGGACGTCGGGGGTGATCGGCGGGCAGCCCCAGCCGGTGACGAGGAACTCCACCTCGGCCAGCCGCCCGGCGAGGGCGGGGGCGGCGAAGTCCGTGACGGTGATCGTGGGATCGATGTCGACCAGCTCCGTCAGGCGGGCGAGCACGTCCGGCGGGAACAGCAGGGGGAGGTTGCGGTCGTCGACGGCGAACAGGGCAGTGGGGCGCATGGGCATCGCGGGGAAACACCTTCGGTCGGCTGGCTCACCGGCCAATAGAATGCGCCATACCGCTCATGATTAGCAATCTTCATCCAGGACGCGCAACGATCGCTCGCGCGTTGGCGGTTCGGGCGGCGGGTGGACCGGTTCCGGTGCGGGGGAGGCGGGTTCAGCCGCCGGACGCGGCGCCGCAGGAGGCCCGCACGATCAGCCGGGGCTGGAGGACGACCTGCCGGACGGCCGGCGGCTCCGCCGCGTCGAGCCGGTCGAGCAGCAGCCGGGCCGCCAGCTCCCCGAGCTCGTGCTTGGCCGGGGCCACCGCCGTCAACGGCACGTCGGCCAGCGCGGCGATCTCGTCGTCGTAGGCGATCAGCGCCAGGTCCTCGGGGGTCCGCAGCCCGCGTGAGCGCATCCGCCGCATCAGCTCGATCGCGTCGTGGTCGGAGTGGACGAGCGCCGCCCGGGCGCCGCCCTCCAGGCAGGTCGCCACGAACCGGTCGTAGCACTCGGCGGCCTCCGCCGCGCCGGGCGACGGCTGGCCGCTGTCGACGACCGGGGCCGACGCGTCCAGCCCGAGCTGCTCGACGGCGGCCGCGTGCCCCTCGCGGATGTGCCCCGCGGTCGGGCTGCCGTTGGTGAACAGCGCGACCCGCTCGTGCCCGAGCTCCGCCAGGTGCCGCACCGCGGCGGCCGCGCCCTGCCGGTGGTCGGACGCCACGAACTCGTAGGCGCCGTAGCGGTCCTGCGGCTGCCGCTCGAGCAGCACGAACGGCAACCCGCTGTCCCGGAGCCGGTCGAGCGTCGCCTGCGGGACCAGGGGGCCGCCGGCCGAGGTGACCAGCAGGCCGGCGGCGCCGGCGGCGCGCAGCTCGTCGATCTGCGTCAGGTCGTCGGGCCGCGCGTAGTCGCTGAGGCCGATGACGATCCGGGCGCCGCGCGCGGCGGCCGCCGCCTGGACGCCGGCGACGACGCGCGGGTAGTAGTAGGTGGCCGAGGGGACCAGCAGCCCGAGCGCCCGGGACGGCGCGACGGGGGTGGCGGAGGGGCGCGTCGCGGTCGCGCCGGCGGCCCCGGAGACGGCGGGTGGCACCGCCAGCATGGCGCCGCCCCGCACCCGCGTCACCCGGCCGTCGGCCTCCAGGTCGGCCAGGTCGCGCCGGATGGTGGCGCCGGAGACGCCGAGCCGGTTCACGAGCTCGGACACCTTCAGCCCGCCCGCGGCTTCCAACTCTCTGAGCAGCAGCTCGTGTCGCTGCGCGACCAGCATCTCCGCCATGGCCATCTCCCCCCGAACAGGTCCGCACATCTTAGGTCCTGTCCGGGCTGATCCTCGAAGACCGCCCGGACAGGACCGAGGTGATCGACCACCGACCACCAGTGCCACGACGCCGGCCCGCCGTCGCCGCGGCACCCCCGCGCCCCGGCACCCGCCTCAACTAGGCTGCCGGGGACGGGGAAAGGGGAGCCGATGGGGGACGACCCGTTGGCGGAGCTCGTCACGCGGCTCCGGGAGCATCACGAGACGGGCGATCCGGCAGGGCTGTTGGACGACGCCGCCCAGGCCGCCGTCGAGCGGCTGAGCGCGGCGGGCCCGAACGGCCCGAACGGCCCGGACGCCGTGTGGGTGCTGATCGAGGCGCACCGGGTCCGGGCCGAGGCGGATCCCGAGCGCCACGAGCCGGCGTTCCGGGCGCTGCTGGAGCTCGTCGGGCTCCGCTTCATGGCCGACCCCTGGTCGGCGCCCCGCCCGCTCTGGCCCCGGCTGACCGCGCTGACCGGCTTCGACCCGCTCGCCGACCCGCTGGACCGGCTCGCCGACCTGGTACGGCAGGACGAGGAACGAGGCGGCGCGGCCGTCGCGGACCTGGCCGCCGCCGTCGACGTCGTGCGCCGTGCCGACGTCCCGGGCCGCGAGCCCTACCGGGACACGGTGCTCGGCCTCGCGCTCGGCCGCCTCGCCGCGTCCGCCGAACGGGCCGGGGCCGAGCGGCTGGCGGACGCCACGGAGGCGGTGCGGTTGCTCGGCGCGCTCGCCGAGGGACCGGGCCCGAGCGCCCGCCGGTGGCTCACCTACGCCGCCGCCCTGGAGCGCCGCCTCGACCTCGCGGGAGACCCCGCCGACCTGGCCGCCGCCGAGGCCGCCCACCGGCGCGCGCTCGACCTGGCCGCCGAGGGCGACCCCGCGCGGGCCGAGGCCCAGGCGGGCATCGGCATCGCGCACGCCCGCCGCGCCGAGGCCGCCCAGGACGCCGGGGACGCCGGGGCCGAGCTGCGCGAGGCCGTGCGCTGGCTGCGGCGGGCCGCCGACCGGGCCCCCGGCAGCGAGGCGCACCGGGCCAACCTGGCCCGCGCCACGGGGCGGTTGGTGCGACACACGGTGCGCGCCGCCCTGGCCGCCGAGCCCGAGCCCGAGCCCGAGCCCGAGCACGCGCCGCCCTCACCCAGCCTCGCCGAGGCACCGTCCGGCGGCCCTCCGGACCCCGAGGCGCGGCGGCAGGCGGCCGAGTTCGTCGAGCTGGCCGCCCGGGTCGGCGGCCGGGTCGTCACGCTCGCCGCGGCCGCCGAACGGCTGGCGGAACCGGCGCGCGCGCCGGGGCCGGCCGCTCTCGCCGGCGTGCTGGAGTTCGCCGCCCACCAGATCCCGACCCGCCCCCCGCACGACCTGCTGCCGGCCCTCGCGCTGGCCATGGCCGTGGCCGAGCCGCGCTGGGGCACCGACCCGGGCGGAATCTGGTGGTGGGCCGCCGACCTCTACGTCGAGGCGGCCAGGCTCAGCCTGACGGACCGGCCGGACGGCGCCGTGTTCCGCCGGGCCCGCGAGGTGGTCGACCGGCAGATCGCCACGCTCCGCGCCGCCCCCGGGCCCGACGCCGTCGCCGAGCTCGGCGAGACGCTGTTCGCCGCCGGGCTGCTGCACGTCACGCCCTACCTCGGCCGGATGGCGGGGCTCTCCTTCGAGGGCGCCCACGAGCTGTGGCGGCGGCGCGAGACGCAGCGGCGGGCCGTCACCCCCGGGCCCGAGCCGGACCCGGACGCCATGCCCGACGCCGAGGCGGCGGCCGGAACGGCGGTGCGCCACCACCGGGAGGCCGTCGGGCTGACCACCGGGCACCCGCGCGGCCGGGCGCTCAAGGCGCTGGCGGAGGCCCTGTCGATGCTCGCCGGTCTCGGGGAGGGCGGCCCGGGCCACGACCGGGAGATCGGGGCCGCCGTCCGCGAGGCCCTCGACCTGTTGGACCCGGCCCGGGACCCGCTCGGCTTCCTCTACCTGCTGCGGTGCCTCGCCCTGCTCGGCGAGCTGGCGCTGCCGGACCGGGTCGCCGACCTGCTGCCCGTCCGCCTGGACGAACTTCCCCCGCACGAGGCCCAGGCCGTCCGCACCGAGACCCTGCAACTGCTCGACGAGGCCCGCCGCCCCGACCTGGCGGCCCAACTGCTGCGGCTCGCCGAGCGGTTGCCGTCCCACCCCACCGACCCGGCGCAGCTGCGCCGGATGTGGGACAGCGCCGTGCACGCCCTCCCCGGGAACCGGCTCGCCTGCGTCCCGATGCGGGGCCGGCTCCCCGAGGCGGCCGAGCGGCTGCGCTCGCTGGCCGACGACCAGCAGTGGCCGGCGCCCGAGAGCGCCGCCGCCCTTGTCCACCTCGCCGCGCACTGCGCGGGGGAGGCCGACGCGTTGGGCCGGGAACTGCTGGCCGAGGCCCGGCGCCGCGCCCCCGAGTGGGCCGCCGAGGCCCACCTCCCGCTGAGCTACCTCGACGCCCGGCTCGCGCACGGCCTGGCGGCCGGGGCCCACGACACCGACCCGCGGGCCGCCACCCGGTGGCACGCCAGGGCGGCGGAGGCCGACGCGGCCTGCGGCCAGCTCGACCTGGCCCTGGCCGACCTGGACGCCGCCGCCCACTGCCTCGAACGCTGCCCGGCGGAGGAGGCACCCGTCGCCGCGGTGGAGCTGGTGCCGCCCGGGGTCCTGCTGGCCGGCCGGCTCGACGAGCCCGCCGCGCTGCGGTTCCGCGACCTGTGGCAGCGGGTACTCCTCGCCGTCTCCGGGGAGTTCGCGTCGCCCGCCGTGGCGCTCACCCTGCACCAGGTCGCCAAGGCCCTCGACCTCACCGCCGTGCTGGCGGCGGCCGGCCCGCTCGACCCGTCGCCCCGGCTGGCCGCGCTGCTCGACCGGCAGCGCGCCGAGGTCCCGGCGGACGTCCCGCCGCCGGCGGCCGAACTCCCCGGGCCCGTCTCGGGACGGCTGTACTACGTCGGCCTCGGCGAGGCCGAGCCGGGCGGCGACCGGGAGGCCGAGTCCCGCAACCAGCAACGCGCGGCCGATCGTCGGATCAGCGCGCGGCTGCACGCCACCCGGGGCCGGGCCGCGCTGCCCGCCCTCCCCGACGAGATCCAGGCCCGGATCGACGCGGACACCGTGCTGGTCTCGCTGTTCCTCGGCCACCAGCGGGGCGCCGCCGACGGGCGGCCCCGGATGGCCGTCCAGGCCGTGGCCCTCACCCGCGAGGACCTGTGGCACGGCTCGGTGCGCCACGAGAACCTGGACGGCGGGCTGCTGCGGCTCACCAGGGGCACCCGCCGACTGGCGCTCTCCCCCCTCGCGTTCCAGGTCGGCGAGGTGCGCCGGGAGGTGGTGACCGACCCGCTGTTCCGCGCGGTCGGCCGGCGCGGCGCCCGACTCCTCGCCGACGGCGCCACGGAGTTGCTGACGCCCCTCGCCGGCCTGCTCCCCGAATGGCGGGCCGCGGGCAAGCGGCACCTCTGCGTCTGGCCCAACGGCCCACTGCACTACTTCCCGTACCACCTGCTCAGCCCCGACGGGCGGCCGCTCGCCGACGACTGGACGGTCACCCAGCTGCCCAGCCTCGGGGCGCTGGCACCGCCGGACGCCGGGGACGACCGGCCCACCGGCCGTGGCCTGGTCGCCTTCGCCGCCGAACACGGGCCGGAGGAGGTCGGGTTGGCCGACCAGGCGCGACGGATCGCCGCGCCCTTCGGCGGCACCGTCGTCGCCGGCGCGGCCGCCACCCCACGCCGGTTCCTCGCCGAACTCCCCGGCGCCCGCTACCTGCACGTCGCCGCGCACGGCCGGCACAACGAGTGGGCCCCCTGGTACCAGTGCCTCCAGCTCAGCCCGGACGCCGACGGCGAGGGCCGGGTCTTCGCGCACGACGTGCTCCGCGCCGACCTGCGCGGCGTCGCACTGGTCACCCTCAGCTCCTGCGACTCGGCGCTCGGCCGGTTCGACATCAACGACAACCTCAGGGGTCTGCCCGCCGCCTTCCTCGCCGCCGGCGCCTCGGCCGTCGTCGGCTGCCTCTGGCCCGTGCACCCCGACGTGGCCACCCACTTCTTCGCCACCCTGTACGCGCGGCTCGACATCGCCCCCGACCGCCGCGCCGCCTACCGGGCGGCCCAACTCGCCACCCGGGAACGCTTCCCCGCCTACCGGGACTGGGGCGCGTTCTGCTTCGTCGGCGACTGGAGAACCCCGTGAACACCCTGCGCCTCCCGAACCC
>NZ_SMKI01000193.1 GCF_004348415.1 Streptomyces hainanensis
CCCCCGGGCCCTCCGGGCCCCCCGGCCAGGAACCCGCCGAGAGCCAACCGCGAAAGGCCGCGCTCGCCGCCTGGATCGGCAGCGCCCTCGAGTACTACGACTTCTTCATCTACGGCAGCGCCGCCGCGCTGATCTTCCCCGACGTCTTCTTCGACGAGTCCGACCCGGCCAACGCCACCCTGCTGTCGCTGGCCACCTTCGGCGTCGCGTACGCCGCGCGCCCCGTCGGCGCGCTCTTCCTCGGCCACTACGGCGACCGGCTCGGCCGGAAGAAGATCATGGTCTTCACGCTGATGCTGATGGGCCTGTCCACCTTCGCCATCGGCTGCCTGCCGACCCGGGAGCAGGTGGGCACGCTGGCCCCCGTGCTGCTGGTGCTCTGCCGGGTGCTCCAGGGCATCTCCGCGGCCGGCGAACAGGCCAGCGCCAACTCCATGACCCTGGAGCACGCGCCGCGCGGCCGCCGCGGCTACTACACCAGCTTCACCATCAACGGCACCCAGGCCGGCCAGTTGCTCGCCACCCTCGCCTTCATCCCGGTCGCCGCGCTCCCCGACGACGTGCTGCTCTCCTGGGGGTGGCGGGTCCCGTTCTGGCTGAGCGTCGTGGTGGCCGTCGTCGGCTACCTCATCCGCCGCAACCTCGGCGAGACGCCCGCCTTCGAGGAGCAGGCCGCCACCGAGGGCGTGGCCAGGATGCCGCTCGCCGTGCTGCTGCGCGACCACTGGGCCGACGTGCTGCGGGTGGTCGGCGGCGCGCTGATCGCCTCGGTCAGCACCATCTTCACCGTGTGGGCGCTGGCGTACGCGACCAGCGACGCCGTCGACATCGACCGGTCCGACATGCTGTGGGTCGGCGCCCTGGCCAACCTGGTGGCGCTCGGCGCGATCCCGCTCTGGGCCGACCTCTCCGACCGGATCGGCCGGCGCCCGGTCTTCCTGGTCGGCGCGGTGGGCAGCGCCGGGATGATGTTCGCCTACCTGTGGGCCGTCTCCAGCGGCTCCTACCCGTTGATCCTGCTGCTCGGCATCCTCACCTTCGGCGTGGTCTACAGCGCGGCCAACGGCGTCTGGCCGGCGTTCTACGGTGAGATGTTCCCCACCAGGGTCCGCCTCTCGGGGACGGCCGTCGGTACCCAGATAGGATTCGCCGTCGCCGGCTTCGCGGTGACGTTCGCCGCCCGGATCGCCGGCCCGGACGGCGACCGCTGGACGGCCGTCGCCCTGTTCACCGCCCTGCTGTGCGTGCCGCCGGTGTTCGCCGCGCTCTCCGCCAGGGAGACCCACGACGTTCCCGCCGACCGGCTCGGGCTGCCCGCATCCCCGGCGGGGATCGGGGAAGGATCTTCGGTGGCGGCAGGGGATTGCCAGGGGCGCTAAATCGATACATCCTCGTGAAGGACGCGAAACGGGACGCCTCGGAGGCACTTCAACCATGGCATCACCACTGGGTGTTCAGCTCTACACCGTGCGCGACGCGCTCGCCGCCGATCGGGACGGCGTGCTCGCGCGGATCGCCGGGATCGGCTACACCACGGTCGAGCCCTTCAACCCCACCGACGACCCCGAGGGTTTCCGGCGGGTCGCCGACGACCTCGGTCTTACCGTGTCCGGGGCGCACGCGATCCAGCTGCTCCACGGGGAGACGGGGCCGGTCTTCGAGGCCGTGGCCACCCTCGGCACCGACCTGGCGATCCTGCCGGCCGGCATCCCCGAGGAGGACTTCACCACCCCCGACGGTCTGGCCAGGGCCGCCGACCTGCTCAACGGGCTCGCCGAGCAGGCGGCAGGACACGGGCTGCGGCTCGGCTACCACAACCACTGGTGGGAGGTGGAGCCGGTCGTCGACGGCCGGCACGCCATCGAGGGGCTGGTGGAACTCCTCGCCCCGGAGGTCGTGTTGGAACTCGACACCTACTGGGCCGCGGTCGGCGGCGCCGACGTGCCCGCGCTGCTCGGCCGCCTCGGCGAACGGGTGGTCGCGCTGCACGTCAAGGACGGCCCGGCGGTGAGGGACGAGCCGCACGTGGCCGTCGGGTCGGGGGTGATGCCGGTGCCCGAGGTGCTGGCCGCCGCGCCCGGCGCGCAGCGGATCGTGGAGCTCGACTCCTGCGCCACCGACCTCTTCGACGCGCTCGCCGACAGCCGTGACTACCTCGTCGGACTGGGGGCGGCATGAGCGGCGGGCCGGTGGGCGTCGCCATCGTCGGCGCCGGCAACATCAGCGGGCAGTACCTGCGGACCCTGGGCAGCTTCCCCGACGTGCGGGTGGTGGGTGTCGGCGACCTGGACGAGGAGCGGGCCAGGGCGGCCGCCGCCGAGCACGGGGTGCCGGTGGCCGGCGACGTGGACACGGTCCTCGCGGTCCCCGAGGTGGAGATCGTCGTCAACCTGACCGTCCCGGTGGCGCACGCCCAGGTGGCCACGGCCGCGCTGCGGGCCGGCAAGCACGTCTACGGCGAGAAGCCGTTCACCGCCACCCCGGCCGAGGGCGAGAAGCTGCTCGCCGAGGCCGCCGAGCGCGGGCTGCTGCTCGGCGGCGCGCCCGACACCTTCCTCGGCGCCGGGATCCAGTCGGCGGTGCGGGCGGTCAGGGCGGGCCGGATCGGCACCCCGATCGGGGCCGCCACCGCCACCCAGAGCCTGGGGCCCGAGGGCTGGCACCCCGACCCCGCCTTCTTCTACCAGCCGGGCGGCGGGCCGCTGTTCGACATCGGCCCCTACTACCTGACCGCGCTGGTCGCCCTGTTCGGCCCGGTCGCCGGCGTCTTCGCCGGCGGTGGCCGGGGCCGGGCGGTGCGCAGCGTCGGCTCCGGGCCCAAGGCCGGGCAGGAGTTCCCGGTCGACGTGCCCACGCACGTCCAGGCGTTGCTGGAGTTCGCCTCCGGGGTGACGGCCACCTCGGTCTTCAGCTTCGACTCCTCGATCCACCGGACCTCCATCGAACTGACCGGCAGCGAGGGCTCGTTGGCGGTCCCCGACCCCAACACCTTCGACGGGCCGCTGCGGTTGCTGCCCAACGGCGAGGAGGAGTGGGCGGAGCTGCCGATCGAGGGCTCCACGGCCGGCCGGGGCATCGGCGTGCTGGAGATGGCGCGGGCCCTGCGCGGCGGCGTGCCGCACCGGGCCTCAGGCGCGCTGGCGTTGCACGTGCTCAGGGCGATGTCCGCGATAGCGGAATCCGCCGAGAGCGGCGAGCCGCGCCGCCTCGACACGGCCGGCGCCCCGCTGCCGGCGGCGCCGGAGCCGCTGCCGCTCGGATGGGACCCGTACGCGGCGCAGCTGTAGCGCGCCCGACCCCAGGATCCCGCCCGGTCCCCTCGACCGGGCGGGATCTCGTCGTTCCGCCCGGGAGCCGGGAGCCGGGAGCCGGGAGCCGGGAGCCGGGAGCCGGGAGCCGGGAGCCGGGAGCCGGCAGCCGTCATCCGGCCAGTGGGCCGGCGAAAGGGATCTCGCTCCCGTCCTGGTCGGCGAGGTGCTTGGATAAACCGATCCCGGTGACGCTCGGTCCAGAGCCGAGGGCTGACATCCCCGAGTGCCGTGAACTGGGAGGTTGTACCCGTGTGGCTTGGCTGCGACCCGGTCCTCGACGACGAGCCCGGCCCGGCCGGGCGGGAGATCTCGGGGTGGCGGGTTCCCGGCGTCGGTGAGATCGACGTCGAGTCCGAGGGCTTTCGGCTGTCCGTGCTGCCCACGGGCGGGACCCTGCGCGTGGAGCTGGCCTTCGCGGCCGCGTACGCCGAGTCGGCGACGGAGCCGTACCGCCCTCTGGGACCGGTGACTCTGACGCTCGACGACGTACGGTCCATCGCGCTGCACAGGCCGGGAGCGCCCTCCGGTCCGCTGTGGAAGAGGGTTCTCCGCGGGGCCCCGCACGACGAGGTCCTGCGCATGACGTGGGACCAGGACGACGACGTCCTGCACGTACGGGACGGCGTCGTCGTCCTGTCCTGCCGGGGCGGAACCTGGCGCTGGGCGACCGACGCGTAGGCGGCAGGGCCCCTGGGGCGCGATTCGCCCAGGGTTTACCAGGAATTCATGACGCACTGATCCCGTATCGTGTCGCGCCGAACATCACTCGAAAAGGAGATCGATGCGCCGCGACACCAGTGCGGAGACCCCCGCCGGCATATCCGGCGAGCCACCGCACCGGCCGGACATCCAGGGCCTCCGCGCCGTGGCCGTCGGCCTCGTCGTCCTCTCCCACGCCGGGGTGCGCGGACTCGACGGCGGCTATGTCGGCGTCGACGTCTTCTTCGTGATCTCGGGCTTCCTGATCACCTCGCTGCTGCTGCGTGAACTCGACGCGACGGGCCGCCTCTCGTTCGCGAGGTTCTACGCCCGGCGGGCGATGCGGCTGCTCCCGGCCGCGACGCTGGTCGTGCTCGTCACCCTGGTCGGCGCCCGCGTCTACCTGTCCAAGCTGCGGTTCGAGGAGTACATCGGGGACGCGCTCGGCGGGCTGCTCTACGCCGAGAACATCCGGCTGGCGACCACCGGCACCGACTACCTCTCCGAGGGCACCCCGCCGTCGCCGTTCCAGCACTTCTGGTCGCTCGCGGTCGAGGAGCAGTTCTACCTGCTGTGGCCGCTGCTGTTGTTCCTCGGCTGGCGGGCGGCGCGAGGACACCGGGCGCGCGTCGCGGCGCTGACGGCGGCGCTCTGCCTGGTGTCGTTCGGCCTGAGCGTGACCGTGACCGGGAGCTCGCCCTCCTGGGGCTACTTCGGGACGCACACCCGGTTCTGGGAGCTCGGCGCCGGGGCGCTGCTGGCCCTGGGCGTGGGGCGGTTGAACCGGCTGCCGGCCCGGCTCGCGGCGCCGATGACGTGGCTCGGCCTCGGCTGCGTGCTGCTGGCCGCGGTCCGGTTCGACGACGCGACGCCGTACCCGGGGCACTTCGCGCTGCTGCCGGTGCTCGGCACCGCGCTCGTGCTGGCCGGCGGCTGTTCGCCGGCGCGCGGTGACGCCCGACTGCTGCTCGCCCTCCGGCCGGCCACCTGGCTCGGCGGGGTGTCGTACGGCTGGTACCTGTGGCACTGGCCGCTGCTCGTCATCGGCCCGACGGCGCTCGGCAGGGCCGACGACGAGGGGACGACGCTCCCGCTGCTGCTCGGCGCGGTCGCCCTGCTGCTGGCCTGGGGGACGCTCCACCTGGTGGAGAACCCGCCGCGCCTCCATGTGGGGCTGCGGCGCCGCCCCCGGCGGGCGTTGGGCGTCGGCTTCGGCCTCTCGGCGAGCGCCACCGCCGTCATCCTCGTCGCGTCGGCCTTCCCACCGCCGATCAGTTCGGACTCGCCGGCCCCCGCGCTGGGCGAGGCGCTGGCCGACGCGGCCGATCCCCGGGCCGAGTTGACGCGGCTGCTGGCCGCGTCGGGCGACGGACTGCCCAGCAACCTGACGCCGGCCCTCGACCGGATCAGGGAGGCGCGGTCCGCGCTCTACCGGGACGGCTGCCACGTGGAGGACGACAGCGCCAGGACCCCGCACTGCGTCTACGGCGACGCCGACTCCGAGCGGGTCGTCGTGCTCTTCGGCGACTCGCACGCCGCCCAGTGGTTCCCGGCGCTCGACCGGCTCGCGCGGGAGAACGGCTGGAAGCTGGTCACCCTGACCAAGGCGTCCTGCAAGGTCCCCACGGTCACCACGATCCGCGACCACCGCGCCTACGAGGGCTGCGACACCTGGCGGAGCGAGACGCTGACCTGGATCCGCGAGCTCCGGCCCGAGCTGGTGATCGCCTCCTCGTCCGAGGAGGGCGACCTGGCCCGCCCCACCGACGACCCGCTGCGGGAGTGGGCCGACGGCTACCGCGCGACGTTCGCGGCCCTGGCGGACAGCGGGGCCCGGCTGGCCCTCCTCCTCGACACCGTCTGGCCCGTCGGCGACCCGGTCGAGTGCGCGGCCGAACGGCCCCTGGAGCTGGGTGACTGCGCGAACCGGCTGCCCGGGGCGGTGCGCGACCAGGCCAGGCGGGACGCCGCCACCGAGGTGGCGGAGACGATGGGCGTCCCGGTCATCGATCCCGTCCCCTGGCTCTGCGCCGACACGGGGGAGTGCCCGGTCGCCGTGGGCGACACCTTCGTCTACCGCGACGACAACCACCTCAGCGAGGCCTACGCGGCGGCCCTCGCCCCGCTGCTCGGCGGGCGGATCGCCGAGCTCTGGCCCGGGGCCTAGGCTGCCGTCATGGTGTGTGTGTTCGGCGACGGCTCCGGCCGGGACCTGGACCTGTCCAACGGCGGTACCACGGTCCTGGTGGAGGTGTTGACCCTGGCGGTGGCCGAACTCGCCCGCGAGCCCTGGCATTTCCGCTTCGCCATGCTGGTCGCCACGCAGGACCAGAGCATCATGGGCCGTGGCGTGGTCGGCTTCCACCTCACCGAGATCGACTGGGGCACGACCGGGGCGGCGCGCGGCGCGAACCAGCGGTTCGTCCTCGACGTGATCGCGCTGGCCGCCGCCCGCCACCGGTGGCGCGAGTTGCGCTACGACCCGCCCCACGCGCCGGCGTATCTGGCCGCGTACGCGGAGATCGTGCGCGGCTTCGACCCGGCGACCGCCCGCCCCGACCCCGAGGTCTTCCCCGGGCCGGACGGCGGGGCGGTCGCCTCCTGCGCGCGCCACCGGGTGTTGACCGCGTGGCCGCACTGGGACGGCTGCGTCTTCTGCCACCGGACCCAGGGCCTGGCCGGCACGCTCAACCGGGCACCGGCACCCGGGTGGTGAGCCCGTCCGGCCAGCGCAGCGTCACCTCGTCGCCCGGCCCGAGGATGATCTCGGGGGCGGTGGGCGGTTCGGCGTCCGGCCGGTCGAGGACGACCAGGGCGGCGAGCAACTCGCCGGGACGCGTCGGGCCGGCGGTGGCGACCCACGGCACGGCGGTGTGCGGGCCGAGCGGCGTCACGTCCGTCAACGACGCGACGCCCGACCGGTCGAGGCCGCGCAGGCCGCGCACCGTGGAGCGGAGGCCGCCGCCGACGGCCTGCCCGGCCGCCGTCCCGGGGGGCTCGTCGGCCGTCACCGGCCAGCCGCCGACGCGGAGGCCGCCGCTCTCGCCCGCGACGCGGGCCAGCCGTACCTCGACGCCGTCGCGCAGCACCGAGGCGACGGTGAGCACCGGGCCGCCGGTCACCCTCCCGACCCGGCCCGAGCCGTGGTCGGGGCTGGTGTCGGCGCCGGCGTCCACCCAGCGGACCGGGCCGCCGGAGGCCGCCGCCAGCACGCCGCCCGGCAGCTCCCGGGCGTAGTGGGTGGTGAACCCCGAGCGGTGGCTGGGGCGGCCGGCGCGGTCGAGCAGCACCACCGCGTTGTCCAGGGGGTCTTCGGCCGCCGGCCCGGCGAGCGGTGGCGCGGTGGCCGTCGAGTAGCCGAGCCTGGCGTACAGCGGGGCGTCGGTGGAGGCGGCGCCCGGCGCGGCGTGGTCGGTGCCGTGGTTGAGCAGCAGCGCCACGCCGGTGTCGCGGCGGGCCGAGACCAGCCAGCCGGGGGCGGCGATCACCCGGGACGCGTCGCCGGTCTCGATCGGCAGCGGCTCCTCCCGTGCCGTCCACACCGGGTGGTCGGCCGGCAGGGCGAGGCCGAGCATGCCCTTGGCCGCCCAGTAGGGCGACCCGGGGCCCGAGTACGCCTGCCGCATCGCCGGCCACGGGTGGTGCCAGCCGAGGGACAGCAGCCCCCGCTCGCGATCCGGCGCGTCGTGCTCGGCGAAGTGCCGCAGAATCCCGCTCGTGGCGCGGCGCAGCTGTCCTGGCGGCAGGGCGTCCACGCCGGTCAGGGCGGCGGTCCAGAACGGCGCGGCGGCGGCGAACCGGTAGATCAGGCTGCGGCCCTGGAGCAGCGGCGAGCCGTCGGCGCCCAACAGCCGGACGGCGTCCGCCAGGTAGCGGGCGAGGTCGGCCGCCCACCGCTCGCGCAGCGCGGGCGGGCAGAGCGGTCCCGTGACGTCGAACAGCTCGGTCCACAACAGCGGGTAGAGGTGCAGCGCCCAGCCGGTGTAGTGGTCGTAGGCCCGTTCGTCCGCGCCGTCCGAGAGCCAGCCGTCCGGCCGGCGGAGCGCGGCGTGGACGGCCAGGTCGGCCTCGACGTCGGCGGCCGACCAGGGGCCGCCGACCTCGCGCAGGAACGACTCCACGACGATCCGGAACCACACCCAGTTGATCGGCGGGTAGGGCTGGCCGACGACGGTGGCGAGCCAGTCGACGACCCGCTCGCGTACCCCGTCGTCCAACGCGTCCCAGAGCCAGGGCCTGGTCAGTTGGAGGATCAGGGCGATGGACGCCGCCTCGACCTTGGCCTGGCCGAGCTGGTCGGGGCGCGGCCAGTACTCGGGGGAACGCGGGTCGGTGCCGGCGGCCAGGCCGGCGGCGTAGCGCTCGAGCAACGCGCCCTGGCCGGCGCCGCGTTCGCCGGCGATCCGGAAGCCGGCCAGCAGGAAGGAGCGGGCGAAGCCCTCCAGGCCGTCCGAGTCGCGGCCGTGGCGGCTGGCCGGGCCCGGCAGGTCGACGCGGGCCAGGCCCGGTGAGCGGTACGGGTCGAGGGCGGCCAGCATCCGGTCGGCGTGCGCGGCCCAGTGCGCCCTGGTCCAGCCGGTGTGCGGGGAGAGCGACCGGTCCTCCGCCGGGATGCCGGGGATCACGCCTGCACCGCCAGGGACTCCCGGGTGACCGGGTCGAGCGGTGGCAACCCCCGGGCGTAGCGGTCGAGTTCGTCGAGCGCGGCGCCGGTCATCCGGCGGGTCTCGGAGCCGAGCGAGCCGGCGATGTGCGGGGTGAGCACGACGTTGGGCAGGTCGTAGAGCGGCGAGGCGTCGGGCAGCGGCTCGGGCTCGGTGACGTCCAGCACGGCGTGCAACGCGCCGGCGGCGCAGGCGTGTTCGAGTGCCGCGGTGTCGACCAGCGCGCCGCGCGCGGTGTTGATCAGCACCGAGTTCGGTGGCAGCGCGGCGAGTTCGGCGGCGCCGATCAGGTGGTGGGTCGCCGGCAGCGAGGGCGCGTGCAGGCTGAGGAC
Source organism: Streptomyces hainanensis (assembly GCF_004348415.1). GTDB lineage: Bacteria > Actinomycetota > Actinomycetes > Streptomycetales > Streptomycetaceae > Streptomyces > Streptomyces hainanensis. The sequence goes on from NZ_SMKI01000193.1 coordinate 9,007, forward strand.
GTCGGCCTGCGGCAACGCGTCGGCCAGGGTGGCCGGTTCGGCGCCGGCGGCCGCGATGGCCGCCGGGTCGGCGACCGGGTCGACCACCAGCACCCGGCCGAGGCCGAGCCGCACCAGCAGCTCGGTGACCCGGCGGCCGACCCGGGAGAAGCCGACCAGCACCACCGTGCGGTCCCGGCCGGTCAGTTCGCCGTGCGCCTCCCGGTAGCTCCAGTCGGTGCGGAACCTGCGGGCCTCGGCGGCCAGGAACGGCACCTTCTTGAACGCCCACAGCACCGCGGCCAGCGTGTACTGGGCGACCGGCTCCGCGTTGGCGTCGGCGGCCGTGGTGACCAGGATGCCGCGGTCGAACACGGCGTCCGTGACGTGGAGCCGCACGGTGCCGGCGGCGTGCAGCACGGCGCGCAGCCGGGGCGCCGCGGCCAGCACCGGCCCGTCGAGCGGCGGGCAGCCCCAGGACGTCAGCAGCACCTCGGCGGTGGCGAGTCGGCGGCGGGCGGCCGGCGAGTCCAACTCGTGTGCCGCCAGGGGCTCGTGGACGGTGGCCAGCCGGCGCAGCCGGGCCTGCTCGGCGTCGCCGAAGAGGGTGCCGAGCCAGCCGGCGTCCATCACCAGCAGCGTCTCGGGGCGGCGTGGCGTCACTTGACGCTCCCGGCGGCCAGGCCGGAGCGCCACTGGCGTTGCAGCACCACGAACGCCAGCAGCAGCGGGACGACGGCGAGCAGTGAGCCGGCGACGACGAGGGGGGTGTACTGCGGGAACTGGCTCACGCGCGCGCTCCACTGGAAGAGGCCGAGTGTCATCGGGAACAGGTCGGGGTCGGTCAGCATGACGAGGGGGAGGAAGAAGTTGTTCCAGATGCCCACGAACTGGAAGAGCAGGATGGTCACCACGCCGGGGCGCATCATGGGCAGCGCGATGGTGAAGAAGGTGCGGAGCTCGTTCGAGCCGTCCATCCGGGCGGCCTCCAGCACCTCGTCGGGCACCGCGGCCTCGGCGTAGGCGCGGGCCAGGTAGACGCCGAAGGGGTTGGTGAGCAGCGGGATGAACACCGCCCAGAAGGTGTTGACCACCCGCAGCTCGGAGGCGAGCAGGTAGAGCGGCAGGGCGAGCGCCGTGGTGGGCACCAGCACCCCGGCCAGGGTGACGGCGAACAGGGCGCGGCGGCCCGGGAAGTCGAGCTTGGCGATGGCGTATCCGCAGGCGGCGCAGATCAACGCGCCGAGCACGGAGCCGAGTCCGGCGTAGAGCAGGGAGTTGCGTATCCAGGAGAGGAAGACGCCGTCCTCCTCGGCGAACAGGTCGCCCAGGTTGGTCCAGAGGTTCCAGTCGCCGAGCTCGAAGGCGCCGGTGGTCGAGAAGTCGCCGACCGACTTGGTCGCCGAGGTGAGCAGCCAGATCAGCGGCAGCACGCTGTAGAGGGCGGCGATCCCCAGCAGGGCGTGCACGGCGCCCCGGGACATCCAGCGGGACGGGGACGCCCCTCTCGTCGGACTCGTCGAACTCATCGGGACCTCCCGGACCGGGTGGAGAGGCGCATCACCAGCGCCGAGAGCAGGGCCGAGGCGACGGCGAGCAGCAGCGAGGCGGCGGCCGCCCGACCGTAGTCGTTGCTGATGAACGCGGCCTCGTAGACGTAGAGGCTGGGGGTCCAGGTGCTGGTGACCGAGCCGGTGAAGTTGCGCATCACCAGCGGCTCGGTGAAGAGCTGGAGCGAGCCGATGACGGTGAAGATCAGGGCGACGAACACGGTGGGCCTGATCATCGGGACCTTGATGCCGAGCGCGGTGCGCACCGGCCCGGCGCCGTCCACCCGGGCGGACTCCAGCACCTCGCGCGGCACGGTGCGCAGCGCGGTGTAGAAGATGATCATGTTGTAGCCCATCCACTGCCAGGTGGCCATGTTGACGATGGACGGCAGCACGCCGGCGCTGCCCAGCGGGTCCCAGGGCAGCACGTCGTTGAGCGGGCCGATGTTGGGGCTGTAGAGGTAGGTCCAGATGAGGACCGCGATCACGCCGGGGACGGCGTAGGGCAGGAAGACGGCGAGCGACCAGACCTGGCGGAGCCGGACGGTGGCGCCGTCCAGCAGCAGGGCGAGCAGCAGGGCGCCGCCGAGCATCAGCGGGATGTGCAGCAGCGCGTAGGCCGCGACGTTGAGCACGCTGTCGTGGAAGGCGGCGTCGGTGAGCACCTCGCCGTAGTTCTCCAGCCAGACGAAGACGTCGCGCGGTCCTTCGAAGCCGAGCCCGGAGAGGCGTTCGGTGAACAGGCTGAGGTAGAGGGCGTAGCCGATCGGCACCAGCACGGTGCCGGTGAGCAGCAGCGCGAAGGGCGCGACGAGGAGCAGGGTGGCCGGCGAGGTCCGGCGGCGGCGCGGCGCGCGGGTGGCGGCCGTCCCGGCGGTCTCGCGGGCGCTGTCGGCGGGGGCGAGGACGGTCATGCGGGGCTCCCCTCGCGGACCGAGAGGCCGCGGCCGCGCATCTCGGAGACGGCGGCGCGCTGCACCCGGCGGACGGCGTCCGGGATGGTGGTGCCGCCGGTGGGCACCGGGCCGAGGGAGTCGGCGACGGTGGAGAACAGGCCGAGCGCGTTGGGGCCCCAGGTCCACTCGGGGACCCGGTCGCCGGCCACGTCGAGCACGTCGAAGACGGGGTCGCCGACGAAGAAGTCGTCGGGAAGGATCTCGCGGGCGATCTCGCGGTTGGGCAGGTAGGCCGGGAAGGGCGAGGTGAAGGTGGCGCCGATGCGCGGGTAGTCGGGGCCGGCGCAGAGCCAGCGCAGGAAGGTCACCGCGGCCTCGGGGACCGGGCTCTCCTCCGACACCGAGAACGCGCTGCCGCCCTGCATCCCGTTGGCCGGCTCGCCGTCCCAGGTCGGCATGGTGGCGACGGCCCAGCGGCCGGTGTCGTCGGGTATCGACCGCTTGAGCGTGCCGACGCTCCAGGCGGCGCCGAGCAGCCCCCAGAGCCGGCCCTCGTGCATGCCGGCGATCCAGTCCTGGGTGCCGGTGCCGCCGGAGCCGACCAGGTCGGCGGCGATCAGGTCCTGCCAGTAGCCGGCGGTTCGCAGGGTGCCCTCGCTCGCGACGTCCACCACCCAGGTGTCGCCCTCGATCCGCCACCAGGGCTGGCCGGCGCCCCAGCACATGCCGGCGAAGAACGAACCGTCGTTGAGCGGGAAGGTGGTGATCCTGGCGGCCGGGTCCGCCTCCCGGACCGCCTCGGCGGCGGCGGCGAACTCGTCCCAGGTGCGCGGCGCCCGGATGCCGTGCTGGTCGAAGAGGTCCCTGCGGTAGTAGAAGGCCATCGGCGCCAGGTCCATCGGCACGGCCCAGGTGCGGCCGTCGGGGCGCACGGCGCGCCAGGCGGCGGGGGAGTAGCCGTCGGCCAGGTCGGCGACGTCGTCGGTGATCTCGCGCAGGCCGCCGGTGGCCAGGAGTTGGATCAGGCCCTGGTACTCGACGTGCAGGATGTCGGGCGCGTTGTGCGCGCGGATGGCGTTGGTCTGCTGGGCGTAGCCGCCGGACAGGCCGCCGGCGATCACGTTCAGCTCGACGTGCACGTCCTGTTGGGCGGCGTTGAAGGCGGCCACGTACTGGTCCATGCCGGTCATCCACGACCAGATGGTGACCCGGGTGGCACCCGAGGCGGTCGTCCGTGACGCACAGCCGGAGAGCGCGGTACCGCCCGCGGCGAGCGCCGCGGCGCCGGCCGAGGCGCGCAACAGGGCGCGCCGCGACCAGCCGGTGTGAAGCGCCATGAGCTGATCCCCCTTGATCTCTGCTGACGCCCACTCCGCCCGTCGGGAGTGGTGCCGGACACTTCAACGTGTGCGATAGTTCGTGGTCAATCATTCGGAACTGAATCGATCAGAATCGATCAGAAGCGAAGGTGGTGGCGGGGGTGACGGACGGCGCGGGCGGCACCGGCGGACTCGCCTGGGAGCGGCAGGAACGCATCCTGGCCGCCGTCCGGCGCTCCGGGACCGTGCGGCTCTCCGAACTCACCCGCCGGCTCGGCGTCTCCGCCGTCACGGTGCGGCGGGACGTCACCGCGCTCGCCGACCGCGGCCTGGTGCGCCGGGTGCACGGCGGCATCACGCTGCCCTACCGCGGCCTCGGCGAACCGGCCGGCGGCGCGCCGCCCGCCGTCTTCGTCGGCATGGTGGTGCCCTCGGTCGACTACTACTGGCCCGAGGTGATCAAGGGCGCCCAGGCCGCCGTCGCCGCCGAGGGCGGCCGCCTCGTGATGCGCGCCTCCAGCTACGACCCGGCCGACGACCGCCGCCAGGTCGGCGCGCTGCTCGACCGCGGCGTCCAGACGCTGCTGGCCGCGCCCGCCACCGCCGGCGCCGCCGGGCTCGAACTGCTGCGCTGGCTCGGCGGGCTGCCCCTCCCGGTGGTGCTGGTGGAGCGGCTGCCGCCACCCGC
>NZ_SMKI01000194.1 GCF_004348415.1 Streptomyces hainanensis
GGGGCGTGGAACGGGCGGCGCTGACGCCGTCGCCGGCTGGTCCATGTCCTGGCGGCCCCTCTTCCCCGATCCCCCGGGGACCTTATTCCAGGTCACCGAGGTGCGACCAGAGGGCGGCCGGGACACTGGCCGGAAGTCGCCACCGCGTGTTACCAAGAGCCATGCCCGCCCTCACCTCGTACGACGCCGTGATCGTCGGCGGCGGCCACAACGGTCTGGTGGCCGCCGCCTATCTCGCCCGGGCCGGCCGCCGGGTGCTGCTGCTGGAACGCCTCGACCACACGGGAGGCGCCGCCGTCTCCGCCCCGGCCTTCCCCGGGGTGGCGGCGCGCCTCTCGCGCTACGCCTACCTGGTCAGCCTGCTGCCCGAGCGGATCGTGCGCGACCTCGGCCTCCGGCTGACGCTGCGCAGGCGGGCATTCTCCTCGTACACGCCGGTCGTGCGCGGCGGCCGGCCCACCGGGCTGCTGGTGGGCGGCGGAGAGTCGCGCACCCGCGCGGCGTTCGCCGGCCTGACCGGCTCCGACCGGGAGTACGAGGCGTGGCTGCGCTTCTACGCGATGACGGGCCGGCTGGCCGTCCGGGTCTTCCCCACGCTGACCGAACCGCTGCCGCGGCGCTCGGAGTTGCGCCGGCTGGTGGGCGACGACGCGGCCTGGCGTGCGGTCTTCGAGCGGCCGCTCGGCGAGGCCGTCGAGGACGCGTTCCGGGACGACCTGGTGCGCGGCATCGTGCTGACCGACGCCCTGATCGGCACCTTCACCTCGGCCCACGACCCGTCGCTGCGCCAGAACCGCTGCTTCCTCTACCACGTGATCGGCCAGGGCACCGGGGACTGGGACGTGCCGGTGGGCGGCATGGGGGCCGTGACCGACGCCCTGGCGGACGCCGCGCGGGCGGCGGGCGCGGAGATCGCCACCGGGCACGAGGTGACCTCGGTGGCCACCGACGGCGTGACCGCCGAGGTGGGATACCGCACGCAGACCACGGAGGGGGTGGTGGGCGCCGGCGTGGTGCTGGTGAACGCGTCGCCGCACGAGCTCGCCGCGCTGCTCGTCGAGCCCCGACCCGAGCCCGTCGAGGGCGCGCAGTTCAAGGTGAACATGCTGCTGCGGCGACTGCCGGCGCTGCGCGACCCGGCGGCGGACCCGCGCGAGGCCCTGGCCGGCACCTTCCACGTCGCCGAGGGGTACGAACAGTTGGAGACGGCCTACCGGCAGGCCGCGGCGGGCGAGCTGCCTGGCACCCCACCGAGCGAGATCTACTGCCACTCCCTCACCGATCCCTCGATCCTCTCCCCCGAGCTCGCCGCCAGCGGCCACCACACGCTGACCCTGTTCGGGCTGCACACCCCCGCGCGCCTGTTCACCCGGGACAACGCCGGGGCGCGGGACCGCCTGCTGGCGGCGACACTGGCCACGCTGAACGGGCAGTTGGCGGAGCCGATCGAGGACTGCCTGGCCGTGGACGGGGCGGGCCGGCCGTGCGTCGAGGCGAAGACGCCGCTCGACCTGGCGGCCGAACTCGGCCTGCCGGGCGGCCACATCTTCCACGGCGACCTGGCGTTCCCCCTCGCCGAGGACGACGAGGAGCTGGCCGACCCGGCGGCCCGCTGGGGCGTGGCCACGGGGCACGCCAACGTCCTGCTGTGCGGCTCGGGGGCGGTGCGCGGCGGCGGCGTCAGCGGCGTCCCCGGCCACAACGCGGCGATGGCGGTGCTGGGGCGCTGACCTCCGCGCCGGCCGGCTCGCCTCCTTCGCTCCGGCACGGGCACGGTCGTGGCCATGGGCATGGGCATGGGTCCGAAACTTTCGAGTTCGCACCCGACAGACAACCTTTTCTATCGGCGGGCCCACCATGGGGCACCACCCCCCACGAGAGACGAGGGATCTCATGCAGGGCACGCACCGCTCGGGTCGACCGAGCCGCCGCCACGTGCTGCGAGCCGCCGCACTGGGCACCGGGGCGCTCGCCGTCCCGGGCCTCGCCCCCGCCGTGCCGGCCGGCGCGGCCGTCCAGGACCCGCCGATCAGGCCGCTGGCCTTCACCCACCCGGGGATGCTGCACACCCAGGCCGCCTTCGACCGGATGGCCGGCCGGGTGGCCGCGGGCACCCAGCCGTGGCAGAACGGTTGGAACCGGCTGACGGCCAACGGGCACTCGGCGAGCACCTGGACGGCACGCCCGACCGCGACCATCGTGCGCGGCGGCACCGGCGAGAACTACCCGCAGCTCTACAACGACATCCACGCCGCCTACCAGAACGCGCTGCGCTGGAAGGTCACCGGCGTGGCGGCGCACGGCGACCGGGCGCGCGACATCCTCAACGCCTGGTCGGGCACGCTGACCACGGTGACCGGCAACGCGGACCGCTTCCTGGCCGCCGGGATCTACGGCTACCAGTTCGCCAACGCCGCCGAGATCATGCGCGGTTACCCGGGGTTCGACCTGGCGCGCTTCCAGCGGATGCTGCTGGACGTCTTCTATCCGCTCAACGACAACTTCCTCATCAACCACAACGACGCCTGCATCACCAACTACTGGGCGAACTGGGACCTGTGCAACATGGCCTCGATCATGGCGATCGGGATCCTGACGGACAACCAGTCGATGTTCGACCGGGCCGTGGACTACTTCCACAACGGCGCGGGCAACGGCTCGCTCCCGCACGCCGTCCCGTTCCTGCACGGCTCCACGCTGGCGCAGTGGCAGGAGAGCGGCCGGGACCAGGCCCACAGCATCATGGGCATCGGACTGATGGGCACCATCTGCGAGATGGCCTGGAGCCAGGGCGTCGACCTCTACGGCACGGACAACAATCGTTTTCTGAAAGCGTGCGAGTACGTGGCGCGCTACAACCTCGGCTACGACGACGTGCCGTTCACCACCTACCGGTGGGGCACGGGGCAGAACTGCGCGCAGCAGCAGCACACCACCTTCGGGGCGGGTGGCCGGGGCCAGGCCCGGCCGGTCTGGGAGCGCGTCTACCACCACTACTGGGCGCGGCGTGGGCTCAACACCCCGAACCTGTCGGAGATCGCCAGGTCGCTCAGCCCGGAGGGCGGGGGCGGCGACTACGGCACCACGAGCGGCGGCTTCGACGAGCTCGGCTTCGGCACGCTGACCTACGTGTTGAGGTGAGCGGGAGGCCCGCCCCCGGCCACGGGGGCGGGCGCCGTCACCGGGTGCGGGCGCGGCCGGAGCGCCCCGCCCGGCGCGGCGGCGGCACCGAGAGCGGCGCGGTCGAGTCCCTGACCACCACGTGGGTGCCGAGCAGCGCGTGCTGCTCGGCCGACGAACTCTCGCCCTCCCGCAGCCCGAGGGCCAACCGGACGGCGGTCCTGCCCAGTTCGGCGTAGGGCACGTGCACGGTGGTCAGCCGCGGGCGCAGGTCGGTGGCCAGGTCGATGTCGTCGTAGCCGACGAGCGAGACGTCGCCCGGCACGCTGAGCCCGGCGTCGGTGAGCGCCGCCAGGGCGCCGGCCGCGACGGTGTCGGTGACGGCGAAGACCGCCGTGAAGTCGCGCCCGGCGCCGAGTCGGCGGCGCAGGTTCTCGTAGGCCTCGGCCCGGCTGAAGTCGGACTCCTGTACCAGGCCGTCCTCGCGGGGCGCGTCGAAGTCGGCCAGGGCCCGCCGGTATCCGGCGACCCGGCCCGCCGAGGTGGTGGTGCCCGCGCGGTCCGCGCCGAGGAACAGGATCCGCCGGTGCCCCTGGGAGAGCAGCCGGCTGACCACGGCGTAGGCGCCGCCCTCGTTGTCGTACTCCACGACGGTCGCCGGCACCCCGTCCCCGAGCGGTGGCCGCCCGCAGAGGACCAGGCGGGAGCCGGAGGCGTCGAGCGAGTGGGCGATGCCCGTCATCTGCTCGCGGTAGGCGGCGTCGTCCATCACCCCACCGATGAGGATCACGGCGCCGGCGCCCTGTTCGCGCATGGTGCGCACCACGGAGAGCTCGCGCTCCGGATCGCCCTGGGTGGTGCAGATCAGGCAGATCCGCCCACGCCGCGCGGCCTCCTCCTCGACGCCGTGCGCGACCTGGGCGAAGGAGGCGCCGCGCACGTCGTTGAGCACGAAGGCGACGGTCGGCGTGCCGCGACCGCGCAGCGCGCGGGCGTGGGTGTTGGCGACGTAGTCGAGTTCCCGGATGGCGCGCAGCACCCGTTGACGGGTGCGCTGGGCGACGGGGTAGTTGTCGGCGAGCACCCGGGAGACGGTGGCCATCGACACCCCGGCCCGCTCCGCCACCTCCCGGAGGGTCGCCGGCCCCCCGGCGCCGCCCGTCACGGCAGCGCTCCGCGGTCACCGTCGCTGGTCATCCCGCGCAGTCTAGCCGCCGGCGCGCGCCGGCGGACGGGGCCGCCCGAGCCGCACCACCCCCGGGCCCGCCATTGGTATGGACATGGCCAGTTGCCGGCAGTAACGTCACAGTTGGTCTGGACCAAAGCACGGCAGCCCGCCATGGAGCGCTCACCCCCCACGACTCTCCTGGAGCGAAGCATGCGCAGCAGGATCGGCACGGCGGCCATCGGTGCCGCCCTCGCCGCCGTCTCGGTCGTCGCCACCAGCGGCACGGCCCAGGCGCACGGATACAGCACCACCCCGACCAGCCGTCAGTCGTTCTGCGCCCAGGGCGCGGTGAGCGACTGCGGGTCGATCGTCTGGGAGCCGCAGAGCGTGGAGGGCCCCAAGGGCTTCCCGCAGGCCGGCCCCGCCGACGGCCAGATATGTTCGGGCGGCAACCAGCGGTTCGCCGAACTCGACAACCCGCGGGGCGGTGGTTGGCCGGTGAACCGGCTGACGGCCGGCCAGCAGTACACCTTCGGCTGGCGGATCACCGCCGCCCACCGCACCACCGACTTCCAGTACTTCATCACCAACAACAGCTACGACCCGAGCCAACCCCTCACCCGCGCCGACCTCGAACCCAGGCCGTTCCTCACGGTGTCGAAGAACGGCGCGCAACCCAGTGCGACGGAGAGCCACCAGGGCACGCTGCCCACCGGAAAGTCCGGCCGGCACATGATCGTGGCGGTCTGGAACGTCTACGACACCACGAACGCCTTCTACGCCTGCTCCGACGTGCAGTTCTGACCGGGCGAGCACCTCCCACCGGGCGGCGGCCGCGGCCGACCGACCTGGTGGCGGGTGCGCGGGGAGGACCTCGCTCACTCCCCGCGCACCCGCGGCTCGCGGGCGCCGGCTACTGGAGCCAGCGGTGGCGGCTGACGACGGGCAGCCGCGCCCAGACGCCGCCGAGACCCCAGACCCGCCCGGCCGAGCACGCCGCCACGACCACCATGGCCACGGCGTAGACGACGTGCTGGTCCACCAGCGGGTTCGGCGACATGCTCGGTGAACCGTCCGACAGGTGACGGGCCGGCGGGAACTGGCTGAGCCAGAGGAAGAACATCATCAGCGGCCCGGCGACGGCCGTGATCCGCAGCCCGACGCCGGCCACCAGCGAGGCGCCGACGCCGAACAGACCGGCCATGTAGAGCCAGTCCACCCAGGTCTCCCCGGCCCACGACTGGAAGGTGGTCTCGAGCGGCCCCACCGAGATGCTGGTGAGGTAACCGCGGGCGGGCGAGCCGCCATGGGTCCACGAGTTCTCGGCCGGGGTGGCGTACCCCCAGCCGAAGGCCTTGTCGAGGAAGGCCCACAGGAAGATCAGGCCGGTGGCGATGCGGAGCACCGCCAGCGCCCGGACGGCGGCCACGGACAAGCCGGGGCCGGACTCCGCCCGCCGGGCCACCCGCCTGGACTCCCCCGCCCTCGGGGACTGTTGAACAGCCATCGTGTCTGCTCCTCGTGTGGGGCCGCGCGCGCCACCCCGAACGCGGAGTGCACGCCGGCCGGGGCGACCCGGGCGCGGCCTGATCGGCCTGCCTGGTCGTCGGGGTAAGAAACCGCCGCCGGGTGGTGATCGCCTCACGCCCCTGCGGGGCGATCGGCGATCGGACTTGGGAGCGCTCCCACCCGGCGGCGGCAGCCCATATGGTCCGGCGTCGCCATGGACTCGTCAATGGCTGCGCCGTACCTGATCTCGATGAGAGGTGAACGGTTCGCCACCTCGTTCGCCGCATCCGCCCCGAGCGACTTCGGGTCCCGTCGACGAAGTCGCCCGGGGCGGAATCCGCCTCCGGCTGCCCGTCCCCGGCAGCATCGAGGCGGCGGCACCCGCTGCCCACCGGACACCCCCTCCCGCAGGGGGCCCGGAGCGGCTGACACCACGGCGGGAAGCGGGGGTTCGCGGTCGGTGAGGGTGGAGACGCTAGCGTTCGCGCCGCCGCCCGCTCACAGATCCACCCCCCGGCTCCGCCGGTTGAAGGCGCTCAGTCTGTTGACTTCCCGAATCCAGTTCCTGAGCAGTGGACGGCGGTCCTCGCCTCGCGAGGCACACGACGGCCGTGACGACTCCACGGCCGGATCGTTCCCGTGCCTGGCGGGGTTCTCACTGGCCGGCGGCGAACCGCCGAACCACGAGGGGCGAGGCACGGCCGGAATGCCCTTGGGGGGTGGCATGTTTGCGGCCCTTCTCGATCCTTGGTCATCGGTACGAGAAAACACCGCCGGGAGGGACCACCCCGAGGATGGGAGCGCTCCCACCCAGCGGTAATGTCCCTCATAGTGGAAGCAGTAGCCGGCCCCGTCAACACTTGGCGCGTTCCTTTTTTCAACCGAGGGGCGGCGAACCGGCGGTGTCCGGGGCCAACGGCCTGCATGCGGTGAACGGGCACGGGCGGCGACGCGGGCGCCGAGCGCCGTTCGGGGCCACGCCGGCTTCGAGCGTTGAAGCCGGGAGGTGCGCGCCGACCTGCGGTCACGCGGCGGGGTCGGGTGCCGCGTCGTCCGGCGGCCGCGGGGTGGCGTTGCCCAGCCTGATGCCGCTGAAGCCCAGGCTGCTGGCGACGACCGCGTCCCAGAACTCCCACAGGTTGTCGAGGGGCCGCAGCTGGATACCGGCGGCCCGGTGCAGCGCCGGCAGATCCCCCACCGGCTCCGGCGGCCCCAGTGGAGCAACGTTTTCTGTCGCCACCACCGCGTGCGCCACCGGTGCGCCGAAAGGTCGGAACGGCCCGGCGGGCAGCCGGTAGGCGTACAGCTCGACCGTGGCCATCCGTTCGAGCCAGCCGGACTCGACGGCGTGCACCCGGTCGCCGCCGCCCGGGCCGAGGATCAGATCGCGATCGGACGGTGTGGTGCCGGGCACGGCCCATGCCAAGGCGCGTGGGCAGTCGCGGGGGAACCAGTAGTCGGGGGCGCGCGCGGAGTCGACGGCCCACACATACGGTGCGGCCTGCCGGGCGGTGGCCGCCACGCGAGGGCGGAAGAGGGTGATGGTGGGGTCCTCGGAGAAGTGGAGGACCTCGTCGGGACGGGGGCGCATCCCCCGGTTCTATCGTGCGGGCGCCGGGCGCGCGCCTGCTTTCCGGTGCGCGGAGCGTGCTCCGGCGCGCCGCGCCACCGATCCCGGACAGGCGTGCGACGGTCGAAGAGACTTCGCCATCACCCACTCCTCCGCCGTCTCAATCCGCATGTCAGCCCGGGTTACGGGGCCGGCCGCAACGTGTTCCGGGGCGGGAAAAACCCGTTGATTTTCGCCCGTCGGCTTCAGGACCCTTGCCAGGTTGCCCACTTCCGACCACACCCGACTCTGGGATGTCATGCACATTCGTGATCTTCCGCACGCCGACCCCGGCGATCCGGACGTACGGTCCGGCTTCCGCTTCCTGGTCTGGCTCTTCCGTCGCCAACTCGGCGGCCAGGCGAAGGCCCTGGGCTGGGGCACCCTGCACATGGCGACCATCGCGATACTGCCGATCTTCATGGGCATGGCCGTCGAGGCCGTGGTGGACGACTCCGGTCGCCGGCTGGCTACGACGGGGCTCGTGATGCTGGGCGTCGCGTTGGTGATGGCCTTCGCCGACACCATGCTGCACCGGACCGCGGTGACCAACTGGATCACCGCCGCCGCCCGGGTGCAGCAGCTGCTGGCCCGCCGGACGGCCGAGCTCGGCGGGGTGCTCACCCGCCAGGTGGCCGCCGGCGAGGTGGTCAAGGTGTCCACCGGGGACGTGGAGCGGATCGGTTGGTTCGTCGAGTCGTTCTCCCGGTTCGCCGCCGCGGTGGTGGTCACCCTGGGCGTGTGCCTCGGGCTGATCGTCTACGAACCGCGGATCGGGTTGGTGGTGCTGGCCGGGATCGCGGCGGTCTGTCTGAGCGTCTGGCCGCTGCTGCCGGCCGCGACCCGCCGTGCCGACCAGGAGCGCAGCAGGTCGGGGCGGGCGACGGAGCTCGCCTCCGACACCGTGGCCGGGCTGCGGGTGCTGCGCGGGATCGGCGGCGAGGAGCTGTTCCTGAACCGCTACCGCGGTGCCTCCCAGGAGGTGCGGCGGGCCTCGGTGCGCAACGCCCGCATGTGGTCGCTGATCGACGCCGTGCAGGTGGTGATGCCGGGGCTGCTGATGATCGCGGTGATCTGGCAGGGCGTCGGGCTGGCGAGCGAGGGGCGGCTGGGCGCCGGCGAGTTGGTGACGGTCTACGCGGCGGTCAGCTTCCTGCTGTTCCCGCTGCGGCTGTTCCAGGAGGCGGCGATGGCGTTCACCTTCTCCCGGCCGTCGGCCAGGCGCGCCGTGCGGGTGCTCGGCCTGCGCCGCGAGCGGCCGGTGGGCGACGGCGCGGACACCGTGGGGGCCGTGGGGGCCGACGAGCCGCTCTCGGGCGACCTGTGGGACCCGGCCACCGGGCTGCTCGCCGTCCGCGGTCGGCTGACCGCGGTGGTCTGCGGCGACCCGGACTTCGCCGAGCGGCTCGCCGCCCGGCTCGGCGGGCACCCGGCGCAGGGGGACGACGAGCCCTCCGCGCAGCTCGGTGGCGCCCCGCTCGACGAGGCGTCGCTGGCCGTGGCGCGCACGGCGGTCCTGGTGCAGGACAAGGACCCGGTGCTGCTCTCCGGCACGCTGGGCGAGCTGCTCACGGTGCCGGCCTCCGGCCGGGTGGCCGCGGAGGAGGCGCTGGGCGCGGCGCAGTGCCAGGACGTGTTGACGGCGCTCGCCCAGACGACCGGCGACGGTGGCGACCCGATGGGGGCGCGGATCACGGAGCGGGGCCGCTCGCTCTCCGGAGGCCAGCGCCAACGGCTCGCGCTGGCCAGGTCGTTGATCACCGATCCGGAGGTGCTGGTGCTCGACGAGCCGACGTCGGCGGTGGACGCCCACACGGAGGCGAGGATCGCCGACGGGCTCGGCGCGCTCCGCTCGGGCCGCACCACCGTGGTGTTCACCTCGAGCCCGCTGATGCTCGACCGCGCCGACGAGGTGGTGTTCGTGCACGGCGGGAAGGTGTCGGCGGTGGGGACCCACCGTGAGCTGCTGAGCGGCACGGCCGAGTACCGGTCGGTGGTGACCCGGGAGACCGAGGACGAGGTCGCCGCCGTCGGGGCCACCGGCCCGGGCCCGGCGGGCGCTGCCGGGCCCTCCGGCGTTCCCGGGAGCCCTGACCCGAACCCAGACCAGAACCCTGCCCAGGGCCCCGCCCAGGACCTTGCCGAGGAGACCGCATGATCGGCGTGAAGCCGCCGGAGTTCGACCCGGCGTCCACCGAGCACGTGACGACGCTGCCGGTGGCCGGCCGGACGACCGTCCGCGCCTACGTCCGCGAGCTGTCGCTCCGGCACCGACGGGCGTTCGCCGTACTGGTGGCGGTGAACTCGGTCGCGGTGCTCGCCTCGATGGTCGGCCCCTACCTGCTGGGTGGGCTGATCCAGGACCTGGCGGACGGCGAGACCGAGCCGCCGCTCGGGCGGACCCTCGCGTTCTTCGCGGTGGCGCTCGCGGTCCAGGCCGTCTTCGTCCGCATGGTGCGGCTGCGGGGCGCGGTGCTGGGCGAGCGGATGCTGGCCGACCTGCGGGAGGACTTCCTGGTGCGCGCGGTGGGCCTGCCGCCCGGGGTGTTGGAGCGGGCCGGGACGGGTGACCTGCTGGCCCGGATAAACACCGACGTGGACCGGCTCGCCAAGGCCATGCGGGAGGCGGTGCCGCAGATGGCGATCGCCGTGGTGTGGGCGGCGTTGCTGGTGGCGGCCATCGTGTTCACGTCCCCGCCGCTGGGCCTGAGCGTGCTGCTCGCGGTGCCGGTGCTGGTCGTGGTGTGCGTCTGGTACTTCCGCCGGGCACCGGCGGGCTACCGCTCGGAGGCCGCCGGCTACGCGGCGGTGGCGGGAGCGCTCGCCGAGACGGTGGACGCCGGGCGGACGATCGAGGCGCACCGGCTCGAGCGGGAGCGGATCGGGCTGTCGGATCGGCGGGTCGGGGAGTGGACCGCCTGGGAGCGCTACACGCTCTGGCTGCGGTCGGTGCTGATCCCGGCGATCAACGTCTACCACGCGCTGATCCTGATCGGCGTGCTGCTCCTCGGGGGCTGGTTCACGCTTCAGGGCTGGATGACGGTGGGTGAGCTGACGACGGGCGCGCTGCTCGCGCAGATGCTGATCGAGCCGGTGGGCATGATCCTGCGCTGGCTGGACGAGCTCCAGGTGGCGCAGGTGTCGCTGGCCAGGCTCGTGGGCGTCAGGGAGGTCGAGGACGACGGGGGTGACGCGTCGCTGGTTCCTGGCGGGCGTGAACTGGCGGCCGACCGGGTGCGGTTCGGTTATTTGGCCGGCTCCGACGTGCTGCACGGGGTGTCGCTCGACGTGCCGCCGGGGACCCGGATGGCGCTGGTGGGCCCGTCGGGGGCCGGCAAGTCGACGCTCGGCCGGCTGCTGGCCGGGATCTACGCGCCGCGGGTCGGCGAGGTGACGCTCGGCGGGGCCCGGCTGGCGGGGATGACGGCGGAGCGGGTGCGCGAGCAGGTGGCCCTGGTGAACCAGGAGCACCACGTGTTCGTGGGGCCGCTGCGGGACAATCTGCTGTTGGCCAGGACCGACGCCGCGGACGCCGAGCTGTGGGCGGCGCTGGGGGCGGTGGACGCCGGCGACTGGGTGCGGGCGCTGCCGGACGGCCTGGACTCCGAGGTCGGCTCCGGAGGGCTCTCGGTCACGCCGGCGCAGGCGCAGCAGATCGCGCTGGCGCGGCTGGTGCTGGCCGATCCGCACACCCTGGTGCTCGACGAGGCGACCTCGCTGCTCGATCCCCGGGCCGCCCGGCATCTGGAGCGCTCGTTGGCCCGGGTGTTGGAGGGGCGGACGGTGATCGCGATCGCCCACCGGCTGCACACGGCGCACGACGCGGACGTGATCGCGGTGGTGGAGGACGGCCGGATCAGCGAGCTGGGGAGCCATGACGAGCTGGTGGCGGCCGGCGGCGCCTATGCCGCGCTGTGGCGGTCCTGGCACGGCTGAGGCGGCGGCCGGCGCCGGGGGCGTGGCGGTTTCGCCCGCCCCCGGGTCAGGCCGCCAGCACGACGGCCCCTATGCCACTGGCGGCGCCTATCACCATGAAGACCGGCATCAGCACCTTGTTCTCCACCCAGGCGCCGGCCCGGAAGCGCATGAAGGAGGGGGTGCCCAGCGGGTACCAGCGCCTGCCGGCGATGGGCAGCGGCCAGAGCATCGGGCAGCCGGAGACGGTCAGCGAGTCGCCGATGGTGTGGACGATGGAGCCGATGACGATGGGCACCCCGAGCCACATGTAGGGCTCGTTCTCGAAGAGCCAGTTGGAGCCGTTCCCCGGTTCGTCCAGCACGGCGGCGAGCAGCCAGGCGCTGGTGGCGCCGAGCAGCCAGACGAGGACGTCGCTCGACACCCGGGCCATACGCCAGAGCAGGCCCTCGACGGCGAGCACCACGTGGATGAAGAGGGTGACCAGGACGGCCCAGCGACCCCAGGCGATCGCGGCGAGGGAGAATCCGGCGCCGACGAGCACGGCCCAGATCCAGGTGTGGGTGAGCGTGCGGTGGCCGCCGGTGCGGCGCCGCTCCCCCTTGCCCCGGGTGGCGTTGTAGACGGACTCGGAGAGCTTGTCGATGACGCCGGCGAGGAGTTTGGAGGCCGGGCCGAAGGCGCGGGATATGGTGGCCGACTTGTGATCGAGGTCGGGGGCGAGGGCCGCGCCCGCGCAGATCAGGGTGCCCACCACGAGCACCGGCCAGGGCATCGGGTTGTCGGCCGCCGCTGCGGCGGCTCCGATCCCCAGCCACACCATGGCCCCCGACAATGAGTGCGCCGGTCCCATCATGACCGCTCCCCGCCCCTTCTTCAGCTGTTCCCCGGGCCAACGCGCCGGCGTCGCGCCGTGGTTGTCGGGGTCCGTGCCGTGATCGAACACTGCTTTCGGCGGGAAGCGTAGTGCCTCGTGATCTTCGGCGGGCCGGCCGGTTCCCCTTCGGGGGTCGGGTGCGGGCAGTATGGGACGGTGAGCCTTATCGATCAGATGCCTGCCGACGCCGATCCCGATGCCCTCTTCGACGCCTTCTCGTCGTGGACCCGCGAACGGGGGATCACCCTGTACCCGGCGCAGGAGGAGGCCCTGATCGAGGTGGTGTCGGGGGCGAACGTGATCCTGTCCACGCCGACGGGCTCCGGCAAGTCGCTGGTGGCGGCCGGGGCCCACTTCGCGGCGCTGGCCAGGGACGAGGTGACGTTCTACACCGCGCCGATCAAGGCCCTGGTGTCCGAGAAGTTCTTCGACCTGTGCAAGATCTTCGGCACCGAGAACGTCGGGATGCTCACCGGGGACGCCTCGGTCAACGCGGACGCCCCCGTGATCTGCTGCACCGCGGAGGTGCTGGCCTCGATCGCCCTGCGGGACGGGGCGCAGGCCGACGTGGGCCAGGTGGTGATGGACGAGTTCCACTTCTACGCGGAGCCGGACCGGGGCTGGGCGTGGCAGATCCCGCTGCTGGAGCTGGGGCAGGCGCAGTTCGTGCTGATGTCCGCGACGTTGGGCGACATGTCGCGGTTCGAGGAGGACCTGACCCGCCGCACCGGCCGGCCGACGGCCGTGGTGCGCTCGGCCAACCGCCCGGTGCCGCTGAGCTACGAGTACCGGTCGACGGGGATGACGGAGACGCTGACGGAGCTGCTGGAGACCCATCAGGCGCCGGTGTACATCGTGCACTTCACCCAGGCTCAGGCGGTGGAGCGGGCGCAGGCGCTGATGAGCATCAACATGTGCACCCGGGCGGAGAAGGACCAGATCGCGGCGCTGATCGGGAACTTCAGGTTCACCACCCGGTTCGGCAGGAACCTGTCGCGGTACGTGCGCCACGGGATCGGGGTGCACCACGCCGGGATGCTGCCCAAGTACCGCCGGCTGGTGGAGAAGTTGGCGCAGGCGGGGCTGCTGAAGGTGATCTGCGGCACGGACACCCTGGGGGTCGGGGTCAACGTGCCGATCCGCACGGTGTTGTTCACGGCGTTGACCAAGTACGACGGCAGCCGGGTGCGGGTGCTGCGGGCCAGGGAGTTCCACCAGATCGCCGGGCGGGCCGGGCG
>NZ_SMKI01000195.1 GCF_004348415.1 Streptomyces hainanensis
CCCCCGCAGCAACCCCCGCAGGAAGCCCCACAGCAACCCCCGCAGGAAGCCCCGTCCGGGCCCCGCGTCGCGATCGTCACCGGCGGCTCGCGCGGCATCGGCCGCGCGACGGTGAACCGGCTGGCCGGCGCCGGGTACGCCGTCGTCGTCGGTTATGCCGGCAACCGCGACCAGGCCGAGGCCGCCGTGGGGGAGGCCCTCGCCGCCGGCGGCCGCGCGGTCGCTGTCCGGGCCGACGTCGCCGACGAGCGGCAGGTGGCCGACCTCTTCACGGCCGCGGAGTCCGAGTTCGGCGGCGTCGACGTGGTGGTGCACGCGGCCGGCCGGATGGTCCTGGCCCCCATCGCCGAGTTCGACCTGGCGGACCTCGACGCGCTGCACCGCACCAACATCCGCGGCACCTTCGTCGTCGTCCAGCAGGCCGCCAACCGCCTCCGCTCCGGCGGGTCGATCGTCACGTTCTCCACGTCGCAGGTCGGCCTGGCGTTCCCGAGGTACGGCGCCTACATCGCGAGCAAGGCCGCCGTCGAGGGGATGACGATGGTCCTCGCCCGCGAGCTGCGCGGCCGGGACGTCAACGTCAACGCCGTGGCCCCCGGCGCCACCGCCACCGACATGTTCCTCGACGGCAAGGACCGGGAGACCATCGACCGGCTGGCCGGCATGGCGCCGTTGGAACGCCTCGGCACCCCGGCCGACATCGCGGAGGCCGTCGCCTTCCTGGCCTCGCCCGCCGGCCACTGGATCAACGGCCAGGTCCTCCGCGCCAACGGCGGCATCGTCTGACCCGCCCCGACCGGCGAAGGAGACGGATCACCATGCCGTTCGCGAACGCCGGGGTGCCGGGCGGAAACCGCCATGTTCCCGGGGCCCCGGGCGACGCCGGCCGAGCCCGTACTCCGCCGCGCGGCACGCCTCAGGCGTGGTCTGATGGGCGGCGATGAACGACACGGAACGGCTGGCGGTCCGCATGGAACGGAACCTCGCCGAGCACGCCTGCCACCTGCACCGGCGCCTGGCCGGCGCGACCGTCGTCGAGACGGCGGACCTGGTCGTCGCCGACAGCGGCCTGCCGGACGACACCTTCAACATCGTCGCCGCCGCCCGCCTCACGCCTGACACGGCCGACGAGCGGGTCGCCGAGACGCTGCGGACGCTGGCCGCCACCGGGCGTCCCTTCTCGTGGTGGGTGGGGCCCGCCTCCGCGCCCGCCGACCTCGGCGCGCGGCTCGCCGCCGCCGGCCTGTCGCCGTCGGAGACCGAGACCGGCATGTGGCGGGCGCTGCCGGCGGCCCCGGCCGTGCCCGCGGTCGACGGCCTGGACATCCGACGGGTGCGGAGCCCGGGTCAACTCGCCCACTACGCAACCGTGTTGGCGGCCAGCTGGGACCCGCCGTCCGACACCGTGCGCCGCTTCCACGCCGAGGCGGCCGAGTGGGCGCTCGCCGCGGACTGCCCGGCGCGCTACCTGGTCGGCTATGTCGGCGGCCGCCCGGTCTGCTCGGCCGAGGTCCTCCACCACGCCGGCGTCGCCGGGATCTACAACATCGCGACCCTGGCCGAGGACCGCCGCCGCGGCTACGGCGGCGCCATCACGGCGGCCGCGCTGCGGGTGGCGTACGACGAGGGCTCCCGGACGGCGGTCCTCCAGGCGTCGGCGGACGGCGAACCCGTCTACCGCCGCCTCGGCTTCACGGCCGCCGGCCGGTTCACCGAGTACGCGGTCACCCCCTGAGCGGGCTCGGCCCACCCTCCGCGGCCACTCCCGTGGACTCGCGGATCACCAGGCGGCACGGCAGCCGTTCCACACCCCCCGCCGGTTGGCCCTCGATCGCGGACATCAGGCGGAGCGCCGCCGTCCGCCCCAACTCGGTGAGGTTCATGTCGACGGTGGTGAGCGGCGGCCGGGACGCCTCGGCCATGACCTTCCAGTTGTCGTAGCCGACGAGCGCCACGTCGGACGGCACCCGACGCCCGGCCTCGCGCAGCGCGTCCGCCGCGCCGCGGGCGATCTGGTCGCTGCCGCAGAACAACGCGTCCACGTCGGGGTCGGCGCGCAGCGCGATCAACGCCGCCTGCCGGCCCCATGCCTCGCTCCACTCGCCGAAGTAGACACGCCCGCCGGAGAGTTCGGCGCCGGCGTCGCGCAGCGCGAGCGTCGTGTGCTCGGCGCGCTCGGCCGCCGCCGAGTGGTGGGCCGGGCCGGTGAGGTGGGCGATGCGGCGGCGGCCGGTGGCCAGCAGATGGTCGACGACCAGCCGGGCGCCGCCCGCGTCGTCCGGCACCAGCGACACGTCCGCCGGATCGGTCGAGGGGCCCAGCGCGTAGACCACCGGCACCGGCGCCGGCAGCACCAGCGGCGGACGCGGGTCGGTGCGGCGGCCCGTGACGATCAGACCGTCGATCCGGCGCTCCAACAACGTGCGCACATAGTGCTGTTCACGGATCCGGTCGCCCCTGGTGTCGCACAGGAACACCGACATCCGGCCGGCGCCCAGCGCGTCCTCGGCGCCGAGCAGCACGGGCAGGCTGAACCGGCCCACGCTGTCGGTGGTGATCAGCCCGACGGTGAAGCTGCGCCCGGACAGCAGGCCCTGCGCCATCGCGTTGGGCCGGAAGTCGAGTTTGCGGGCGGCGTCGAGCACCCGTTCCCTGGTCTCGGGTCGCAGCCGGCCGCGCCCGTTCAGCGCCTTGGACGCGGTGCCGGGGGAGACCCCGGCGAGCGCGGCGACGTCGCTGATGGTGGCGGCCCGTGCCCCGGCCTCTCCGCGTGGCGTCACGGTCATGGGAAACCCTTTGCCCTTCTCGGTCCGGCCGACACGAGGCGGCCAGTCCGCCCCCGAGCCGGTCATGATGCCATGCCTTCGTCCCTGGGAACAGGGGTGGAGCTCGACACAATTCCACCCGCTTCGAGGTCTTGACGCCTCACTTCCGTACTCCTAGCGTCGACGGCTGGGAAAAGGGTTTCCCAGCGCCTTCCATCGGCGTGCGGCCGACCCGCAAGCTCCACTGACGACAGTTACCACCCCGCAAACGGAGTCACGCATGACAGCCGTCCCGTCCGCCCACACCCCCGACCCCCGAGCCGGAGGACCGGCCCGCCCAGGACCGGCCGCGCACGCGGCGCTGTCCGCCACCGCGCGGGCCACCGTGACCGCCGGCTTCTGGGCCGAACGCCGCCGGGTCAACGCGGAGGTGAGTATCCCGCAGGGGCCGGAACGCCTCGCCGAGGCCGGCAACCTGGAGAACTTCCGGCTGGCGGCCGCGCGCGCCACCGAGGGCTTCCAGGGGGGCTACCCCTTCCAGGACTCGGACCTCCACAAGTGGCTGGAGGCCGCCGCCTGGCAGCTCGGCGACCCGGGCACGGACGCCGACAGCCGGGACGAACTCGCCAAGCACATCAGCGAGTTCGCCGAGCTGCTGGCCGGGGCCCAGGAGGACTCCGGCTACCTCAACACCTACTACCAGGTGGCCAAGCCCGAGGTGCCGCACTTCAGCGAGCTGCGCTGGGGCCACGAGCTGTACTCCGCCGGCCACCTCATCCAGGCGGCCGTCGCCCACCACCGCACCACCGGGCGGACCGAACTGCTCGACGTCGCCGTCCGGTTGGCCGACCACATCGACGAGAGCTTCGGCCCCGAGGGCTCCGGCCGGCCGCACGACAGCATCGACGGCCACCCCGAGATCGAGACCGCCCTGGTCGAACTCGCCCGCGAGACCGGCGAGTCCCGCTACACCGAGCTCGCCGGCTACTTCGTCGACCGGCACGGCGGCGCCCTGTCCCACCACACCCAGCAGGGCCACGGCCGCCCCGGCTACTTCCAGGACCACCTCCCGGTGCGCGAGGCCACGGCCGTCACCGGCCACGCCGTCCGCCAGCTCTACCTGCTGGCCGGCGCCGCCGACGTCGCCACCGAGACCGGCGAACCCGAACTGCGCGAGGCCGTCGAGCGGTTGTGGGCCGAGATGGTCGCCCGCCAGACGTACCTCACCGGTGGCGTCGGCGCCCACCACTCCGACGAGGGCTTCGGCCACCCCTACGAGCTGCCGGCCGACCGCTCCTACTGCGAGACCTGCGCCGCCATCGCCTCCGTCCAGTTCAGCTGGCGGCTCGCCCTGCTCACCGGCGAGGCCAGGTACTCCGACCTGATCGAACGCACCCTCTACAACGGCGTGTTGTGCGGCGTCTCGCTCTCCGGCGACCGCTACCTCTACGACAACCCGCTGCACGTCCGCGACGGCTACGCCGACCAGGAGGGCGAGACGCCCCGCCGGGTGCCCTGGTTCAGGTGCGCCTGCTGCCCGCCCAACCTGATGCGGCTGCTGTCCTCGCTGCCCCACTACCTCGCCACCGCCTCGGCCGACGGCGGCGAGCTCCAGGTGCACCAGTACGCCACCGGCACCGTCGCCGCCCCGCTCGCCGGCGGCGAGGCCGCGCTGCGCGTCGAGACCGACTACCCGCGGCAGGGGCGGATCGCCCTGACGGTGACCGCCACCGGCCAGGACCCCTGGGCCCTGGCGCTGCGCGTCCCGCACTGGTCGGCCGACACCTGGTCCGTCACCGTCAACGGCGCCGCCCCGTCGGCCGACGAGGTCGCCCTCGCCGACGGCTGGCTGCGGCTGACCCGGGCCTGGGCCGAGGGCGACACCGTCCTCCTCGACCTCGACCTCGCCCCCCGGTTCACCCTGGCCGACCCCCGGGTGGACGCCGTCCGCGGCTGCGCCGCCATCGAGCGCGGTCCGCTCGTGTACTGCGTCGAGGGCCTGGACCAGCCCCGACTCGCGCCCGGCGAGGGACTCGACGACCTGGTCGTCGACCCGACCGCCGGCCTGGGCACCGTCGAGCGGCCCCAACTCCTCGGCGGCGTCACCGCGGTGACCGCCACCGCGCGCCGCCGTCCGCGCCCGGACGCCACCAGGGCCGCACCCTGGTGGCCCTACCGGCCCGCCACCGCCGGCACCCCGGACCCGGCGGGCGAACCCGTCACCCTCACCGCCGTCCCCTACTACGCCTGGGCCAACCGCGAGAACTGCGCCATGCGCGTCTGGCTGCCCGTCGGCGAGTAGCCGGCGACCGCTCCGCGCGGAACCGGCCGGGCGCGACCGCGTCCGGCCGGTTCCGCCGCTCAGCGGCCGGTGAACTCGGGCGGGCGCTTCTCCAGGAACGCCCGCATCCCCTCCTTCTGGTCCTCGGTGGCGAACAGGGCGTGGAACACCCGGCGTTCGTAGCGGACGCCCTCGGCCAGGCCGAGTTCGAGGGCCCGGTCGACGGCCTCCCTGGCCGCCAGCACGGCCGGCTTGCTGTACGAGGCGATGGTGCGCGCCACCGCCAGCGCCTCGTCGAGCAGCCGGTCGGCCGGGACCACCCGGGCGACCAGACCGGAGCGCTCGGCCTCGGCGGCGTCCATGGTGCGGCCGGTGAGGATCAGGTCCATCGCCTTGGCCTTGCCGACCAGCCGGGTCAGCCGCTGGGTGCCGCCGATGCCGGGGATCACGCCGAGCCTGATCTCCGGCTGGCCGAACACCGCGGTGTCCGCGGCGATCACCGTGTCGCACATCATGGCCAACTCGCAGCCTCCGCCCAGCGCGTGGCCGGCCACGGCCGCGACCTTGGGGGTGCGCAGCGCGGTGAGCCGTTCCCAGCCGGCGAAGTAGTCCTCGGCGAACATCTCGCCCGCCGTCCGGTCGGCCATCTCCCGGATGTCGGCGCCGGCCGCGAAGGCCCGCTCCGAGCCGGTGAGCAGGAAGCAGCCGACCTCGGGATCGTCGTCCAACGAGGCCAGCAGGGCGGTCAGTTCGATCATCAGCTCGCTGTTGAGCGCGTTGTGGACCGCCGGCCGGTGCAGGCGGACGGTGACGACGCGCCCGTCCCGTTCCACCTTCAGGTGGTTGAGGTGCATGGGGTTTCCTCCGGTGGGGGAGTGCGGGTCAGGAGTCCCAGATCGCGCCGTAGGCCGGGATGCCGCGGCGCTCCAGGCCGTGCACGACGCGCCAGGTCAGCCTCTTGTTGGAGATGCAGATGACCGCCTCGGCGCCGAAGTCGCGGTAGGCGGCGTAGGCCAGCGCGACCATGTCGGGCTTGCCGTGCTCGGTGGTGTCCCAGATGCGGGCCTCCGGCTGGACGGCCAGGATCTCGTCGACCAGCGCGTCGCCGTAGGTCACCCGGGGCGTGCGGGTGGCCCAGACCAGCAGCGAGGGCACCTGCTCGGCCAGCAGGTGTGGCAGGCAGGGGCCGATGCCACTGCCGGTGGCCACGTACACGACCCGGGTGAACAACGTCTCGATGTTGGCCACGCCCGCCGTGGTGATGCCCTTGACCCAGACGTGCGAGGGACGGTCGTCGATGAAGGCGCCGGTCCAGTCGCCGGCCCGGGAGATCGTCAGCCGGAACCCGGAGTGGCCGGGCGCCGGCACGTTGGCGAACGAGTGCCATTCCAGCAGCGGGCTGCGGCTGATCGTCGTCGAGGAGCCGGCGAACGGGGTCACGCCGTGGTCGAAGTGCGCCAACACCACGTGGGACGACGGCCGTTCGAGCGCCACCGGCACCCGGCGCAGCCGCAGCCAGGGCAGCGCCACGCTCGCCGTGACCACTGCCAGCGCCCAGAACTCCGGTGCCGCGAACGGCGATCCGCCGCGCTCGCGCAGCACCAGCGCGGTCTGGGCCCAGAACAGCAGCAGCACGCCCCAGCCGCCGAACCGGTGGATCCGTTCGAAGCGGTCGTGGAAGCGGGAGCGGAACGGGGGCAGCGCGGTGGCCACCAGGCCCACGAGCAGCACGCCGAGGAGGATCGACACCGCCAGGGTGGCGGCCGGCGCCCCCTCGACGGCGAGCACCGGCAGCAGGACGAGGAACCAGGCGGTGCCGGCCGTGGTGCCGCCGACGTGCAGCCCGCCGAAGTGGTAGACCTTCGCCAGCGTCCAGCGGATCCGCAGCGGCCAGCTCACCGGCGGGCGGGTGGCCAGCCAGAACAGGGCGTTGATGACGTACTGCTGGCGCGCCAGCACGGCCAGCGTCAGGTTGGCCAGCGCCGCGTAGGAGAGCGAGCGGGCCGAGACACCGTCGCCGTCGGCCGTCCCGGCGCCGAGCGCGACCAGGTTGACCGCCCAGACCAGCGCGATCAGCCGGTTGTAGTGCGTCAGCGCGGGGTGCTTGAGGATCCGGCGCGGCCAGGGGAGCGGCGGCGGCAGCGTCGCGACCGTGGCGTCGCGCACCGGCGCCGTCACGAGGCCGCCTCGTGCAGCTCGGCGCGGTCACCGGCCGGATCGGCCAGGTGGACGGCGAGCCGCGACAGCGCCGCCTTGTCGATCTTGCCGCGGCTGGTCCTCGGCAGCACGTCGAGCGCGTACACCGCCGCCGGCACGCAGTAGTAGGGCAGGGCGGCCGCCACCGCGCGGCGGGCCGCCGCCGGGGACAGGCCGCCCGGCGAGACGAAGGAGACCAGGGTGCGGTCGTCCAGCCGCACCGTGGCGGCCCTGGCGCAGCCGGGCAGCGACTCGAGGATCGCGGAGACCGCGTCGAGCTCCACCCGGAAGCCGCGGATCTTGACCTGGTCGTCGGTTCTGCCCAGGTGTTCCAGCTCGCCGTCCGGGGTCCAGCGGCCCAGGTCCCGGGTGCGGAACATCAGCCGGCCCGCGCCGAGGAACGGGTCGGGCGCGTACCGCTCCGCGGTGAGCTCGGGGTTGTCGAGATAGCCGACCGAGACGCCCGCGCCGCCGGCCCACATCTCGCCGACCTCGCCGATCGGGCAGGGCCGGCGTCGCTCGTCCAGCACGTAGACGGTGTTGTTGGGCGTCGGCCGGCCGATGGTGAGCCGGGGCGCCGCCGGGTGGTGCAGCTGCATCGTGTTGACGATGGTGGTCTCGGTCGGTCCGCAGCCGTTGTAGAAGGCGCCGGTCCCGGCCCAGCGGTCGGCGAGCGGTCGAGGGCACGGCTCGCCGGCCACGGCCACGGTCCTGATCCGCGGGCACCGGTCGGGGTCGATGGCGCTGAGCACGGTGGGGGTGGCGATGACGACGTGGCAGCCGCGCACGGCGGCGGCGATGTCCCGGCCCCTGATGACCAGCGTGGCGCCGTGGCTGAGGGCGCCCAGGATCTCCCAGGCGGCCATGTCGAAGGCGATGTTGAGGATCTGCGCCACCCGGTCGCCCGGCCGGATGCCGAGGTCGCCCGGCTGGGTGAGCAGCAGGTTGCAGACGTTGCGGTGGGTGACCGTGACCCCGTTGGGGCGGCCCGTGGTGCCCGAGGTGAAGAGCACGTAGCAGCCGTCGTCGGCCGAGCTCGCCGGCCGGGGTGGGGCTTCGGGGCAGACGACGCCGACCATCACGGCGTCGACGGCGATCGCCTCGAAGGGGCCGCCGGCCCCGGGGTCGTCCGGCGGCATCAGGTCGAGGTACCGGGACTCGGTGAGTACCACCCGGGCCCGCGACGTGGCGCGGACGTGCGCCAGTTGGGCGGCCGGGGCGGTGCCGACGTCCTGCGGCACGTAGGCGGCGCCGGCCTTGAGGGCGGCGAGCAGCCCGACCAGCATCGGGATGGAGCGGCGCAGGAAGAGGCCGACCAGGTCGCCGGGGCCGATGCCGCGCTCGGTGAGCAGCGCGGCCAGTCGGTCGGCCTGCCGGTTGAGCTCGCCGTAGCTGATGGTCTCGCCCAGGTGCTCGGCGGCGACGGCCAGCGGCCGCCGCGCCGCCTGTTCCTCGAACGCGTGATGGATGTGGGAGTGCGGCACGGGCCGCAGCGGCCCCTGGCCGAAGGACCTGAACAGCCCGCGGTCGGGCCCGCTCAGGCGGCGTAGCGGGTGGGATAACGCCCCGATTTCGGGCAGCGCCCCGGTTTCGGGCGCGGTTCGATGTTCCATGATGGGAATGCCTTCCTGGCGTCACAACGTGTCACAACCGGAAACGCACCGGCGGGAATGGCTTCCGCGCCGTAGATCACTTGGATCCACCCAGCCCCATGGGTAGCCTCATGGCTCGCTCAGAACGGTCTCAGACTTTCGTCAAATTTGGAACAACGCGATCGGTGGTCCCAACCGCCCCCCGACCGCGTTCAGTTCGCCGCCAGCTCCGGCCTGGCGGGCCCGGGCGGGCCCGTGGTCGGCAGGTGCTGGCCGCGGCGCATGGCGAACCAGCCGAGGAGCAGGCAGACCGCCCAGACCGTGCCCACGTAGAGCGAGATCCGCGCGTCCGGGTCGACACCCATCAGCACGCCGACCCCGAGCAGCGCGAGCAGCGCCACGGCGCTCGCGACGCTGCCGCCCGGCGCGGGGAACGACGAGGCGGGCAGCCGGCCGGCGAGCACGCCGCGCCGGTAGCGGAGGTGGCTGACCAGGATCATCGACCAGGTCCACAGGCCGCATGCGGTGGCCACCGAGGTGACGTAGCCGAACGCCTTCTCCGGCACCAGGTAGTTGAGCACCACGCCGATGCCCATCAGGGCGACCGAGACGCTGATCGCGAAGGCCGGCGACTGGCGCCCGTTGAGCCGGCCGAACCGGGCCGGCGCCTCGGAGTTGCCGGCAAGGTCGCGGAGCATCCGCCCGGTGGAGTACATGCCCGAGTTGCAGGACGAGAGGGCCGCGGTCAGGACCACGAAGTTGACGACGGCGGCGCCGAACGGGATCCCGATCTCGGCGAACGCCGCCACGAAGGGGCTGACCCCGGAGTCGAACTCGGTCCACCGCACCACGGCCAGGATCACCGTCAGCGAGCCGACGTAGAACAGCACGATCCGCCAGGGCAGCGAGTTGATCGCGCGGGGCAGCGAACGCTCCGGGTCGGCGCTCTCGCCGGCCGTGACCCCGACCAGCTCGACGGCGACATAGGCGAACATCACGCCCTGCAGCGTCAGCAGGCTGGAGCCGACGCCGTTGGGGAAGAAGCCGTCGTGGGACCAGAGGTTGGTGACGGTGGCGGTGTCGCCGGCCCGTGAGAACCCGAGGGTGAGCACCCCGAGGCCGATGACGATCATGCCGATGATGGCCGTGACCTTGACCATCGAGAACCAGAACTCGATCTCGCCGAAGAGCCGCACCGAGACGAGGTTGGCCCCGAAGAGCACCAGCAGGAAGGCGAGGGCGCTCAGCCACTGGGGGACGGCGGGGAACCAGTAGTGGACGTAGATGGCCGCGGCCGTCAGTTCGGCCATTCCGGTGACGACCCACAGCAGCCAGTACGTCCAGCCGGTGGCGTAGCCGTAGAACGGGCCGAGGAACTCCCTGGCGTACTCGGCGAAGCTGCCGGAGACCGGCCGGTAGAGCAGCAGCTCGCCGAGCGCCCGCATGATGACGAAGATCACGCAGCCGGCGAGCGCGTACATCAGGACGAGGCTGGGGCCCGCCCTGGCGATGTTGGCGCCGGCGCCCATGAAGAGGCCGACGCCGATCGCCCCGCCGATGGCGATCATCTGTACCTGGCGGCCGCCGAGGCCCCGGTGGTAGCCCTCCTCGGGGGCGGCGGACCGGCCCCCGGCGTCCCGCGGATCCTCGCGTGTCGTCATGCGCGGCGTCTCTCTCCCGGTCGGCTCCCGCCCGTGCGTTTTGCCACGAGATTTGATGCTTCGCCAGAAAGCTTACTATCTGTCAGGGTTTCTGGCGTGTGCGTCACCCCGGTGATGGTCGACGTACGGGGCGTGGAGCCGCCGCCGGGCGCGCCGGGCGACGGCCCGAGGGCGGGCCCGGCGCCCTACGGGCGCTCGTCCGCCGGTGGTTCGGCGCCCAGCTCGGTCACGACGTGCACCGCCGCCTCCTCGGCCGAGGCGGCGCCGCCGTCGATGCCGATGTCCCGGGCCGACGGGCCGTCCCCGCCGCGCAGCGGATAGCGCTCGTCCGCCTTGACCAGCCGCCCGGCGCGGTCGTCGCCGACCTCGCCGTCGATCGGCTCGCCCGCCATGCCCGGCTGGTCGCCGATGCCGTCGCCGGCCTCCTCGGCGACCTCCGGGTTCTCCTCGTCGAGCCGCTCGCCGAGCGACTTGCGGTCGTGCTGTTCGCGGGCCGTGGTGCCGAACCGGCCGGCCGCGAGCGACTTCTCAGGAGGCGAGTACCCCTGGTCGAGCGTCTCGTCCTGTTGCGGCTCGTCGAGCGCGTTGTCCAGGTCCACGTCGATCGGGTTGTCGTCGGTGTCGGCGCGTGGCGGCTGGTAGACCTCGTCGCCCATCTCCTCGTCCGGCATGCTCGACATGTTCGCCTCCTCCCGGGGCAGTTCAGCCGTGCAGATCCGGCTTCAGCAGGACCTTGGTCCAGCCGTCCACCCGTTTGTCGAACCGGTCGTACGCCAGTGGTGCCTGGTCGAGCGGCAGCCGGTGGGAGACCACGAAGCTCGGGGTGGCCCGGCGGGCGATGATCAGGTCCCGCAGCTGCCGGTTGTACGCCTTGACGTTCGCCTGCCCGGTGGCCATCCGCAGGCCCTTCTCGAAGAAGCGCCCCATCGTGAACAGCAGCTCGCCGTGCCTGGCGCTCTCGCTCGGACCGCCCGGGTCGGACGGCACGTAGAGCCCGACCACGCCCAGCATCCCGGTCGGCCGCACGGCCTCCACCAGGGTGTTGAGCACCATCGCCGGCTGCTCCTCGCCCTCGCCCACCGTGGCCTGGTAGCCCACCGCGTCGATGCCCTTGTCGGTGCCCTCGCCGCCGGTGAGCTCCTTGATCCGCTCCGCCGCGTCGTGCCGCGTGTAGTCGATCGGCGTGGCGCCGATCTGCTCGGCCAGCCGCAGCCGGTCCTTCTGGCGGTCCACGACGAAGACCCGCGAGGCGCCGCGCAGCAGCGCCGAGTAGGCCGCCATCAGGCCGACGGGGCCGGCGCCGAAGACGCAGACCGACTCGCCCGGGCCGACCTCGGCCAGCTCGGTGGCGTGGTAGCCGGTGGGGAAGATGTCGGCGAGCAGCGCGAAGTCGTCCTCGTGCTCGGTGCCCTTGGGCAGCTGGAGGCAGTTGAAGTCCGCGAACGGGACCCGCAGGTACTCGGCCTGGCCGCCGCGGTAGGGGCCCATCGAGACGTAGCCGTAGGCACCGCCCGCGAAGCCCTTGTTGACCGTCAGGCAGAATCCGGTCCTGCCGGCCTGGCAGTTCCGGCAGAAGCCGCAGGCCACGTTGAAGGGCAGCACGACGCGGTCGCCCTTCTTCACGGACGCCACGCCCGAGCCGACCTCCTCGACGATCCCCATGTTCTCGTGACCGAAGACGATGCCCGCCTCCGCTCCGGTTCTGCCCTCGTACATGTGCAGGTCGGAGCCGCAGATCGCGGAGGTCGTGATGCGGATGACCGCATCGGTTGGCGACTCCACCCTGGCGTCCGTCACCTCGTCGACGGACACCGAGTAGGGCTCGTGGTAAACGACCGCCTTCATCAGCTACCTCCCCGGGCATGGGGTCCGATATAAGCACTTTGTTCTATTTTATGCGCCCGGGTTCGTGGTGGCGACCCCATCCACCTCCCCGTCGCCCAGCAGCCCTCGCACGGCCGCCGCCTGCGCCGCCAGACCCGCCCTGGCGGCCAGCCGGTCGCGCTGCGGCAGCACCGTGTACTTCGGGTCGGCCGCCGAGGCCAGGCCGGCCCGGAAGATCCCGAACCTGGTGCACGCCGAGGCCGCGAGCAGCGCGGCCCCGGAGAGCGCCGCCACCGCCCGGCTCCGCCCGCCGAGCAGGGCCCCGGCCGCCGCCCCTGCCATGCCGAGCCGGCCCGCGGCGCCGAGCAGCCGGCCGGCCGGTCCCGTCCGGTAGGTCTCGGCCACCAGCCCGGCCCCGGCCTGCGCCGAGCGCAGCGCGGCGAGCTCGGCGGCCACGGCCAGCACCGCCACCCGCCCGGCCGGCCGGTTCTCGGCCCGGGGCCCGGCCAGCAGCGCCATCCCGGCCGCCGCCGCGGCGGCCGAGCCGGCGAACAGGTACGGCAGCTCGCGACGGGCCCCGTGCCAGGCGGGGATGGCGGTGTCGGCGAGCAGCACGCCGGTGTACGTGGCCACGCAGGGGCCGAGGCAGGCGGCCGCCAGGGTGGCGGCCCGCCCGGCGCGCGGCGCCCGGCCGGTCAGCTCGGCGACCGCCGCCGCGCCGGCCAGCGGGCCGTAGCCGGCCAGCAGCCAGGAACCGACGCTCATCGGCGACGTCGGCTTCACCACCCGCAGCATGTTCGCGAACCGCTCGGGACGGCCCAGGTCGTTGACCAGCGCGGCCGCGGAGAGCGAGACCGCCGCGAGCGAGCTGAGCTTCATCGCCCGCGCGGTGCCGGGCCGCCCGGTCAGCTCGGCACCGGCCGCCAGCACCGAGCCGGCGCCGGCCAGCCCGCCGAGGAAGAGATAGCCGGCGATGTCCCGCGCCGCCCACGAGGGCGCCCTGACCACGGGACGCCCGTAGTACGAGTCGGCCGCCGGCCTCCGGTGCCCGTCGAGCCCCGCGCCGACCGGCGCGTCCCGCCCCGGCCGCACCCCCGTGAGCC
>NZ_SMKI01000196.1 GCF_004348415.1 Streptomyces hainanensis
CGGGTGGCTCTGGTGCGTGCGACGGGATGTCTCGTCGTCCCCGTCGTGATCGGCCGGGCGCCCGCCTGGACCGTGGGCCCGCTGCCCTCCTCGGCCCTGTGGCCCTCCAGTTCCCCCCAGGCGCGGGTCGCCGACGACGCCGCGCGGCTGCGGTACTTCGAGCCGCGCATCGCCCAGACCCTGTACGGCACCGCGTCCGGTGCCGCCGTCCGCTGGCACCGCGTGGCCACCACGACATGGGACGGCGTCACCGTGCTTGCCGTGGAGGTGCTGCGGGCGCCCGCCGGCTCCGGAGCGAACCACGGGCTCGCGGTGCTGCACCTGAGGCTCGGCGGGGACCCGGTCGCCGAACTCGCCGGCCTGCGGGACCTGTCGGGGGTCAACGGGCCGCGCTGGCAGAGCGTGCTGCCGGCCGGCACCGGGGTGGCGCCCGGGGCCCGCCGCGCGTCCACGGTCTGCCACGTGACGTTCGACGGACCGACGCCGGCCGGCATGTCCGCCGCCTACGACGCGTGGCCGGCCCGGGACCAGTGGCTGTGGCAGCTCGCCTCGGCCACCACCGAGTCCGTGTTCCCGCCGGACGTCGAGGACGCGTCGCTCCTCGCGGGGCGGGTCAGGTTCTCCGCCGACTGGCAGGCGCTCGTGCTGCGCGACGGCGCGTCGTTCGTCGGCACCACCCCCGACCCGGGGGGCACCGACACGTTCCACGCCGCCGCCCAGACCTACGTCCACAGCATCTACCTCGACGTCCTGCTGCTCGGCCGGCTCCAGGCCGACGCCCTGAACGCGCTGGCCAACCAGATCGCGGACGTCCCGCTCCCCCGCTTCGGAGCCGGCGGGCTCCAGGCCGTCGAGGGCCGGCTCATCGAGCTGCGGCGGGCGTTCGGCCGGGACGTCATCACGGCGCACGACAAGGGCAACGAGATACTCGACCGCTATGTCACGCAGCACCGGGTGCCCGAGCTGCGCGCCCGCCTCGTGGAGGACCTGACCGACTCGGCGCGCTTCGTCGAGGCGGCCGCCGCCCGGTCCACCAACGCGGCGCTCGGCCTCGTCGCCGTCCTCGGCCTGCCCTTCGGCCTGTCGTACGCGGCGGGCGCCCTGTGGGGGGCGAACGGCGTGCGGGGCCTCCTCGTCTGGACCGGCGTCGCCGTGGCGCTCTCCCTCGTGCTGACAACCCTGAGCCCGGTCCGGGCCATGCTCCGCGACCTCGGCAACCGGCTCGAAAGACCGTGAAACCCACCGCAGCCCCCGCGAGGAAGGAACCGCGAAGGTGTCGGCCGATCTCGATGTGAAGGACCCGCGTCTCCAGCGGCTGAACGCCCTGCGTCTCATGATCCGTGACTGCGTCCTGGAGGACGGGTACCGGTTCCCGGCCCGGTTCGCCGAGGCCGTCGTGCTGTCCGAGACGGGCCGGGAGTGGTTCGACCACGTCATGGCCACGGTTCCCGACCTCTCGCCCGGCGACGCCAAGGCGGCGGTCTTCGCCGAGTTCGTGGTCGGCCGGGACCTCACGTTCTCCCTCGCCGAGACCGACTTCGAGCTGGCGCGGCAGGTCATCGGCGAGGAGGTCAGGAACCGCAGGATCCACTACCCGTGGGTCTTCGGCCGCGCCCTCGACGACGCCTACATCCGGTTCTACGGCAACACGCCGCAGTCGTACCTCGGGCACTCCGAGTCGCTGGAACTCCTGCGGACGGTGCCGCAGGGCGTGTTCCAGGTGGCCGACGTGACGGTGGGCCCCCTCGGCATGCTGCTGGTGCCGGAGTACCGCAGCCTGCCACCGACCACCTGCGGCCCGGCCATCGAGTGCCTGGACCCCGGCTGCGTCACCGTCCACCACTCCCGGCTGATGACCGGCGACACGCCCTCGGGCGACGCGTACCGGGAGATCATTCCCCAGGTCGCGGTGGACATGGCGCTGGCCCGCCGGGTCATGGACCTCTACCTGCCCGACGACGAACACCTGCGCACGGACAACCGGTGGGGTCTGCCGTGGCTGCTGACGAACGGCCTGTCGGAGGCCGAGCGCAGAACCCTCCTGGTCTCGCTCCTCGGCGACAACACCGACGGCGTCCGGGAGTTCGTCGGACGGCACCTCGGCCGGGAGCTCGCCGACCAGCCGGCGACCCGGATCGCCGAGACGGTGGACGGTCCGGTGCTGTTCCAGCTGCTGCTGACGGTCACGGACGGCAGTCTGGTCCTCAAGCTCGAGGAGGCCATCGCCGACGGCCGGATCCACGTGGCCCGCACCGAGACCCGGCGGCCCATCAGGTCCAAGCACGAGAACGGCGGGTACTTCGGTTCGGAGTGCCAGGCCAGCAGGCTCGGCGTCCGGTTCGTCCCCCGCAACGTCGAGGTCGCCCCGGTCGCCCTCAAGCACCTGATCACCTCGCTGTACGCGGGGGACGCGCGGGAGGACCTGGACTGGCGCCTGCGCACGGTCCCCGGAAACGACGCCATGACCCGCCTCGACGGCTACCTGCGGACGACACCGCCGCGCGAGGTCATCGCACGGCTGATCCTGGACGACCGGGCGCTGCTGCTCGCCGCGTTCAGGGAGCTCCGCTACGGGATGTTCCGCCTCCCCCGCACGCCGGACGAGGAGTCGGAGCTGATCGACCGGATGCTCTGGAAGCTCGGCTACCCGCAGGACACCCCGGACAGCCCGGACACGGCCGTCCGCCAGTTCGGGGCGCAACTCACCGGGCTCCTACTCACGTCGACCGGCCCGAGCTCCCCCGTGGACCGGGCGGAGGACGTCAGGAGCGTCGGCATCAACCTGTTCACCGCGCTCGAACGCCTGCTGACCAGCACCCTGCGGTTCGTCTGCTGGGCGCTGCTGTCCGACCCCTATCCGGACGAGCGGAACCGGCGGTTCGTGTTCCGCCGTTCGTGGGCCGACCGCTCTCTCGCCGAGACGATGAGCGACCCGGCCGGCGTGCCGGTGGGCTTCGACTACGACCCCGCGGGGCGCAACTCGCTCGGCGTGCTGATCCAGGCGTTCCGGGTGCTCGCCACCAAGTGCGAGCAGGTGCTGGAGCGCGAGGGGGACTTCGTGCGGGACGAGGCCCGGGTGCCGTTCTTCGCGGCCCGGGCCTCGTCCGTCTACACGTTCCCCTTCCTGCACACCCGCCTCGTCCTGGACCTGTCCCACGACAGCAGGCAGAGCCTGCTCGCCGCGCTGCGGAACTTCGCCTCGGCCCTGGAGACGGGCCGGGTGGTGGAGGTCAGGAACAGCCTCGTCCACGACGGCGACGACTTCCCGACCGCCGCCCGGATCAGGGACGCGTGCGCCATGGTCGGGAAGGGGCTCGACATCCTGGTGGAGCACGGCCTGCTCCCCACGATCTACACCTGTGTGGGGCAGTCGGTGGACACCTACCGCCGCAAGGTGATGCTGATGACGGACGGCGCGGGCCACACGGTCCAGTTGGGGAGCCCGTCCGAACTCGACCAGTGCGAACTGCCGCCCTACGAACGCCCCCAGATCATCCTCACCGGTGCCCGCCTCGCGCTCACCGGCGAACCCATGCGGATGCGGTACGAGGAGGAGACGGAGTTCACCAGGATGTGGGACGACTACCTCGCCCGCGCCTCCCGGGCCGGCGACATCCAGGACCTCCATCCCGAATGACCCGGCCCCCGGAGGGCGCGCGCCCGCTACCCCACCACCTCCCGGAGGGCGAGGTTGAGTTCCAGCACGTTCACCCGTTCCTCGCCGAGGAAGCCCAGGTCGCGGTCTTCCGTGTGGTCCGCGACCAGCCGCTCGACCTGCTCGGGGGAGAGCCCGTTGGCCGCGGCCACCCGCGCCACCTGGATCTCCGCGTAGGCCGGGGAGACGTGCGGGTCGATGGCCGACGACGAGCCCGTGACCGCGTCCGCGGGCACCGCCGACTCCGGCACGCCGTTGAAGGCGGCGACCGCCGCCCTGGTCTCCTCGACCGTCGCGAGCAGCGTCGGGTCGCTCGCGCCCAGCTGGCTGGAGCCGGTGGCCGTCGGGTCGTAGCCGCTGTGGGAGGGCCGGGGTTGGAACCAGCGCGGGTCGGGGTCACCGTTCGCGTCGTTCCAGGTCTGGCCGATCAGCGAGGAGCCGACGTCCCGCCCGTCGGCCTGGACCAGGGAGCCGTCGGCCCGGTGGCCGAAGGCGGACTGCGCCACGCCCGTCACGGCCAGCGGGTACACGACGCCGGTGACCACGGTGAGCACGAGCAGCGCCCGGAAGGCGGCCCAGACGGTTCGCATGGGGGTTCTGAGGTTCATGAGCGAGTTCACCCGATCCCGGGGAGCAGGGAGACGACGAGGTCGATGGCCTTGATGCCGACGAACGGCGCGACCAGTCCGCCGAGGCCGAAGACGCCGAGGTTGCGGCTGAGGAGTTGGTCGGCGCCCATCGGCCGGTAGGCGACGCCGCGCAGGGCGAGCGGCACCAGCGCGACCACGATCAGCGCGTTGAAGATGACGGCCGACAGGATCGCCGACTCGGGCGAGGACAGCCGCATGATGTTGAGCGTGTCCAGGCCCGGGTAGGCGACGGCGAACATCGCCGGGATGATCGCGAAGTACTTGGCGATGTCGTTGGCGATCGAGAAGGTGGTCAACGCGCCGCGGGTGATCAGCAGTTGCTTGCCGATCTGGACGATGTCGATCAGCTTCGTCGGGTCGGAGTCCAGGTCCACCATGTTCCCGGCCTCCTTGGCGGCCGAGGTGCCGGTGTTCATGGCCACGCCGACATCGGCCTGGGCCAGTGCCGGGGCGTCGTTGGTGCCGTCGCCGGTCATGGCGACCAGCCGGCCGCCGGCCTGCTCCCGCTTGATGAGGGCCATCTTGTCCTCGGGGGTGGCCTCGGCGAGGTAGTCGTCGACGCCGGCCTCGGCCGCGATGGCCTTGGCCGTCCTGGCGTTGTCGCCGGTGATCATCACCGTCCTGATGCCCATGGCCCGGAGCTGTTCGAAGCGCTCGCGCAGGCCCTCTTTGACGACGTCCTTGAGGTGGACGACGCCGAGGACCCGGGGCCCGTCGGCGACGAGCAGCGGGGTGCCGCCGCTGGCGCTGATGGACTCGACCGCGCCCAGGGTGGTGTCGGTGACCGTGCCGCCGAGTTCGACGACCCGGCCGGTGACGGCGCCGACCGCGCCCTTGCGGATCCGGCGGTCGCCGGTGTCGACGCCGGACATCCGGGTCTGGGCGGTGAACGGGACCCAGTCGGCGTCGGCCACGGCGTCGCGGTCGCGCGCCGGCCGCCCGTACCCGGTCACCGCAAGGGTGACGATCGAGCGGCCCTCGGGGGTCTCGTCGGCCAGCGACGAGAGCTGGGCGGCCTCGGCCAGTTCGGCCTCCGTCACCCCGGCGGCCGGCAGGAACGCGGTAGCGCGCCGGTTGCCGTGGGTGATGGTGCCGGTCTTGTCCAGCAGCAGCGTCGACACGTCGCCCGCCGCCTCCACCGCCCGGCCCGAGGTGGCCAGGACGTTGCGCTGCACCAGGCGGTCCATGCCGGCGATGCCGATGGCGGAGAGCAGGGCGCCGATGGTGGTGGGGATGAGGCAGACCAGCAGCGCGGTCAGCACCACGAGCGACTGCTCGGCGCCGGCGTGGACCGCGAACGGCTGGAGGGTGACGACGGCCAGCAGGAAGACGATGGTGAGGCTGGCCAGCAGGATGTTGAGGGCGATCTCGTTGGGTGTCTTCTGCCGGGCCGCGCCCTCGACCAGGGCGATCATCCGGTCCAGGAAGGTCTCGCCCGGCCTGGTGGTGATCCGGACGGTGATCCGGTCGGAGAGCACCCGGGTGCCGCCGGTGACGGCCGAGCGGTCGCCGCCGGACTCGCGGATGACGGGCGCGGACTCCCCGGTGATG
Organism: Streptomyces hainanensis; assembly: GCF_004348415.1. Classification (GTDB taxonomy): domain Bacteria; phylum Actinomycetota; class Actinomycetes; order Streptomycetales; family Streptomycetaceae; genus Streptomyces; species Streptomyces hainanensis. Next base: position 5,857 of record NZ_SMKI01000196.1, read on the forward strand.
GCGGACTCGTCGACCGAGGCGACGCCCTCGATGACGTCGCCGTCGCCGGGGATCACGTCGCCGGCCTCGCAGACCACCAGGTCGCCGACGCCGAGCGCGGTGCCCGGCACCCGCTCCTCGTCGCCGTTCCGGCCGCTGAGGCGCCGGGCCACGGTGTCGGTGCGGGCGGCGCGCAGCGAGGCGGCCTGGGCGCGGCCGCGGCCCTCGGCGACGGCCTCGGCCAGGTTGGCGAAGAGCACGGTCAGCCAGAGCCAGCCGGCGATCGCCCAGCCGAAGGCGTCCGCGGGGTGGCTGGCGGCCAGCACGGTGGTGAGCGCCGAGCCGATCAGCACCACGAACATCACGGGCGACCCGACCATGGTGCGCGGGTCGAGCTTGCGGACGGCAGCGGGCAGCGACGACCACAGCAGCCGGGGGTCGAAGCCGCCTCGGGAGACGCGGGCCGGCTGGCCGGCGGGGTGGTGGTCCCGGGCGTCGGCCTCAGGGCGGACGGGGGTGGTGGTCGTGCTCATGAACTGAGACCTTCCGCGAGCGGGCCGAGGGAGAGCGCCGGGAAGAACGTCAGGCCCGCGACGACGACGGCGGTGGCCACCAGCAGGCCGCTGAAGAGCGGCCGGTGGGTGCCGAGGGTGCCGGCGGTCACCGGGACCCGGCGCTGTTCGGCGAGCGAGCCCGCCAGCACCAGGACGAACACCATGGGCAGGAATCGGCCCAGCAGCATGCAGATGCCGAGGGTGGTGTTGAAGAAGTCGGTGTTGGCGGCGAGGCCCGCGAAGGCGCTGCCGTTGTTGTTGGCGGCCGAGGCGTAGGCGTAGAGGACCTCGGAGAAGCCGTGGGGACCGATGTTGGTCATGGACTCCTCGCCGTCCCCGAGGCCCATGGCCAGGGCGGTGCCGATCAGCGTGAGGGCCGGGGAGACGAGGATGGCGCAGGCGGCGAGCTTGATCTCGCGGGTGCCGATCTTCTTGCCCAGGTACTCGGGGGTGCGGCCGACCATCAGGCCGGCGATGAAGACGGTGATCACGGCCATGATCAGCATGCCGTAGAGGCCGGATCCGACGCCGCCCGGCGCGATCTCGCCGAGCACCATGCCGAAGATCAGCACGCCGCCGGAGAGCCCCTGGAAGGAGTCGTGGAAGGCGTTGATCGAGCCGGTCGAGGTCATGGTGGTGGAGACGGCGAACAGCGAGGAGCCGCCGATGCCGAAGCGTTGCTCCTTGCCCTCCATGCCGCCGCCGGCCGCCTGCGAGGCGGTGCCGGGGGCGTGGTGCTCCATGAGGGTCACGGCGATGACGCCGGCCAGCCAGATCACGCCCATCGCGGCGACGATGGCGTAGCCCTGCCGGACGCTGCCGACCATCCGGCCGAAGGTGCGGGGCATCGAGAACGGGATCACCAGCAGCAGGAAGATCTCCAGCAGGTTGCTGATGCCGTCGGGGTTCTCGAAGGGGTGGGCGGAGTTGGCGTTGTAGAAGCCGCCGCCGTTGGTGCCCAGGTTCTTGATCGCCTCCTGGGAGGCGACGGGGCCGCCGGTGATGTGCTGGGTGGCGCCGGTGACGGTGGTGACGTCGTGGCCGCCGGAGAAGTTCTGGATGGCGCCGAGCGCGACCAGCACGACGGCGGCGAGCGCGGCGATCGGCAGCAGGATGCGGATGGTGCCGCGCACCAGGTCCGTCCAGAAGTTGCCGAGCTCACCGGTGCGGAACCGGGCGAAGCCGCGCACCAGGGCGACGGCGACGGCCATGCCGACCGCGGCCGACACGAAGTTCTGCACGGCGAGCCCGCCGACCTGGGCCAGGTGGCCCATGGCGGATTCGCCGGAGTACGACTGCCAGTTGGTGTTGGAGACGAAGGAGACGGCCGTGTTGAACGCCTGGTCCGCCGGGATGGCGGCGAAGCCGAGCGACAGCGGCAGCAGGTCCTGCACCCGCAGCAGCAGGTAGAGGAAGAGCACGCCGACCGCGGAGAAGGCGAGCACGGACCGCAGGTAGGCGGGCCAGCGCATCTCGGCGTCCGGGTCGGCGCCGACGCAGCGGTAGATCAGCCGTTCGACGCGCAGGTGCTTCCTGGACGAGTAGACGGCGGCCATGTAGTCGCCGAGGGGACGGTGCACCAGGACGAGCGCCACGACGAGGGCGGATATCTGGAGCACGTCGGCAAGAGGGGTACTCATGGTCGGCGGCCCTCAGAATCTCTCGGGGAAGAGCAGGGCCAGGACCAGGTAGCCGACCAGGCCGGCGGCCACGCACAGACCGACGATGTTCTCTGCGCTCACAGCTTCCCCACCCCATGGGCGGAGAGGGCCACCAACGCGAATCCCGCGAGGATGACCAGGACGAAGACCAGGTCGGCCATCGGTTGCTCCCGAACGAGTGGGCAATCACTTACTCGCCCAGGGAACCTCTGTTCGCACCGGTTGCGGCCTTCGTTGACGGCACCCTGATAGCCGGCACCGCGTCGTTGACGTGGTTCCTACGCGCTGGACCGGATCTAGCCGCCTTCGTCCGGATTCCGGTCGGGTCCCCCGCCCTCCCGGGGCTCCTGGTGCTCCCGGTCCTCGTGGTCCTCGCGGTGTCCGCCGGCACCGCTCGCACGCCGGCGGCGCAGCAGGATCGTGAGGTCCGTGGCGGCGGCCAGGGTGAGGACCGCGCACCCCACGGTGAGCGCGATCAGCGGGCCGCGCCCGGGTCCGGAGTGCGACCCGCCGGCGCCGAGCCAGACGGCGAAGGCGATCGTGCCCGCGGCGAACAGCGGGGTGAAGATCGCGGACAGCAGGATCCGCAGCCGGATGTCGCTGTAGGCGGTCAGCGGCTCGGTGCCGGTACGCGCGTGGCGTCCTCGTCCTCTGCTCATGGCGGGGCCTCCCGTGACGGAGCCCGCCGAGTACCCCGTGGGAAGCCCCACCACACGCCGACGGGCCGTCGCGAGGCGACGGCCCGTGGCGGGACGGACGGGAGGGCGGCTAGCGGACCTCGGAGATCTCCGGGCCGCGGCGCAGCTTGTCGAGGCCGCCGGCGAACCGGGAGACCTGGGCGCCGTCCGCGGCGGCCTGCTCCTGCTTCACGCCGTCCGGCACCATCTGCGCGTCCTGCGGCAGCTTGAGGACGATCGGGTCCCTGGGGGCCATCGGGCCCTCGCCGCGGACCACCACGGCGTCCCTGAAGATCTGCTCGAGCACGCCGGCCGCCTGCGGCTGGACCGCGCCCTGGCCGGAGATCACGCCGCGCAGGAACCAGCGGGGGCCGTCCACGCCGACGAACCGCACGACCTGCATGCCGCGCTTGCCGTCCGGCAGCTGGACCGGCACCCGGGCGCGCAGCTCCCAGCCCAGCGGGCCCTCGATCTCCTCGATCACGCCGCCTTGCTGGGTGATGCCCGAGGCGATCTCCTCGCGCACCTCGCCCCAGATGCCCTCGCGCTTGGGGGCGGCGAACGCCTGGAGCTGCACCGCGCTGTCCTTCAGCACCACGGTGGCGGCGACGATCGCGTCTCCCGCGACCTCCACCCGCAGCTCCATGCCCTGCACGCCAGGCACGAAGAGACCGCCGAGGTCGACCCGGCCCTCTGAGGGGTCGGTCACCTCGCTGCTGTCCCACGGACCGTCGGGTCGGGGCGCCGGCTCGAGCCTGACCCGGCGCACCTCCTCCTCGTCGGGAGCCTCTTCGGCGGTGGCCTCGGTGGGCTCGACCGCCTCCGCCGCCTCGGCCGGCTCCTCGTTCCGCTTGCGACGACGTCCGAACACGTCAGAGTCCTTTCCGGTCGGCGCTCCCGCCGGGGCCGACCGCAGCGTAGGGGGGGTTCCGCAGGTCGGCATGGCCGCCCGTGGAGCCGAAACCCCCCGTGGCCCGCGCCGACCCCGGCAGCTCCGTGACCTCGTGAAAACGCACCGCCGCCACCTGCTGGACGACAAGCTGGGCGATCCGGTCGAACGGCTGGAACCGCACCGTTTCCCGCGGATCCAGATTGATCACGATGACCTTGATCTCTCCACGGTACCCGGCATCGATGGTGCCCGGCGCGTTGACCATGGACACCCCGCAACGGGCGGCGAGCCCGGAGCGCGGATGCACGAACGCCGCGTAACCGTCGGGGAGCGCGACGGCCACCCCCGTGGGCAGTACCGCGCGCTCGCCCGGCGCCAGCTCGGCGGCCCGGGTGGTCACCAGGTCGACGCCGGCGTCCCCCGGGTGCGCCCGGGAGGGGACGGGGACCGCCGGATCGATCCGCCGGAGCGGCACGTCCAGCGAGAAGGGGCTTACAGGCTCGGCACTCACGATGCAGACCCTACCGCCGCTGACGGCCCGTGGGGACGAGCCTGCCATGCTTGGGCCATGAAGCCGTACGACGAGCGACTGACCGTACCCAGGACGTGGTGGCTGATGGCCCTGCTCGGGGTGGTGCTGCTGGCCTTCGCGCTGCTTCCGCTGGGCACCGTGCCGGTGCTGTGCGGCCTGGCCGCGGGCGGGGCCCTGTCCGGGGTGGCGCTGAGCGCCTACGGCTCGGCCCGGATCCGGGTGGTCGCCGGCTCGCTGGTCGCGGGCGAGGCCCGGATCCCGCTCACGGCCCTGGGCGAAGCCCGGGCGCTCGACGCCGACGAGGCGCGCGCCTGGCGCACCCATCGTGCGGATGCCCGGGCTCATATGTTGCTGCGCGCCTACATTCCGACGGCCGTCCGGGTCGAGGTGACGGATCCGGAGGATCCGACTCCGTATCTGTATCTCTCCACCCGGCGCCCCGACCGCCTGACCGCGGCGCTCAGCGCCCGCCCGGACCCGGCCTGAGGCCACGCCCGGGCCGGCGCTCATGCCGCGCAGTCGCGGCAGATCGGCTGACCGTCCTTCTCCTTCGCCAGCTGCGACCGGTGGTGCACGAGGAAGCAGCTCATGCAGGTGAACTCGTCAGCCTGCCTGGGCAGCACTCGGACGGACAGTTCCTCGTTCGAGAGGTCGGCGCCGGGCAGCTCCAGGCCCTCCGCCTGCTCGAACTCGTCGACGTCGACGGTGGACGCCGACTTGTCGTTCCGCCGTGCCTTCAGCTCCTCGATGCTGTCCTCGTTGACATCGTCATCGGTCTTGCGTGGAGTGTCGTAGTCGGTTGCCATTTCGTTCTCCCCCTCCGGGTGTCTGCGGTATCTCCAGCGCACGTAACGCGCGGGGGGTCGGACTTTGTGCCCGACCCGAGGCGGAGATTTTGCCTCACATCAAGTGCTGTTACTCAATCGACACCCAACCGAACGCCTGAAGAGGTGATCATCCCGGCTGCCGATCGGGCCGTTAACCGGTCAAAAACCCGCCCACGGCCTTGTGGCGGCGGCCCTCGGGGGCGCCGCTATGCGATTGATCACATCTCCTTCTTTCCCGCTGCGAGGGCCGATCAGACCGGGATGGCGACCCTCATCACCAGGCCGCCCTGCTCCCGCGGCTCGGCCCGCACATAGCCGCCGTGCGCCCGCGCCACGGAGCGGGCGATCGACAGCCCGAGACCGACGCCCTTGTCGCTGCCCGTGCGCTCGGTACGCAGCCGACGGAAAGGCTCGAACATATTATCGACCTCGTACGCCGGAACGACCGGACCCGTATTCTCCACCACCAGCACCGCCTGTCCCGGCCTGGCCTCCGTGTCCACCCGCACCCAGCCGTCCTCCCGCACGTTGTACCGCACGGCGTTCTGCACCAGGTTCAGCGCGATCCGCTCCAGCAGCACGCCGTTGCCCTGGACGAGGACCGGCCGGCGGACGCCACGCAGCTCCACGCCGCGCTGCTGCGCCTCGGCCCGCACCTGCTCCACCGCCTGCCCGGCCACCTCGGCCAGGTCGACCGGCTTGCGGTCCACGATCTCGTTCTCGCTGCGGGCCAGCAGCAGCAGGCCCTCCACCAGCTGCTCGCTGCGCTCGTTGGTCGCCAGCAGCGTCTTGCCGAGCTGGGCGAGCTCGGGGGTGGCGTCCGGGTCGGAGAGCTGCACCTCGAGCAGCGTGCGGTTGATCGCCAGCGGGGTGCGCAGCTCGTGCGAGGCGTTCGCCACGAAGCGCTGCTGCGCGGTGAACGCCCGGTCGAGGCGGTCCAGCATCTCGTCGAAGGTGTCGGCCAGTTCCTTCAACTCGTCGTCGGGGCCGTCGAGCTCGATCCTGCGGTGCAGGTCGGAGCCGGCCACCTGGCGGGCGGTGCGGGTGATCCGGCCCAGCGGCGAGAGCACCCGGCCGGCCATCACGTAGCCGAAGGCGAAGGCGGCCACCGCGAGCCCGAGCAGCGCGAGCAGCGAGCTGCGCAGCAGTTCGTCGAGGGCTATGGCGCGCTGCCGGTCCACGCAGTCGGAGAGCCAGTCCTCGAACTCCCCCTTGGTGACGGGGCCCGACAGCTCGGGGCAAACGCCCGAGGTGGTGCGCAGGTTGGTGTCGGTCTCGAAGACGAAGGGCATCGCGTTGCCCTTGTGCAGAGCCTGGGCGGCCAGCAGGTAGATGATCGTCAGCAGCACCACGCCGGCGATCAGGAACATCCCGCCGTAGAGCAGGGTGAGCCGGATCCGGATGGTGGGCCGGAACCAGCCCTGCGGCCGGTCGGCGTCCCGCGGGTCCCAGTGGGGCTTGGGCGGCGCGCCCGGCATGAGCGGCGGCTGCCGGCGCCCGGCGGCCGGGGGGCTCGGGGGGACCGGTGGCCTCGGCGGCGGCGAGGCGGAGGACTGTGGCATGGCTCAGATCCGGTATCCGGCGCCGGGCACGGTGGTGATCACCGGCGGGTCGCCCAGCTTGCGGCGGAGCGTCATCACGGTGACCCGGACCACGTTGGTGAACGGGTCGGTGTTCTCGTCCCACGCCTTCTCCAGCAGCTGCTCGGCCGAGACGACCGTGCCCTCGCCGCGCATCAGCACCTCGAGCACGGCGAACTCCTTCGGCGCGAGATGGATCTGCCGATCCTCCCTGAACACCTCGCGGCGGTTCGGGTCGAGCCGGATGCCGGAGCGCTCCAGAACGGGCGGCAGCGGCGCCGTGGCGCGCCGCCCGAGGGCCCGCACCCTGGCGATCAGCTCGCTGAACGCGAACGGCTTGGGCAGGTAGTCGTCGGCCCCGATCTCCAGGCCCTCGACGCGGTCGCTGACGTCCCCCGAGGCCGTCAGCATCAGCACCCTGGTGGGCTTGCCGAGCCGGATGATGTGCCGGCAGACGTCGTCCCCGTGGACCAGCGGCAGGTCGCGGTCGAGGACGACCACGTCGTAGTCGTTCAGGTCGACGCGCTCGGTGGCCGCCGCCCCGTCGTAGACCACGTCCACCGCCATCGCCTGGCGGCGCAGCCCGACGGCCACCGTGTCCGCGAGCAACTGCTCGTCCTCGACGACGAGTACGCGCACGTCCCGATCCTCTTCTCGTGAGATCCCCTGTGGTGGCGGGCGGGAGGCTCGTGCGCCCACCCCACCGTCCATCCTGCACCCACCACCCATAAACCACTGGTAAACGCAGGGTGCCGACCCGTGGCCCCGAATTTCGCGGCAGGTGAGGTTTCCGGTCCTGGTGGGCCGGGGAGGAACAGCGACACACCCCGCGACCACCACCCCCC
>NZ_SMKI01000197.1 GCF_004348415.1 Streptomyces hainanensis
CCGGCCCCCGCCTCGAACGGGCGCTGCGCGCCACACTCGACGGCGAGGTCGCCTTCGACGACTACAGCCGACACCTCTTCTCCCGCGACGCCAGCATGTACGCGATCACCCCGCTCGGGGTGGCGTTCCCGCGCCACGCCGACGACGTCGCCGCCGCGGTGCGGGCCGCCGCCGAACTCGGCGTGCCGATCGTGCCCCGCGGCGCCGGAACCAGCCTGGCCGGCCAGACCGTCGGCCCCGGCCTGGTGCTCGACCTGTCCCGGCACCTGAACCGGATCCTGGAGATCGACCCGGTGGCGCGCACCGCCCTGGTCGAGGTCGGCGTCGTGCAGGACCAGCTCAACCGGGCCGCGGCCGCCCACGGGTTGGTGTTCGGCCCGGACACCTCCACCAGCAACCGGGCCACCATCGGCGGGATGATCGGCAACAACTCGGCGGGCAGCGGCTCCCTCACCCACGGCATGACGATCGACCATGTGCGCGCCCTCGACGTGGTGCTCTCCGACGGCTCGCGCGCCAGGTTCGAACCCGTCGACGAGGCCGAGCGGGCCCGCCGCGCGGCGGCGCCGACGCTGGAGGGCCGCATCCACCGGGAGCTCGCCGAACTCGTCCGCGCCAACGAGGGGATCATCGAGTCCCGCATGCCGCCGTTCTGGCGGCGCGCCTGCGGCTACCGGCTCGACCGGCTGCTGGGCTTCGGGCCCGGGAAACCGTTCGACCTGGCCAGGTTCGTGGTCGGCGCGGAGGGCACGCTGGTGATCGCCACCCACGCCCTGGTCGACCTGGTGCCGAGGCCCGCCCGCACCGTCTACGCCGTCGGCCACTTCGCCGACGCCCCCGCCGCCGTCGCCGCCACCACCGACGCGCTGAGCCAGGAGCCCCACCAGGTCGAGCTGATGGACCGCACCATCCTCGAACTGTCCCGGCGGAAACGTGAGTTCGCCGGGCTCGGCGACATCCTCGTCGGAGACCCCGGGGCGCTGCTCTTCGTCTCCTTCACCGGCGACGACGAGGCCGCGCTGACCACCAGGCTGGACGCGCTCGACGCGCTGTGGCGGCGGAACGGACACGGCTACCACACGCTGCGCGCGGTGACCCCCGCCGAGCAGGAGGCGCTGCTGAAGGTCCGCAAGTCCAGCCTCGGCCTGCTGATGGCCGCCGGCGAGGGCACCCGCCGCCCGCTGGCCTTCGTCGAGGACACGGCCGTCCCCCCGGCCCGACTGGCCGAGTACACCGCGCGGTTCAAGGGGATCCTCGACGACCACGGGCTGGTGGCGGGGTTCTACGGTCACTGCTCGGTCGGCTGCCTGCACATCCGCCCCTTCGTCGACCTCACCAGGCCGGAGGAGGTCGCGACGATGCGCGCCGTCGCCGAGGCCGTCAAGGACCTGGTCGCCGAGTACGGCGGCGTCAACTCCAGCGAACACGGCGACGGCCTGGCCCGCAGCGAGTTCAACCGGGAGATCTTCGGCGACGAGCTGTACGAGGCCATGCGCCGGGTCAAGCACCTCTTCGACCCGCACCACGTCATGAACCCGGGCAAGATCGTCGACGCGCCGCCCATGACCGAGAACCTGCGCGACCGCGACGCCCTGCCGCCCGCCCCACCGCTCCGCACCACGCTGGACTTCGAGGTGGTCGGCGGCATGCGCGGGGCCGCCGACCGCTGCATGAACATCGGCGCCTGCCGGAAGGCGACGGCCGGCGTGATGTGCCCCTCCTACATCGCCACCAGGAACGAGGAGGACTCCACCAGGGGCCGGGCCAACGCGCTGGTGAAGGCGCTCTCGGAACCCGACCCGCACGCGGCACTCGGCGACGAGCGGCTGCACGGGATCCTCGACCTCTGCCTGATGTGCAAGGCGTGCAGGAGCGAGTGCCCGATGAGCGTCGACATGGCCTCGCTGAAGGCCGAGGCGCTGGCGCACCACCACGAGATCCACGGCACCCCGCTCCGCTCCCGGGTGTTCGCCGCGATCCGCGCCCTCAACCGGCTCGGCTCCGCCACCGCGCCGCTCTCCAATCTGCCCGGCCGCGTCCCCCTGCTGCGGCGGCTCCTCGACCGCTTCCTCGGCATCACCGCCGCCCGGCCGCTGCCCACCTTCCAACGCGTCAGCCTCGTACGGTGGTTCCGCCGCCACCGACCGGCCGCCCCGGAGACCACCGCGTCGCTCGGCACGGTCACCTGGCTCGCCGACTCGTTCACCACCTACACCGAGCCCGGCATCGGCAGGGCGGCCGTCGCACTCCTCGAACGCGCCGGCTGGGCGGTGGAACTCGCCGGCGGCGGCTGCTGCGGCCGCTCCAGCATGTCCAAGGGGATGCTCGCCGACGCGAAGAAGAAGGCGTCGGCGCTCGTCACCTCCCTCGACCGGGACACCGCGCCCGACTCGCCCATCGTCGGCTGCGAGCCCTCCTGCCTGTTCATGCTCCGCGACGAACACGCCGCGCTGCTCCCCGACTCCACGGCGACCCGCGCCGTCGCCGAGCGGGTCAGGCAGGTCGAGGAACTGCTCGTCGAGGCGATCGACGCCGGGCGGCTCACCCTGCGCGACGACTCCTGGCTCGCCGGGCGACGCATCCTCTTCCACGGCCACTGCCACCAGAAGGCCGAGGTCGGCACCGCCGCCACCATGGCCCTGCTGCGCCGGATCCCCGGCGCCCGGGTCGTCGAGACCGACGCCGGCTGCTGCGGGATGGCCGGCTCGTTCGGCTTCGAGTCCGAGCACTACCGGACCTCCCTCACCATCGGCGGGGACCGGCTGTTCCCGGCGCTGGCCGCCGAGCCCGACGACACCGTGGTGGCCGCGACGGGCGTGTCGTGCCGGCAGCAGATCTTCCACGGCGCCGGCCGCACCGCCTGGCACCCGGTCGAGTTGGTGCGCGAGGCGCTGGCCGGCCTCGACGCGTAGCGGAACGCGGACCGCGAGAGCTCTCGTCAAGGAGCGTTGATGTCCATCGAACTCACGTCCATCCTCGGCCTCGTCCTCATCTTCCTTCTCGCGACCGTGCGCTCCGTGAACATGGGGGCGGTCGCCTTCCTCGGCGCCTTCCTGCTCGGCACGTTCGTCCTCGACCGCTCGGAGGAGGACGTCTTCGCCGCCTTCCCCGGCGACCTCTTCGTCGTCCTCGTCGGCGTGACCCTGCTCTTCGCCATCGCCAGCTCCAACGGCACCGTCGACTGGCTGATCCGCGCCGCCGTGCGCGCCGTGCGCGGGCGGATAGCCCTGATCCCCTGGGTGATGTTCGTCGTCACGGCCCTGCTCACCATGGTGGGCGCCGTGGTGCCGGGCGCGGTCGCGATGATGGCCCCCGTCGGGCTGAACTTCGCGACCCGCTACCGGATCAACCCGATGCTCATGGGCCTGCTCATCATCAACGGCGCCAGCGCGGGCGGCTTCTCGCCGATCAGCATCTACGGCAGCGTCACCAACGGCGTCGTCGACCGCAGCGACCTGGCCGGCAGCCCGGTGCTGCTGTGGGTCGGCTCCCTGCTCTTCAACACGGCGCTCAGCGTCGTGGCCTTCTTCCTCTTCGGCGGGCGGCAGCTGCTGCGGCGACGCGTCGCCACCGAGCCCGAGCCCGAGCCCGGGTCGTCGGCCGGCGACCCGCCGGCCGATACGGGCGGCACCGCCACCGCCACCGCGACCCGCACCGGCACGGCGTCGGCCGTCGAGGCCACCACCCTGAACGCGCGGCGCATCGCCACGCTCGCCGGCATGGCACTGCTCGCCGTCGGCGCGCTGGCACTGGAGTTCAACGTGGGCCTGCTGGCCCTGAGCATCGCCACGGTGCTGATCCTGGCCTGGCCGGACGCCACCACGCGGTGCGTCGCCGACGTCGCGTGGCCCACCGTGCTGCTCGTCTGCGGCGTGGTGACCTACGTGGGGCTGATGGAGAGCGTCGGCACCATCACGTACCTCGGCGACGGCGTCGCCGGCATCGGGATCCCGCTGCTTGCCGCCCTCGTCATCTGCCTCATCGGCGGCGGCGTCTCCGCCTTCGCCTCGACCACCGGCATCCTCGGCGCGCTGATCCCGCTCGCGGTGCCGTTCCTCCAGACCGGGCAGGTCGGCGCGGTCGGCCTGATCATCGCGCTCGCCGTCTCCTCGTCCGTGGTCGACTCCTCCCCGTTCTCGACCAGCGGCGCGCTCGTCGTCGCCAGCGCCCCGCAGGAGGCCAGGGACCGGACCTTCAGGGGGCTGATGACCTGGGGCATGAGCATGATCGTGGTCGCCCCCGTGCTGGCGGTCGGGATCTTCGTGCTGCCCGGCTGGCTCTGACCCGCGCGGACCGTACCCGCCTCCCGGGAGCCGCACCGGCCCCGGATACGCTGGCGGATCGCCGAGCGGGAGGAGCCGGGCATGTGGCGGGAGGCGGCACGGGAGTTCGTCGCGGCGGCGGAGGCACGCAAGGCCGCGGGGCACTGGGTGTTCTCGACGGTCGTCACGCTGGCCACGTCGGGGCCCGGACCCGACGACGGGCTGTCGGACGTGATCGAGGGCGTGGAGCTGGCCGGGTGGCAACTGGACCGGATGGAGTCGGTGACGTCCGACCCGCACGACGCCCGGCCGGCGCTGCTCCTGGTCTTCAGGCAGCGCTGACCGCGCCGCGTCGGTGGAGGGAGACGGCATGTCGGAAGCCCGGCGGTCCATGGACGCCGAGGCGTACGAGGCCAGGGCGCGCGGCGGCCCGTGCTTCGTGTGCGCCTTCGTGGCGGGCGATCCGGCGTACGCGCACGCCACGGTCCACCAGGACGACGAACACGTCGCCTTCCTCGACCGCTGGCCCACGGTGCCGGGGAAGGTGCTGGTGGCGCCGAAGGCCCACGTGGAGCACGTGGTCCGCGACCTGGACGGGCCCGCCTACCTGCGGCTGATGTCGTTCGTCCGCCGGGCCGCCCTGGCGGTCGAGACGGTGCTGGGACCCGAGCGGACCTACCTGCTGTCACTCGGCAGCCAGCAGGGCAACGCCCACGTCCACTGGCACGTCGCCGGCCTGCCCGCCGGAACCCCCTACCGGGAGCAGCAGTTCCACGCCCTGATGACCGAGAACGGCGTGCTCCCCCGCACCGAAGGCGAGGCCGCCACCCTGGCCGCCCGCCTCCGCGCCGCCTTCCCGGACCACTGAGCCGCCGAAGCCACCCAGCCACCCACGGAAGGGCCGCCCCCCCATGCGCACGATCCACGTCGTCACCCACCCCGAGGCGACGCACCACGTCGAGCGAGTCGTCGGCGGCTGGCACGACTCACGGCTCACCCCCGAGGGGCTCCGGGCCGCCGGCGCGATCGCCCGTGAACTGCGGGCGCGGATCCCCGGCGGCGCCGAGGCGCAGGTCTTCACCTCGGACCTGCGCCGCACCCGTGAGACCGCCGACGCCGTCGGCCAGGCCCTCGGCCGGAAACCCGTCCCGCACCCGGGACTTCGGGAGAAGTCGTTCGGGGAGGCGGAGGGCAGGCCGCAGGCCTGGCTCGACCAGCGGTTCGTCCCGCCACCGGCCGTCGGCGACCGCATGACGTACGACGAGGGCGTGCCGGGCGCCGAGCCCAACGCGGCGGTCGCCCGGCGCGTCTACGCGGCCATGGACGAGATCCTGCGACACCCCGCCGAACACCAGGTCGTCGTCACCCACGGCTTCGCCCTGACCTTCGTCGTCGCGTCCTGGATCGGGATGCCGCTCGACGCCCTCGACCACGTCATCTTCCAGGCGCGTTCCGGCAGCATCACCACCCTGCACGAGGACGACTTCCACCGCAGCCGCCGGCTCACCGCCCTCGGCGACGTCCGCCATCTCGACCCGGCCGCCGACTGAACCCCGGCGCACCGGGGTAGACGCGCCCCAGGAACCGCTACGCTGCGGGGTGAGCAGCACGAGGAGGCCCAGATGAGTGCGAGCCCCGCCGCCGAGATGCCGTCCGCCGAGGAGATCGTCGCCATGCAGGACCTCGGCGACCGCGACCGCGCCCGGCACGAGATCGACCGGGCACCCGACGCCGAGGCCCGCCGCCGCGTGCTGCGCCGCTGGTGGTCGTGCGGCCGGCTCTCCCAACGCGCCGACCGCGCCGAGCAGTACGCCCGGGCGGCGTTCGGCGAGGGCCCCTGGCGCCGCGTCGGAGACGCTGCGTGACCCGCTGGGACGTCTACGGCGACCCCGACCTCGAAGAACAGCTCGCCAAACACCAGGGCGCCCCCTGGGACGCGCTCCGCACCCTGATCCGCACCCTGGAGTGGCAGGCCGACCAGGCGGGTTGGCCCCTCGCCTACCCGTGGGCCGACACGCTGCGCCGGGCCACCGTCGAGGACGCCGACGAGGTGTACGGCGTCGTCGAGTACATGATCGAGTCGCGACGCGACCAGGTCGCCCGCATCCTGACGGTCGACTGGCTGCCCGACGTCGTGCTCTGACCCCACCCGGCGCGCCCCGCCGAACGCCGCCTCACGCGCCCCGGCCCGGGACCACGAACCCCCGCTCGTACGCCGCGATCACCGCCTGGGTGCGGTCGCGCGCCCCGAGCTTGGCCAGTACCGCCGCCACGTGTGTCTTGACCGTCTGCGCGCCCACCGCGAGCCGGTCCGCGATCTCCGCGCTCGTCAGCCCCTCCGCCAGCAGCCGCAGCACCTGCTCCTCCCGCTCGCTCAGCCGCCCGCGCGGCGCGTCGGCCCGAGGCACCGGGGCGTGGCGCCTGGCCAACTCCCGCACCGCGGCCGGGAAGAGCAGCGACTCGCCGCGCGCCAACCGGTTGCGGACGGCCAGGTCGGCGGCCCGACGCTCCGCCGCGGCCAGCCGGTCCGCCGGGGTGGGCCCGAGCAGCGCCGGCGCCAACCGGGCCAGCAGGGCGCCGACCCCGGCCCCGAGGACGACCAACGCGCCGAGCACGGCCAGCCCCACCGGCGGCGCCAGCCACGGGCGGTCGACGAGGTACGGCAGACAGGCGGCGACGGCCACGGCGCCGAGCGCCGAGCGCCGAGCGGGACGGTGGGCGGCCCGCGATCTCGTGATCATGTCCCCAGGCTGCCGGTTGGCGCGCCCCGCACGCCTCCTGCCCGGTGACGATCCGCCTCCCCCGCGCGGGGGAGCGGCGAGGGACGCGGGGAGCGGGACATGACGTGGTGGGAACGGGCCGGCCGGATCGGCGGATACGGCGCGGCGCCGGCGATGACGCCCTACCCGCCGCGGGATCGTCCTCCCCTCGGCCCTGGTGCGGCCCTGGGGGACGCGGACTCCGGCGGCGCTGCTGGCACCTGTTGACCCTGCTCGGCGGGCTCTGGCGCTCGCCGCGGTGGCGGCCACCTCGGCGGTGTCCACCGGCCGACCGGCACGCACGCCGCGCTGGGTGCCACCGACGTCCTGCCGCCCGGGCACCCGGCCGCCGCCGTCGCGCTCCAGACGGTGGAGGTCGCGGCCGGAGCGACGATGCCGCGCACGCCGACCCCGGGCCACGACGCCGCCGACCGGCCGGCGTCGTCCGGCGACGGCGCAGGCGCGGCTTCGGTACCGCCCCTCAGCGCGGGTTGAAGAGCTCGTCCAGGTGGTGGGTGAGGATCGCCAGCGCGGAGTCGCCGTCGCGCTGGCCGCCCAACACGCTGGAGCCCAGGCCGTTGACCATGGCCAGCAGCCCGGCGGCGGCGATCTCCGGATCCCTGGCGGCGTCGGCCTCCCCGGCCTGCTGGGCGGTGCGGATCCGTTCGGCGACGAAGGCCTCGAGCAGGATGGGCGGGGTCGTGCCGTGCTTCTCCAACACCTCGGGGGCGTCGAGCACCAGGGCATAGTACGCGGAGTACGTCCTGACGATCCGGCGGCTCTCCTGATCAGTCGGCACCATGCACGACAGCAACGCGGTCACGATGCTTCGGGGGGTGGGTGGGGAGCCAGCGGCGCGGATCCACCGCTTCATCCGGGACTCGAGTTGACCGCCGAGTCTGGCCAGCGCGTCGAGCAGCAGCTCTTCCTTGGTAGTGAAGTAGTACTGCACCAGCCGCAGGGAGACGCCGGCCTCGGTGGCGACCGCCCGCATGCTGGCGGACTGCAGCCCCTGTGCGTCGGCGATGCGCAGCAGCGCCTCGGCGATCTGCCTCCTGCGTTCCTCGTGATCGACCCGCGCCGGCATGTCGCGACCCCCTCTTTCGTGATACAGATGTATATGATACATCTGTATCATGGCAGTGAGCGAATTCAGGAACGACAAGATAAGAGACCGGTTCAGCGCCGCCTACCAGCAGGCCCTGGAGACGCTGTGGCCGCCCGGGTCACGGGAGACGCTCGATGTTCCGACCTCCTTCGGGACGACCCGGGCCTACCGAACCGGCCCGTCGGACGCCACCGGCCCGCAGGACGGCGGGCCGATCGTGCTGCTGTCGGGCGGCGGCGGCAACTCCCTGATGTGGCACGGCTACATCGACGCGCTGAGTCGGCAGCGACCCGTCATCGCCGTGGACACGGTGGGCGAGCCGGGCGCGAGCGTGCAGACCGCCCCCATCGCCGACGGCCGAGACGGCGCGGCCTGGCTGGGCGAACTCCTGGCCGCCCTCGACGTGACCGGCGGACATGCCGTCGGTTGCTCGTGCGGCGGCTGGCTGTCACTCCACCACCAGGTTCACCACCCTGGCCGGATCGCCGGCCTCACCCTCGTGGAGCCCGGGGGCCTGGCCACGCCCGGCCCGCGGTTCTTCGCGTGGGTGATGGCCAGTGGCCTGGCCGGCATCGCGCCGCTCCCGCTCAGGCCTCGCCTGGCCCGCCTGATCGGCAACAGCGCCATCCTGGAGCGCGAGTTGATGCGCATGATCCGCGCGGGCGTTGGTTTTCGCCGCGCCCTCCCCTTGGCCCACGTCCTCACCGACGAGGAAATGCGGCGCGTGCGGGTCCCCTCGCTCTTCCTGTTGGGGGAACGCAGCGCCCTGCACGACTCCAGGCGGGCCGCCGATCGCATCGGCGCACTCATGCCCGCCGCCACGGTGGAGATCGTGCCAGGCGCGGGCCACGCCCTGCCGACCGACCGACAGGCCCTGGTGGTCGAGCGCATCCTCGAAGCGGCCGGGAGGTAGGGGTCGACGGCGGGGATTGACGGTCCGGTCCGGCGGATCGATAGTCCGTCTGGGAGCGCTCCCAAGGTCTGGGGGCCGGCCTCGCGTGCCCGCGACCGGCCCGCCACCCGACGGCCGTCCACTCACGACTCCCGAGGAGCGTCGATGCCTCCCTCCCGACGACGCCGGTTCCACCGGCTCCTGGCGCTGCTGTTCGCCCTGCTGGTCGCGACCGGCGCCGGTCTCACGACGCAGTCCGCCGCGGCTGCCACCCCCACCCGGGTCATGCTGCTCGGGGACTCCATCACCGGCAACAACGGCTGCTGGCGCGCGCTGCTGTGGCAGCACCTCCAGGCCACCGGTTACACCGACGTCGACTTCGTCGGCACCCAGCAGAACCCCTACTGCCAGGGCACCTTCGACGTCGACAACGAGGGCCACGGCGGGTTCCTGGCCACCGGCATCGCCAACGACAACCAGCTCCCCGGCTGGCTGTCCGCCACCAGCCCGGACGTCGTGATGATGATGCTCGGCACCAACGACGTGTGGAGCCACCTGCCCCCCGCCACCATCCTGGACGCCTACACCCGGCTGCTCGGCCAGATGCGGGCCGACAACCCGGACGTCAGGCTGATCGTCGCGCAGATTCCGCCGATGAACCCCAGCGGCTGCGCCGACTGCGCCCAGGGGGCGGTCGCGCTCAACGCCGCCATCCCCGGCTGGGCCGCCGCGAACGGCACCGACCGTTCCCCGGTCACCGTGGTCGACCAGTGGACGGGGTTCAGTACCGCGACGGACACCACCGACGGCGTGCACCCCAACGAGACCACCGGCATCCAGAAGCTGGAGAGCCGCTGGTACCCGGCGCTGACCGCCGCGCTCGGCGAACCCGGCCCCGGGCCCGGGCCGGATCCCGACCCGGGCACCGGCACCTGCCGGGTCACGGCCGCCGTCAACGGCTGGAACACCGGCCTGACCGCCACCCTCACCGTCACCAACACCGGCACCACCGCCGTCAACGGCTGGTCCCTGCGCTTCACCCTGCCCGCCGGCCAGACCATCACCTCGGGCTGGAACGCCACCTACAGCCCCACGTCCGGCGCGGTCACGGCCGTCAACGCGCCCTACAACGGCACCATCGCGCCGGGAGCCAGCGTCGGCATCGGCTTCCAGGCGACCCACACCGGCAACGCGGCGGCGCCCACCGGCTTCGCCCTCAACGGCGGCTCCTGCACGGCCACCTGAGCCGCCGGAGCGTGGCCGCCGCCGGAACCGGCAGCGGCCACGCTCCGGCCGGGACGGCGACTCACCAACCGCCGTCGCAGCAGCCCTCCCGTCGCAGCAGCCTGCCCACCTCCCGCCACTCCTCGGCGGTGCGGCCGCCCGCGCGCGGCCCCGGGGCGCCCGCGAACGCCGCGACGAGCGCCGCCTGTTCGACGGGCTCCCCGCCCCGCAGCACGGCGACGGTGCGGACCAGCGACGAGAAGTCGGTGAACGGGTCGCCGTCCACCACCGTCAGGTCGGCCAGCCTGCCCTCGGTCACGGTGCCGAGATCGTCCTCGGCGCCGAAGGCCCGCGCCGGCAGCACGGTCGCGGTGCGCAGCGTCTCGGCCACGCCGAGGCCGGCCCGGTGCAGCGCGCGCAGCGCCAGGTGGAGATGGAGGCCGACGGGCACCAGCGGCTGGTCGGTGCCGAGCGCGACCACCCCGCCGCCGGCCAGCACCGCCCGGTAGACGTCGGTCTCCCGCTCCAGCGTGGACAGCTCGTCCCGGCTGGGCGGTTGGGCCGCCCGGGCCCGCACCGCCCCGGTGTCCCAGGGCGGCATCAGCGTGGTGACCCGCGGGTCGTCCGCCAGCCCCGGCTCCTCGCCGAGCAGTGGCAGGGCGGTGAAGGGGGTGGCCACCAGCCGGAAGTCGGTGGCCGTGTAGATCTCGGTGACGTCCTGGTAGGCGTGGCCGCCGGCCGAGGTGGCGTGGCCGTGCTCCAGGCGCTGGGTCGCCTGGAGGTGGGTGGTCAGGTCCTGGCCGAGCTGCACGCCGGGCGAGCAGAGGTGGCTGCCGGCGCGGACGCCGAGCCGCTCGTGGGCGAACTCCGCGGCCTCGGCCATCAGCCAACCGGGGGCGCGGACATAGGTCTTCACGAAGTCCCAGTCGAGGGCCCCGGCCCTGGCCAGGGAGCGGCGCAGCCCGTCCCGGGTGGCGTGGGCCCTGCCCATGCTGTAGGCGACCCGGGAGCCGTCCAGGAGTTCACCGGTGGCCAGCAGCCGGGGGCCGGTCAACTCGCCGGCGGCCAGCGCCTCCCGGATCCGCGCCTGCTCGTAGGCGAAGCCGCCGAGCGAGACGGTGGTGGTGATGCCGTAGGCGAGTTGGAGCGCGGTCTGCCGGCCGCCGTAGGTGCTCTGCCAGGGGTGGATGTGGGCGTCCCACAGACCCGGGAGCACGGTCCGGTCGGACGCGTCGTGGCGCCGGGCCGCGGGCCGGCCCGGGCGGTGGGGTTCGACGGCGGTGATCCGGCCCGCCCTGACCACCACGTCGACGTCGTCCCTGACGTGGTCGCCGGTGCCGTCCCAGAGCCGACCGGCGTGCACCACCACGTCCCTGGCCCGGGGGCGGCGGTAGGTCAGCCGCACGTCGACGGTGCGGGGGGCGCCGCCGTCGGCGTCGACGGTGCGCAGCCGGCCGGCGGCGAGGTAGAGCAGGGTCCTGGAGTCGCCGGACCAGGAGGGGTGGTCGGCGGGCTCGTCCGCCGGGGTCAGTCGGCGGGGCGTCCCTTCGGGGGTGCCGTCCGGCCGGACCGGCAGGAGCCAGAGCGCGGACTCGACGACCACCGCGAGGTGGCGGCCGTCCGGGGACCAGACGGGCCCGGAGGCGTAGCGGTCGGAGAGCGAGGTGTGCGGGCGGAACGCGTGGAGGGCGGCCGCGCCGGTCTCGGCGTCCACGACGCGGATCAGGTTGTACCCCTCACGGAAGCGGCCGTTGAGGCGGTTGCGGTCGCAGAGCACGAGGCGGCGGCCGTCGGGCGACCAGCTCGGCGGGCCCGGGAGTCCGCCGCCGCCGAGCGGCGCGGCGAGCACCCGTTCCGTGCCGTCGGCGAGCCGGCGCACGACGAGGTTGCCGGCCATGTCGAGGCAGGCGAGCCGGTCGCCGTCCGGGGAGAGCGCGGGGAAGACCCGGCCGCCGTCGGCCAGGACCGTGTCGGCGCCGGAGTCGAGGTCGCGTCGGCGGACGGCGAGCAGCCCGTCGCGGTCGTCGACGTAGAGCAGGCCGCGGCCGTCCGGGGTCCAGGCGGGGGCCAGCAGGTAGCGGGTGGGGTCGGCCCGGACGACGCGGCGCGGCGTGCCGCCGGTGACCGGCACCGTCCAGAGGGAGTTGAGCGCGGCGAAGGCCACCCGCCGGCCGTCGGGGGAGAGTGCCGGCTGGTGCAGGCCGCGCGCCGCGCGGTCGCCGGTGCCGTCGAAGTCGTACGACCTGACGCGGTATCGGGGTTGTCCGACGGGGAGCGTGGCGGTGAAGGCGATGGTCTCGGCCGCCCTGGTCGCGGCCGGGTCGACGAGTTGGAACCGGCCGCCGGCGTTGACCAGCAGGGTGTCCCGGGAGGTCCAGCGCACCGGGACGGGGAGCACCTCGGCGTCGGTCGCGACGGTCCCGCCGTCGACGACGAGGACGCAGGAGGCGGCGGGCGCCGGGGTGGTGCGCAGATAGGCGAGGCGCCCGTCGGGGGAGAGCGCGGGGGTCATGACCTGGGCCTGGGCCGGCCCGTCGTCGGTGTGTTCCAGCAGGACAGGTCCCGACCCGTCGGCGGGCACCGAGGCGATGCTCCGGGCCTGGATGGTGCCCGCCGGGGTGGTGCCGGCGCGGACGAAGAACACCCGGCCGCCGTCCGGCGACCAGGTGGGGTCGAAGTCCTCCCAGGTGCCCTCCTGGCCGGGGCCCTCCTGGCCCGGCAGGCCCGTGAGGCGCCGCAGGTCGCCGGAGCGCACGTCCAGGACCCAGACCCGGTACGGGCTGCCGGCCACCGGGTCGCCGCCGCGTTCCGAGGCGAAGGCGATCCGGGTGCCGTCGGGCGACCAGGCGGGGGCGCGGTCGTCCCAGGGGCCCTCGGTGAGCTGCCGGGGGTCCGAACCGTCGGGGTTCAGGGTCCAGATGTGGAATCCGCCGTCGCGGTAGGCGCAGACGGCGATCCGCCGGCCGTCGGGGGAGAACTGCGGGCGGTTGGGTTCGAGGTCGGCCGGGGTGAGGGCGACGGCCCGGCCGCCGGCCCGGGGGATCGACCACAGGACGTTCTGCACCTCGGCGACCAGTCGGTCGCCGGCCGGGGAGAGGGTGGCGGAGCCGTTGGTGGCGGCGGTGAGGGTGAGGTCGACGCCGCCGGTC
>NZ_SMKI01000198.1 GCF_004348415.1 Streptomyces hainanensis
CCCGCCAGGTGCACATCATCGAGGAGCCGATGGCGGCCGCGATCGGCTCGGGCCTGCCGGTGCACGAGGCCACCGGCAACATGGTGGTGGACTTCGGCGCTGTCAACGGGACCGCGGAGTCAGGGCGTCGAGCAGTGGTGGCAGCGCGTCGCCGATCGGTTCGCGGACCACCTCGGCGGCGAGGTCGTCGTAGGGGGTCGGCTCGGCGTTGACGATGATCAGGCGAGCGCCGTGTTCGGCCGCGAGGCCGGCGAGCGAGGCGGCGGGTTGCACCTGGAGGCTGCTGCCCACCGCGACGAAGACGTCGCTGGCGCGGGCGACGGCCGTCGCCTGGGCCAGCACCTCGGGTTCGAGGTGCTGGCCGAACATCACCGTCGCGGTCTTGAGGATCCCGCCGCACGCTCGGCACGCCGGGTCGGGCTCCCCCGTCGCCACCCTGGCCAGCGCCTCCTCGGTGGTGGAGCGCGCGTCGCACCGGGTGCAGAGCACCGACCGCGCCGAGCCGTGGAGTTCGAGCACCTTGCGGTCCGGCAGCCCGGCCGCCTGGTGCAGACCGTCGACGTTCTGGGTGATCACCCGGACCGGCGCCCCCGACCTTTCGAGACGCACCACCGCCTCGTGGGCCCGGTTCGGCCGGGCGGTGAGGGCGGTGCTGTCGCGCCGCATCAGCCAGGAACGCCGGCGGATCTCCGGGTCGTTCATGTAGTAGTCGTAGGTGACCAGCTTCTCGGCGTCGGGGTCGCGTCGCCACAGGCCGGCGGGGCCACGGTAGTCCGGGATACCGGAGTCGGTGGAGATCCCGGCGCCACTCAGGATCGCGATCAGGGGGCGCTTCACGCCCTCGTCACTACTCATGCGAAAAGCGTATGCTCCGCCGCATGTTCACCACGCGCCCCACGTTGCAGGGCACCTTCGGCATGGTCTCCAGCACCCACTGGCTCGCCTCGCAGTCGGCGATGGCCGTGCTGGAGAACGGCGGCAACGCCTTCGACGCGGCGGTGACCGCCGGCTTCGTGCTGCACGTGGTGGAGCCGCACCTCAACGGCCCGGCGGGGGACGTGCCGATCATCCTGGCGCCGGCCGGCGGCGAGGTGCGGGTGCTCTGCGGGCAGGGCCCGGCGCCGGCAGGGGCGACCATCGACCACTACACCGGGCTGGGCCTCGAACTCGTCCCGGGCACCGGCCCGTTGGCCGCCGTGGTGCCGGGCGCCTTCGACGCCTGGCTGACGCTGCTGCGCGACCACGGCACGTTCGAGCTCTCCGAGGTGCTGGCGTACGCCATCGGCTACGCGGAGCGCGGCCACCCGGCGGTGGAGCGGATCGGGGCCACCGTGGAGAGCGTGCGGGAGCTCTTCACGACCGAGTGGACGTCCTCCGCCGAGGTCTACCTGCCCGGGGGGCGCGCGCCGGCCCCCGGCGCGCTGTTGCGCAATCCCGCGCTCGCCGCCACCTGGCGCCGGGTGTTGAAGGAGGCGAGCGCGGCGACCGGCGACCGGGAGGCCAGGATCGACGCGGCCCGGCGGGTCTGGCGCGAGGGTTTCGTCGGCGAGGCGATCGCCGAACACGCGGCCACCCCGGCCATGGACTCGTCGGGCGAGCGGCACGCCGGCGTGCTCACCGGCGACGACCTGGCGGGCTGGTCGGCCGGCTACGAGGAGCCGGTGCGCTACGAGTGGCGCGGCTGGACGGTCTGCAAGGCCGGGCCGTGGAGCCAGGGCCCGGTGCTGCCGCAGCAACTCGCCCTGCTGGACGGCGGGATCGACGCCGCCTCCTACGGGACGCCGGAGTATCTGCACACCCTGATCGAGGGGAGCAAGCTCGCCATGGCCGACCGGGAGGCGTGGTACGGCGACGCGGCCCCGGTGCCGCTGGCCGAGCTGCTGTCGCCCGGGTACAACGCGGAGCGCCGGGCGTTGATCGGCGAGACCGCCTCCCACGAGCTGCGGCCCGGCAGTCCGGGCGGACGCGCACCCCGGGTCAGCGCGCTCGCCGGGCGCGCCGCCGGCGAGCTGCCGGTGGCGCCCGGCGCCGTCTCCGGGATCGGCGAGCCGACGGTGGCGCGGACCGGGGAGACCAGGGGCGACACCTGCCACCTGGACGTCGTGGACCGCTGGGGCAACATGGTCAGCGCGACGCCGAGCGGCGGCTGGCTCCAGTCGAGCCCGGTGGTCCCGGGGCTCGGATTCCCGCTCGGCACCCGGCTGCAGATGACCTGGTTGGAGGAGGGGCTGCCGTCCTCGCTCACCCCGGGGCGCCGGCCGCGCACCACGCTCAGCCCGTCGATGGCGCTGCGCGGCGGGGAGCCGGTGCTGGCCTTCGGCACGCCGGGCGGCGACCAACAGGACCAGTGGCAGCTGCACTTCTTCCTGGCGGCCGCGCTCCGCCCCGGGGTGCGTGGCGGACTCGACCTCCAGGGCGCGATCGACGCCCCTGGCTGGCACCAGGACAGCTTCCCCAGCTCCTTCTACCCGCGCGGCACCCAGCCGGGGAGCGTCACCGTGGAGCCCGGGTTCGACGCGGCGACCATCGAGGAGCTGCGCCGCCGTGGACACCGGGTGACGGTGGCCGAGCCGTGGTCCGTCGGGCGGCTGTGCGCGGTGGCCAGGGACCCGGAGTCGGGGGTGCTGGCGGCGGCGGCCAACCCGCGGGGGATGCAGGGTTACGCCGTCGGACGGTGATCACCGAGGGCTCACGCTCGTTCGAAGCCGAATCGACGGCGGGTAAAGTCCGAAAAGAGGAGGTTGAAAACTCCCCGTAGCCGTACGGAAACAGAAGTCGTAACATGGCTTGGCTTCAGTTACCGGCATGGCAGGTGTCCCCATGGCTCAGCGGGAACTGATCGCTCGGCTTGCCGAGTTCACGGCGGCACTGCGGACGGTCACGGACGCTCTCGATCCGGATTCCGGTTGGTTCGCCGCGTTCGCGCGGCGCAGCGGTTCCGAGTTGACGGAGTGGTTGGCGGGGCGCGAGCTGCCGCCGTGGGACGCGGTGGCGGATCTGCTCCAGGATCTCGCCACCCGACACGGCGCGGAGGCGGCGGAGAACGCCGCCCGGCGGCTGCGCGGCTCCTACGAGGCGGCGGCGCGCGCGCAGGACTCGCTGTCCGGCGCCCGCGAGTCGTTGACCGGGCGGCTCGCGGAGCTGGACCGGTCGGAGCGGCAACTCCGCGCGAACCAACGCAAGTTGGTCGTCTCGGAGGATGACGCCCGGCAGGCCGGCCAGGCCCGGGAGGCGGACCGGATCGGCGCGCTGCGGATGTGGGCGCAGGACGACGAGGAACGGGTGGTGGCGCGGCGGTCCGAGCTGCGGGCCCGGCTCGCGGCGCTGATGGACCGGGCGGCCGTCCAGGACCCATCGCCGGCCTCGGGTCCGCCGGCGCGGAACGCGGAGCGCAGAGCGGACCGCAAGCCGGCGCGCAGGGCGCGGAGCGCGCGGTTCGCCGGCGTCGAGGAGCAGGCCCTGGCGCCCCCACGGCCGCAGACACCGCCGTCGGCCCGGCCGCCGGCCGAGCCGGCGGCGGCCGCCGGCCCCCCGCCGGCCGCCGCGCCGCCCAGCGGCTCGCGCTTCGCCGGGGCGATGCGCGAGACCAGGCGGGAGGCCGGGCAGGAGACCCGGCAGGAGCGCCGTGAGCGGGTGACCGCCGAGGAGCACCGGGCCGCGCACGACGCCGTCGAGCGGCTGCGGAAGCTGCGGGCCGACGGGCAGAGCGGCGCCGCGCACGTGCTGCTCTCCGAGGCGGCCGGCGGCCCGGCCGCCCGGCTGCCCCTGCTCGTGGCGGAGCTGGAGCGGACCGGGATGTCGTCCGACGTGGCGACGCTGCTCTGGGAGGCGGCGTCGCTGCCGCCCGGGCCTCTCGCGGCCGTGGCCGACGCGCTGGCCGGCGCCGGCCGGCACCGCGACTGCGACCAGCTGCTGCGGCAGGGCGCCGCCCGCCCGGCGCCCGAGGCCGGCGGCATCGCCGCCGAGCTGTGGCGGGCCGGCCGGGGCGCGGAGGCGGTGACGCTGCTCACCGCGCTGGTGCGGGCCAGGACCGCGGAGGAGGCGGCGCTGGCGGCCACCCACGACCCACGCGTGGTGGCGCCGCTGCTGCTCGACGCCGCCCTCCGGGTCTCGCCGAGCCACCACTACGCGGTGACCAGCGAGCTGCGCCGCGCGGGCGTCGCCTGAGCGCCGGAGCCCGGCCGCCCGGAGTTCCCGCCAGCGTGTTTAGCTGGGGACATGATGGACGAGCAGCTGGTGGCGAGGGTGGAGAAGGCCGTTCGGGCGGCCGCCGACGACGAGGTGATGCCGCGGTGGCGGCGGCTGGCCGAACACGAGGTGTCGGTGAAGACCGGGCCGCACGACCTGGTGACCGTCGCCGACCGCGCCGCCGAGCGCCGGCTGACCGAGGAGCTGGCCAGGCTGCTGCCCGGATCCGTGGTGGTGGGCGAGGAGGCGGTGCACGAGGACCCCTCGATCTACCGGGCGCTGGACGGCGACGTCCCGGTCTGGATCGTCGACCCGATCGACGGCACCCGGCAGTTCGTGCGCGGCGAGCCGGGCTTCTGCACGCTGGTGGCCCTGGTGCACCGCGGCGAGCCGGTGGCCTCCTGGACGTACGCGCCGGCGCGCGAGCAGCTGGCGCACGCCCGCCGGGGCGCCGGCGCCACGCTCAACGGCCAGCGGCTGCGCTCCGGGGCGCCCGACCCCGGCAAGGTCCTGGAGGTGGCGGCCTCGCACCCCGACTACACCACGGACGACCAGAAGCGCGCCCTGTCCGGCCTCTGGTCCGACGGGGTGGCGCCGCGCGCCTGCGGCTCCGCCGGCCTCGAGTACCTGGCGATCGCCCGCGGCCTGCTGGACGCGGTGGCGTTCTCCTGGGAGGCCGCCTGGGACCACGCCGCCGGGCTGCTGCTGGTCACCGAGGCGGGTGGCACCCATCTCACGCTGGCCGGCGAACCGTTCGCCGTCGCCGGCGGCAACGCGCTCCCCTTCACCGCCGCCCGCGACGAGGCCACGGCCCGCCGGGTCCTCGCGCTGCTCACCGGGCGGGAGTCGAACGCCGCGGCCTGAGGCCCGGGCGACGCCCGGCGCCGCGCACCTCCGACGGTTCCGGGAGGGCGACTCCGTCGAGGAGTTGACGCTCCCGCCGCACCGGGGGCGCGCCCACCGACGACGCCACGGCGCGGCCGACCGACGCGCCGGCGGGGCGCCGAGGCCGAACCCCGCGCCGAACCGCCGCGCCGAACCCCGTGGCCGGCCGAGGCGCCGCGTGGCCGGCCGCGTATCCTCGGTCCCCCGGACGCCGGCCCGGCCAGGCGGCCGGCAGGTCCTCAACGGTGAGGGGAGCCGTAGTGGCGTCGTTGCGTGACGTGGTCGTGGTGGGGGCCGGGCCCAACGGGTTGACCGCGGCGGTGGAGTTGGCCCGTCGGGGGATGTCGGTCGCGGTCTTCGAGGCGAAGGAGACGGTGGGCGGCGGGGCGCGCACCGAGGAGTTGACGCTCCCCGGCTTCCGGCACGACCCCTGCTCCGCCGCGCACCCGATGGGCATCGGCTCGCCTGCTTTCTCGGCCATGCCGCTCGCCAGGTACGGTCTCGAGTGGCTGCACGCGGAGCTGCCGCTCGCCCACCCGTTCCCCGACGGCACGGCCGCGGTGCTGGCGCGGTCGGTCGGCGAGACCGCGGCCTCGTTCGGGGAGCGGGACGCGGGAACCTACCGGCGCCTGATCGCGCCCTACCTCGGCCGCTGGGACTCGCTGGTCGGGGACTTCCTCAAGGTGCCGTGGGACGGGGCGCCGCGCGATCCGCTGACGCTGGGGCGGTTCGGCCTCACGGGGCTCCAGCCGATCTCGTGGGTGACCAGGCGGTTCAGGGACGACCGGGCGCGGGCGCTGCTCACCGGCCTGGCGGCGCACGTGATCTCCCCGACGACGACCCCGGCCACCGCGGCCATCGCGCTGGTCTTCGCGCTGGCGGCGCACGAGCGCGGCTGGCCGGTGGCCAGGGGCGGCTCGCAGTCCATCTCGGACGCGCTCGCCGCCTACCTGCGCGACCTCGGCGGCGAGATCCACACCGACGTGGAGGTGCGGCGGCTCGACGAACTGCCGCCGGCGCGCGCCTACGTCTTCGACACCTCGCCGTCGGCACTGGCCAGGATCGCCGGCCTGGGGCGGGCGTTCCAGGGCTTCCGGTACGGCGCGGCCGCGTTCAAGATCGACTACGCGCTCGACGGGCCCATGCCGTGGACGGCGTCCGAGGCGTGGCGGGCCGGCACGGTGCACATCGGCCCGTCGAGCCGCGAGATCGCCACCGCGCTGCGGTCCGCCTCGGTCCACGACCAGGCACCGGATCGACCGTTCCTGATCACCTCGCAGCCGACGCTGATCGATCCGAGCCGGGCGCCGGAGGGCAAGCACGTGCTGTGGGCCTACGGCCACGTCCCGGCCGGCTGGGACGGCGACCTCACCGACGCCATCGAACGGCAACTCGACCGGTTCGCGCCGGGCTTCCGCGACCTGGTGCTGGCCAGGGCGGTGGCCGGGCCCCGGGAGTTGGCGGGGCGCAACGCCAACTACGTCGGCGGCGACATCAACTGCGGGGCGTTCCGCGGCCTCCAGACGATGTTCCGGCCCCGCCCGGCCTGGTCCCCCTACACCACCCCGCACCCGGCGGTCTTCCTCTGCTCCCAGGCGACCTGGCCGGGCCCCGGCGTGCACGGCATGTCGGGCCACAACGCGGCCAAGGCCGTGTGGCGTCACCTCGGCATGAACACCCCGGTCTGAGGCGGGAGAAGCGCGTTGAGCGTGGCATATGCGGCGGGAGGGTGGCGTTCCTCGCACCCGGTGACCATGGATCAGGACGCCGTGGCCGGATAGGGTCGGCCCCGCTTGGGCTGTTCCTTCGCAACGCAATCGCAACGACCACAGGGGCCGGAGATGACGGACACGGGGACCGGGCGCGTGCTGATCGCCGCTGACAAGTTCAAGGGATCGCTGACCGCCGCCGAGGTGGCCGAGCACGTGGCGGCGGGCATCCGCGAGGCGCGGTCGGGGGTGGTGGTCGAGGCGCTGCCGGTGGCCGACGGCGGCGACGGCACGGTGGACGCGGCGGTGGCCGGCGGTTTCACGCCACACGAGGTGTCGGTGACGGGGCCGCTCGGGCTGCCGGTCACGGCGTCGTTCGCCCTGCGGGACGGCACCGCCGTCATCGAGATGGCGCAGGCGTCCGGGCTGCGGCTGTTGCCGCCGTTCACCTTCGCACCGCTCACCGCCACCACGTACGGCACCGGCGAGTTGATCACCGCGGCGCTGGACGCCGGCGCCCGCACCGTCGTGCTGGGCGTCGGCGGCTCGGCGACCACCGACGGCGGCGCCGGCATGCTGGCCGCGCTCGGCGCGCGACTGCTCGACGTCGACGGGGACCCGCTGCCGGGCGGCGGCGGGCCGCTGCGGGAGTTGGCCACCGCCGACCTGACCCGGCTCGACCCGCGGCTCAAGGACACCGAGTTCGTGCTGGCCAGCGACGTCGACAACCCGCTGACCGGCCCGCAGGGCGCCGCCGCCGTCTACGGCCCGCAGAAGGGCGCCGACCCGATGGACGTGGAGGCGCTGGACTCGGCGCTCGCCCACTTCGCGCGGGTGCTCGGCGAGACGGAGGGCGCGCGGGCCGCCGAGTGCGCGGCCGCGCCCGGCGCGGGCGCGGCGGGCGGCGTCGGCTTCGGCGCGCTGATCGGCCTCGGCGCCGTGTTCCGGCCCGGCATCGAGGTGCTGCTTGAGGTGCTTGGCTTCGAGAAGGCCCTGGCACAGGCCGAGTTGGTGATCACCGGCGAGGGCTCCCTCGACGAGCAGACGCTGCGCGGCAAGGCCCCGGCCGGCGTCGCGGCGGCCGCCACGGCCGCCGGCCGGCGGGTGGTGGCGGTCTGTGGTCGACTGGCCATCGACGAGGCGTCCCTGCGCGCCGCCGGCATCGAGGCCGCCTACCCCCTGACCGACCTGGAGCCCGACCCCCAGCGCTGCATGGCCGAGGCCGGCCCGCTCCTGGAGCGGGTCGCGCGGCGCCTCGCCGAGGAACGACTGCCGGCGGCGACCTGACCGGCCGCGGGCCGCGGCGCGGGGCCGTCCCGACGGCGGGGGCTCCCCCCACCCGCCCGCAGCTTCTTCCGCGCCAAGCGTGCGGACCCGGCGCCCGGCCCCGGGTCACCCGGCGCCGCCGGACGGGAGTCGGGGCGCCCGCGCGGCTACCCGGTGGCCATGCGGTCGACGGCCTCGGTCAGGATCTCCGGGGAGGTGGCCAGGTTGAGGCGGACGTGGCCGGCGCCGCCGGTGCCGAAGGGGAGGCCGCCGTTGAGGGCCACCCGTCCGCGTTCCAGGAAGGCGGCGGCCGGGTCGTCGCCGAGGCCGAGGTCGCGGCAGTCGAGCCACGCCAGGTAGGTGGCCTGGGAGGGCCGGTAGCGGACCGCCGGCAGCCGCTCGGCCAGCAGCTTCGTGAGCAGGCGCCGGTTCTCGTCGAGCCCGGCGAGCAGCGCGTCGAGCCAGTCGACGCCCTCCCGCAGCGCGGTGGTGTGGGCGATCACGCACAGATGGCTCGGGCCGTCCACGACCTCCCCGGGCAGCCGGGCCAGGTCGGCGGCGGCCGCCGGGCCGGCGATCGCGAGCGCGGCCTTGAGGCCGGCGAGGTTCCAGCCCTTGGAGGCGGACATCAACGAGAAGCCGTTCTCGCCGCCCGGCACACTCAGGTACGGCACGAACGTGGCGTCCGGCGCCGTGAGCGGGGCGTGGATCTCGTCGGCCACCACCCGCGCCCCGTAGCGGTCGGCCAGCGCGGCGACGGCCGTCAACTCCTCCGCCGTGTGGACGGTGCCGGTCGGGTTCTGCGGGTTGCAGAGCAGCAGCGCGGTCCGCCGCCCGCCGGCGGTCTCCCGGTGGAACGCGTCCTCGATCGCGTCGAGGTCGAGCCGCCCCTCGGGGCCCAGCGGGGCCTCCACCACCCGCCGGTCGAGGTCGCCGAGGAACGGGTAGAACGGCGGATACACCGGGGAGTTGACCACCACCGCGTCGCCGGGGCCGGTGAGCAGCCGCATCAGTTCCACGATGCCGGTCATCACGTCGGGCACCGCCTTCGTCCGCGCCACGGCGAGGCCGTCCCAGCCCCACCGGCGGTGCGCGAACCCGGACAGCGCCTCGGCGTACCCGGTGCCGTGCGGATAGCCGGTGTCGCCCAGCGCCAACGCGTCGGTGACCGCCCGGACGACGGGCTCCGCGAGCGTCACGTCCATCTCGGCCACCCACAGCGGCAGCACGTCCTCCGGGTACTCGCGCCACTTGACGCTGGTGCGGCGCCGCAGCTGGTCGAGGGTGAGCCGCCGGAGGGGGTTGGGGTGCGGGATTCCGGCTATACCGTCCGAAGAGTCGCTCATGTCGGGCAGCATAGGCACGGCCCCCGGTCCTTCACACCTCCCCGGCGACCCGTCCCGCCAGCACGGCCTCGACGAAGTCGGGCGGCGGCAGGTAGCCGTGGTGTGTCACGTAGTGGTGCACCAGCGTGGGCGCCACCAGCCACTCGCCGGTCGCGGAGACCACCCGCACCTCGGCCGTGCCCAGCATCACGCTTTCGCCCCCGATGTCGGCGTACACCGGGACCAGCGGCCCGCCGGACGGGTGGGGCTGGTCGCAGGCGTGCAGCCCCATGCTCCGGGCCCGGGGCTGGTCCCGGCAGAGCAGGCCGAGTCGCTCGGTGAAGTGCTCGGGCGGGCGCCCGAAGGTGAAGGGACGCCCCGCTTCCAGCCAGCCGACGTTCAGGGCCCGCACGCCCGGCGGCACGGAGCTCGGGAGGTAGGCGTAGGGCGTGAGGTCGGCGAAGTAGGTCACGGTGGTTCCTCGGCAGCGGGGGCGGGAGGGGCGGTCGGGGTCAGAAGGTACTTCGGCAGGCCGACCAGTGCACGTTGCCCATGTTGGGCTGGAGCAGGCTGGAGAGCCGTACCGGTTCCGCCACGATGCGCGGGTTGCCGATGACGGGCAGGTTCCCCGGTGGGAAGAGGATGTAGTCGGGTATCTGCGAACCGGGCCCCCAGACGCGCACCGGGGCCGGGTTGGCCATCACGATGCGCAGCCCCAGGTCGTTGTAGATGACCTCGCCGTGGCGGCTGTAGAAGTGCACCGAGGTGCCCTCCGGCACCGTGAACACGCTGTAGTTGGTCTCGACGCCTCCGTGGCCGTAGAAGACGATCTCCTCGTGCCGGCCGCCGCGGTAGGGGTCGACCGTGCCCGGGGGGCAGGGCGCCAGGCCCAGCGGGTCGGCCCAGGAGTGCGGGTTGTGCACGTAGGCGACGGGGTTGGCGGCCGGTGCCAGGCCCAGCGGGTCGGGTGACGTGTAGCGGGCGGTGGCCGGGTCGTAGTGCCGGTGCACGTTGTAGTGCCAGCCGGTCTCGGGGTCGGCGTACTGGCCGGGGAAGCGCAGCGGGGTGTCGGTGACGGCGTCCGCGCCGGCGTCGGGAAGCGCCGCGCCCCAGAGCGTGGAACGGGCCTGCCACGCGACGCGGCCCTCGGGGTCGACCAGTTCGGTGGGGGTGCCGACGAGGTCGGTGACGATGGCGTAGAACCGGGCGTCGATGTCGTCGTCGGAGACCCGCTCCGTCTGGGCGACGGGCCGGATGCCGTCGTAGTCCCAGGTGCGGGTGACGGCGGCGGCCGTTGGGTCGCCGCTCGCCGTCTCCTCGATCAGGGTCGAGCCGAACCAGGCGTAGTCGGTCTGCTCGGCGACGCTTCCGTCGGCGGCGAGCCGCTGTTTGGCGATCCGGCGGCCGAACGGGTCGTGGCGGTAGCGCCAGCGGGTGCCGTCCGGGGTGACCACGGCGGTCAGCCGGTCCTCGGCGTCCCACTCGTAACGCCAGGTCTCGATCCCGCCGGACAGCCGTTTGCGCTGTCGCAGCACGGTGCGGCCGGCCGCGTCGTACTCGTGGCGGAAGCGGCCGGCCGCGACGACCCGGGTGCCCGCGTACCGGCGCTCGCCCGCCGCGTCGAGGTCGGCGATCCGTTCCGGCCAGGCCGCCTCGACCTGGTTGCCGAGCGCGTCGTAGCCGTACGCCTCGCGCCGGTCCTGGGCCTCGACGGCCGTGACGCGGCCCTCGGGGTCGAGGGTGAACGCGGTGGCGCCGGTGAGCGAGTCGTCGACGGCCGCCAGGTAGCGGTTGGGCTGGTACCGGTAGGCGCGGTGGCGAACCGTCCGCCGTTCGGCGGTGAGCTCCTGCTCGACGAGCCTGCCGAGGTCGTCCCACCGCTGGTCCAGCCGGGTGTCGGTGCCGAACGCGCGGCCCGTCTCCTGGCCCGCGGCGTTCCGTTCGAAGGCCAGTCGGTGGCCGCCGCTGACCAGTTCCGCCTGGTGGCCGACCGGGTCGTAGGCGTAGGCGGTGTGGTGGCCGCTCGGGGTGGTGCGGGCCACGGGGCGGCCGAGCAGGTCGTACTGGTGCCTGACGGTGCGGGAGTTGAGGGTCTCGGCGAGGATCATGCCGCGTTGGTCACGCGCGAGCTCGACGACGGCGTCCGGCCCCTGGGCGCCGACGATCTGTCCCGCGGCGTCCAGGGTGAACGCGGTGTGCCGCCCGTCGACGTCCTTGCCGACGACGACGCCGTTGGCGTCGTGGGTGTAGTCGACCCGCTGGCCCATGGCGTTGGTGCGGCTGACGAGTTGACCGGCCGGGTCGTAGGCGTAGCGGACGGCGCGGCCGTCGAAGTCGACCTCCTCGACCGGCCGCCCGGCGGCGTCGACGGTGTACTCCCAGGTCAGCCCGCCGGGCGCGGTGACGCGGGTGGTGCGGAGTTCGGTGTCACGCGTGAACTCGAAGCGGGCGCCGTCCGGGCGCAGTTGCGCGGTGGGCTGGTCGAAGGGGCCGTAGGTCCACCGGGTGGTGCTGCCGCTCTCGTCGGTGAGGGTGAGCGGATTGCCCTCGGGATCCCAGGTCCACTCGGTCACTCCGCCCTGCGCGTCCGCTCTGCGCACCGGGCGCCCCTCGACGGTCCACTCCCAGCTCAGGGTGGCGCCGGTCGGTTCGGTGACCCGCAGCGGGCGGCCGAACGAGTCCCGCCGCACGGTCAGGGTGGCGCCCGACGGGTCGGTGGACGCGATCATCAGGCCGGCGGCGTCGAACGCGAGGCGGCTGGTGTTGCCGAGCGCGTCGGTGGTGGCGACCGGTCGACCGTGGTCGTCGACCGTGTAGCGGGTGACCGCCCCGGCCGGGTCGGTCGCCGAGACCTGGTTGCCTCGTGCGTCGAACTCCTGGCGCCAGACGGCCCCGTCCTCCCGGACGACCTCGGTCGCCTGCCCGAACGTGTTGCGGGTGATGTGGGCCTGCCGCCCGTCGGGGCGGGTCACCGCGACGAGGTCGCCGCCGTCCTCGTAGCCGTAGGTGGTGGTGCGCCCCAGCGGGTCCACGAGGGTCCGCAGGCGGTCGTAGCGGTCGTGGGTGCGGTGGGTGTGGTGGCCGAGGGGGTCGGTCTCGGTGACGAGTTGGTAGCTGTCGTTGAACTGGTAGACGGTGGTGTTGCCGAGCGAGTCCGTGAACAGGGTGCGGTGGGTGTCGGCGTCGTAGGCGATCCGGCTGGCGAGGTAGCCGTCGGTGCCGTCGGTGGCGACACAGCGCCCGGCGTCGTCGTAGGTGTACCGGTACCAGGTGCCGTTGCGGTCCTCCCAGCCGGTGATCCGCCGCCGCTCGTCGTAGCTCAACGTCAACGGCAGTGATGAGGAGTTGAAGATCCGCGTGAGGTTGCCGTGCTCGTCGTAGGCGTAGCGCAGGAGGGTGGGCTGGTCCGGGGCGCTGAGCAGCCGTAGTTCGGTGATGCGGCCGTCGTTGGTGGTGATGCCGAGGTGGTAGCCGCCGTGGTGGACGACGTCGGTGGGGGCGCCGGTGGCGTCGTAGTGGAGGTCGATGCGGTTGTCGTTGCGGTCGGTGATGGCGGTGAGGGGGAGCTCGCCGCCCTTGCGGCCGGGGGTCGGCGCGAAGTGGAGGGTCTGCCCGGTCTCACGTTGGTGGATGGTGAGGGGTGTGCCGGGCTGGCCGTCCCAGGACAGGCCCCAGCGGGGTCCTTCGACGGGCATGACCGCCTCGCCCGGCATGGGCCGGGGGTAGTCGAGGATCATGCCGTCGGCGGTGACGAACCGCAGCCCGGCCTCGTCGAAGACCAGCCGCTGGTCAAGGGTCGAGGCCCACGAGCGGCCGAACCAGGTGCCCTCCCGCAGACTGGTGCGGTGATGCCGGCGCACGACCAGCGGCAGCACGCCAGGGAGTTCGACATCGACCGCGTCCATGACCATCTCACCGGTGGCCATGTCGATCGGGTCGGTCCGACAGACCAGGTTGTCCCCACCCCGACCCATCCGACGGACGCTCTGCC
>NZ_SMKI01000199.1 GCF_004348415.1 Streptomyces hainanensis
GTCACCCCGAGCCCCGACCCGATCGACCCGTCGGACGACGAGGAGCCGTCCGACCCGTCGGACCCGGCGCCGGAGGACCCCGGGAGCGAGGACCCGTCGGAGCCGGGCGACCCGGAGGACCCGGACAACCCCGACGACCCCGACGACCCGTCGGATCCCGAGGACCCGCAGGACCCCGAGTGCCCGGTGGACCCCGAGGACCCGGCCGATCCCGACGACCCGGACGCCCCGGACACCGGCACGCCGCAGGACCCGGCCGAGACCGAGGACCCGGCCACCGAGCCGACGGACCCCGAGGACCCGGAGAACCCGGACGACCCCGAGAACCCGGACGACCCGGAGGACCCCGACACCTGTGGGGACCCGGAGGACCCGGCCGAGGGCGGCGACGAGGACGACGAGGAGTCCGCGGACGGCGAGAGCGGCGACGGCTCGGAGAACGACGCCGAGGCGCCGGCGGCCACGGCCACCAGGCGCGCCGTCTGAGACCCGGCCAGGCACCACGCCCGGTGACGGGCACGTCTCCGAGCGTGGTGCCACGGATCTGCGGAGCCGGAATCGGCCGGGTTTGGCCCGTTAGGGCCCCACGTGGGGCGAAGCGCGCATTGACCCCGCCTCGCTACGCCCGTATGCTATAAGGCGCGCTGCGGGCCTGCGCGCCTCGGACGGAGTAGGTCGCGCTCGCATCTGTTGTATGTCCCCTCGGTTGGCGAGGCGCTTCCGGTTCCAGGGTCCCCGGACCCCGGAACCCATGGGTAGCGCCTCTCAGGCTGTCCGGCTTCAGCGGTGCGATATTGGGTCTTCGGCGTAGCAGTGCCTACGAACATGTCCGTACCGGAGCCCTTTACCACATGACGAGCAGCACCGAGACAACCGTGACCACCCCGCAGGTTGCGGTCAACGACATCGGTTCCGAGGAAGCCTTCCTCGCCGCGATCGACGAGACGATCAAGTACTTCAACGACGGCGACATCGTCGACGGCGTCATCGTGAAGGTCGACCGGGACGAGGTCCTGCTCGACATCGGTTACAAGACCGAGGGGGTCATCCCCTCCCGCGAGCTGTCGATCAAGCACGACGTCGATCCCAACGAGGTCGTCGCCGTCGGCGACGAGATCGAGGCCCTGGTTCTCCAGAAGGAGGACAAGGAAGGCCGCCTCATCCTGTCGAAGAAGCGCGCCCAGTACGAGCGCGCTTGGGGCACCATCGAGAAGATCAAGGACGAGGACGGCATCGTCACCGGTACCGTCATCGAGGTCGTCAAGGGCGGCCTGATCCTCGACATCGGCCTCCGGGGCTTCCTCCCCGCCTCCCTGGTCGAGATGCGTCGTGTCCGCGACCTCCAGCCGTACGTCGGCAAGGAGCTCGAGGCCAAGATCATCGAGCTCGACAAGAACCGCAACAACGTGGTTCTCTCCCGCCGTGCCTGGCTGGAGCAGACCCAGAGCGAGGTCCGCCAGACCTTCCTCACCACCCTCCAGAAGGGCCAGGTGCGCTCCGGCGTCGTCTCCTCCATCGTCAACTTCGGCGCCTTCGTCGACCTCGGCGGCGTGGACGGCCTGGTGCACGTCTCCGAGCTCTCCTGGAAGCACATCGACCACCCCTCCGAGGTCGTCGAGGTCGGCCAGGAGGTCACGGTCGAGGTGCTGGACGTCGACATGGACCGCGAGCGCGTCTCGCTGTCGCTGAAGGCGACCCAGGAAGACCCGTGGCAGCAGTTCGCCCGCACCCACCAGATCGGGCAGGTCGTGCCGGGCAAGGTCACCAAGCTGGTGCCGTTCGGCGCGTTCGTCCGGGTGGACGAGGGCATCGAGGGCCTGGTCCACATCTCCGAGCTGGCCGAGCGCCACGTGGAGATCCCGGAGCAGGTCGTCCAGGTCAACGACGAGATCTTCGTCAAGGTCATCGACATCGACCTGGAGCGCCGCCGGATCAGCCTCTCGCTGAAGCAGGCCAACGAGAACTTCGGGCCTGACCCGCTGGCCGTGGAGTTCGACCCCACCCTGTACGGCATGGCCGCCTCCTACGACGACCAGGGCAACTACATCTACCCCGAGGGCTTCGACCCGGAGGCCAACGACTGGCTGCCCGGGTACGACAAGCAGCGGGAAGAGTGGGAGCGCCAGTACGCCGAGGCGCAGCAGCGCTTCGAGCAGCACCAGGCGCAGGTCGTCAAGTCCCGCGAGGCGGACGCCCAGGCCGAGGCCGAGGCCGCCGGTTCGGGTGCCGGTGGTCAGCAGGGCGGTGGCGGCGGTGGCGGTTCCTACTCGTCGCCGCAGGCCGAGGACTCGGGCGCCCTGGCGTCCGACGAGGCGCTGGCCGCGCTGCGCGAGAAGCTCGCCGGCGGACAGAGCTGATCGTAGGACCGCGAGGTCCGTACCTGTCCGGAAGCCGAGGCCCGCACCCCTCAGGGGGTGCGGGCCTCGGCCCTTCTCCGGGTGGGAATGCCGTCGCCCTACGGGATGTTGTCGCCTGGGTACGCGTCACAGCGGAAGGGGAGCGGTCACGGTGCGCGATCCGCAGGAGTTGTACGCATGGGAGCCGCGCGGCCTTGCCCTGGTCGACGAGGCGACCAGCGGTTCGGACAGCGCGGGCCCGGTGCTGATCTATCACTTCGAGGGCTTCATCGACGCC
The DNA here is from genome assembly GCF_004348415.1 of Streptomyces hainanensis. Classification (GTDB taxonomy): domain Bacteria; phylum Actinomycetota; class Actinomycetes; order Streptomycetales; family Streptomycetaceae; genus Streptomyces; species Streptomyces hainanensis. The sequence goes on from NZ_SMKI01000199.1 coordinate 2,635, forward strand.
GGCGAGACCGGCGGACAGCTGATCGAGCGGCTGCTGGACGGCCGCCCGTACACGACGGTGGCCAGGTTCGACCACGACCGGTTGATCGACTACCGCGCCAGGCGACCCACCATGACCTTCCGTCGCGACCGGTGGACGGCCTACGCCACCCCCGCCCTGGAGGTGCGGCTCCTGCACGACGCGACCGGGCAGCCGTTCCTGGTGCTGTCGGGCCCCGAGCCCGACGTGGAGTGGGAGAGCTTCGCGCTCGCCGTCCGGCAGATCGTGGAGCGGCTGAGCGTGCGGCTCGCCGTCACCTTCCACGGCATCCCGATGAGCGTGCCGCACACCCGCCCGGTCGGCCTCACCCCGCACGGCAACCGCGCCGCGGAGCTGATGCCCGGCCACCGCGGGATGTTCGACGAGGCGCAGGTGCCGGGCAGCGCGGCCGCGCTGGTCGAGCTGCGGCTCGCCGAGGCGGACCACGGGGTGCTCGGGGTGGCCGCGCACGTGCCGCACTACATCGCCCGCTCCCGCTATCCGGACGCCGCGCTCGTCGTGCTGGAGGCCATCACGGCCGCCACCGGCCTGGTGCTCCCGGAGACGGCACACGCGCTGCGCGGCAGCGCCCACAAGACGCAGAACGAGATCGAGCGCGAGCTGGCCGAGGGCGACTCCGAGCTGGTCGCGGTGGTGCGCGGCCTGGAGCAGCAGTACGACGCGATGGCCGGGGTCGCCACCCGGGGCAGCCTGGTCGCCGAGTCGGTGGACCTGCCGTCGGCCGACGAGCTGGGCGAGGTCTTCGAGCGCTTCCTGGCCGAGCGGGAGGACGGCGAGGGGGAGCGGTAGCCTGCGGCCATGCGCACAGTGGGACTGACCGGTGGCATCGGGGCCGGCAAGAGCGAGGCGGTGCGGCTGCTGGCGGCACGCGGCGCGGTGATCGTGGACGCCGACCTGATCGCCCGTGAGGTGGTCGCCCCCGGCACCCCCGGACTCGCCGCCGTGGTCGCCGAGTTCGGCCCCGAGGTGCTGACGGCGGAGGGCGCGCTCGACCGGGCCCGGCTCGGCGGCGTCGTGTTCGCCGACCCGTCCCGCCTGCGGGCGCTGAACGCCATCGTCCACCCCCTGGTGGCGGCCCGTTCCGCGGAGCTGCAGGCCGCCGCGGCGCCCGACGCGGTGGTGGTGCACGATGTGCCGCTGCTCGCCGAGAACCGGCTCCAGGACCGCTATGACCTGGTGATCGTGGTGGACGCCTCGGCGGAGACCCGGCTCGACCGGCTGCTGCGGCGGCGCGGCATGACGGAGGCGGACGCCCGGGCCCGGATGGCCGCGCAGGCGTCCCGCGAGGAGCGCCTCGCGATCGCCGACTTCGTCCTCGACAACGACGGCTCGCCGGCCGACCTGGAACGGCAGGTCGACGAGCTGTGGCCCCGGCTCGCCAGGCCCGCCTGATCCGGCGGAGCCGCGGTCAGCCCCCGCCGCCCGCGCCGTGGCGGAAGGACGGCAGCCGCCGCCGCACCCGGCGGGCGGTGCCGGTGACGCGGCGCAGCCGGGGGAAGCGGCGGCTCTGCTCGCGGGACATCCGGTCCAGTTCCTCGGCCAGGTGGGCCGAACGCTTCTCGATGTCCAACTCGTCCAGCATCCGGTCGACCTCGGCGAGCAGTGAGCCGTGCAACTGCCACTGCTTGGGGTGCTCCTGAACGCGGGTCAGCAGCAGCTCGGCGACGTGCTCCCGGCTCAGCCGGGCGGCGTCGAGCTCCACCGCGAGGAACTTCTCGGCCTCGTCGGCGGCGCTGCTGACCTGACTGGTGATCAGCGTCGCGAAGCTGTCGATGGCCCCGGCGAGATAGGTGAAGAGCTCGCGCAGCGCGGCCGCCACCTCCGGTGGGAACAGCGGCTCGTCGGTACGCCGGGTGGCGAGGTCGGTGAGGTTGCGGGACATGGTGCGCAGGATCACCGCGCAGGATTCCAGGGTGTCGAGGCCGGTGCGCAGCACGATCCTGGTCAGCAGCGGCTCCTTGACCCGTGGATTGAGGCGCAGGCTCTCCTCGGCCTGGGTGAGCGTGACGTCGACCTGGGAGATGGCCTCGTCGAGGCGCCTGGCCTCCTCCATCTTGGCGGCGATCCTGGAGACCGGGGTGCGGGGTTCGTCCGCTTCCTCGCCGAGCCGGTTCAGCAGTTCCCGCATGCGGTGCGCCTGCTGCTCGATGTCCTCGCCGGCCGGGCGAACCCAGACCGGGGGGAGGATCACCAGGTTGAACAGCAGGCCGACGACCGCGCCGATCAGCGTCTCCAGCACCCGGTCCCAGGCGGTCTCCGTGTGCTGGGTCACGCCGAGCACCAGCATGGCGCTGATCGCCACCTCGGGCACGAACTCGCTCACCCGCACCAGGTGTCCGACGGAGAGCGCCGTGAGGATCAGCAGGCCGAGGCTCCACCAGCTGAGGCCGACCAGGGCGCTGAAGCCGGTCGCCACCAGTACGCCGGCCACCACGGAGTTGACCCGCCGGACGCCGGCGGTGAGGGTGGCAAAGAGGGTGACCTGGACGACGAGCAGCGCGGTGAGCGGGGCGAGCAGCGGGGCGGTGACGTCGGTGAGCCAGGTGGCGACGATGTAGGCGAGGGTGGCGGCGGTCGCGGAGCGGAGGGTCTGCACCACCACGGGCTCGCCGCCGCCCCGTTTCGCCAGGTCGACGAGGCTCTCCGGTACTTCCGGCACGCCCGGCCCCTTTCGTGGTAAGCGTTCCACCGGCTGGCCGGGCCGAGCATACCCGCCGAAGTGTGGCGAATCGGGGCATTGGTGGCGGCTGGTGTGGGTTGGTCGGGGGCGGGGACCCCGGGCCCTACGCCTCTCCCTCGGGCCGCATGCCGCTCGCGCGGGCGATCGCGTCGACCTCCAGGCTGTCGCTGACCCGCTGTTCCCTGCGGTGCCGCTCCTCCTCGTCGAGCCGCCGGCGCATCTCGGCCAGCCGCTCCGGATCCTCGGCGACCTCGCGTGGCACCAGCGACCTGGCACCCTTCACGTGCTCGCCGTCGCCCAGATCCACCACCACGTGCTCGGCACGGTCCTCGTGCCCCGGGGCGAGCGCCCCGACCAGGCCCATCAGGGTCAGCATCTCGGCCTGCACCTCGGGCGTGAACAACTCCTGCTCGTCGGACTCCAGATGCAGCCGCATCATCCCGCCGCCGCCCGTCAGCCAGGCGTTGAAGGCACGCATCAGGAGGATGAACTGGTTCGCGGGCATCCGGGCGCGAAGCGCCTCCACGTACACCTCGAGCCGCGCCCGACCGCTCTCGTTGTCCATGGCTCTATCGTGCGACCGCCGCGAGGCGGAGGGAAGGCCGCCTTGAGCCGCGCGTCCCGCTAGGAGCGGCCGGTGTCGATCACGCAGAAGCGATTCCCCTCGGTGTCGGCAAGGACCACGAAGTCGGCGTCGGCCGGGTAGCGGTCCCAGTCCACGCTCCCCCAGGCCTGGGCGGCCTGGGAGGTACCCCCATGGCGCCGAGGGCTGTCAGCCGCGCCACCTCGGCGGCCTGGTCGGCGGCGTCCTTCGCGTAGAGGTCGAGGTGGACCCGGGGATACGGCTGCACCGGGGAGTCGCTCAGGCCCAGTGAGAGGTTCGGGCCATGGCCCTCGACGGGGGCCAACACCGCCCAGTCGTCCGCCACCTCGTCCCGCGGCGCATAGCCGAGGGCCGCGCTCCAGAAGGTGACCGCGCGCCGGACGTCGGCGGCGCCGAGGACAATCGATCCGATACTCAGCATGCGGACGATGGTAGGAGGAGCCACTGACATGCGGCTTGCGGCGATCACCTGGGAGCGGCTGGCCGGCGAACTCGCCGGGATGATCGACGCCGCGCCGCCGGCCGACGGCGGCTCCTGGCCGCGGGTGCTGGTCGACGGCGCGCCGGCGGCCGACGCCGCGGCGTTGGCCGAGGAGACGGCACGTGAGCTGCGCGTACGTGGCAGGGCGGCGCTCGTGGTGGCCGCGGACGGCTTTCTGCGCCCGGCCTCCCTGCGTTTCGAACACGGGCGGCGGGACGCGGACGCCTACTACGAACGGTGGCTGGACACCGGCGCGTTGTGGCGCGAGGTGTTCACCCCGCTGGATCCGGGCGGCAGCGGCCGGGTGCTGCCCGACCTGTGGGACGCGGAGCGGGACCGGGCCACCCGCAGCGGCTATCTGACGCTGCCGCCGGGCGGGGTGCTGCTGGTGCACGGGGCGTTCCTGCTCGGGCAGTGGTTTCCGGCCGACCTCGCCGTGCACCTGAGCCTGACGCCGGCCGCGCTCGCCCGCCGGACCTCGGACGACCTGCGGTGGACGCTGCCCGCCTTCGCCCGGTACGAGGAGGACGTGCGGCCGGCGGAGACGGCCGACGTGGTGGTCAGGGCGGACGATCCGCGCCGCCCCGCCTGGGGCGTTCGCCCGGCGTGACCGGAATCACTCCCGGGGCCGGGTGAACGGGGGCGAACCGACTTCAGCCGGACGGGAACCTGACACACTGGGTACTCGCACGGTAGGCGCACGGTGATCCGGGAGGGGGCCTCCCAGGTCGGCTGGGGTAGGGGTGGAGTCGGATGAGCGGTGAAGTGAGGCCGTACACCAAGGACGAGGTGCTGCACGCGGTGGCCCTGATCCAGGCGCACCTCGCGGAGGACGAGGAGGCCGTGCGGGCGCTTCAGGACGAGTCCGAGGAGAGCGCGCGGCAGTGTGCCCGGGCGATGTTCGCGCTGGCCCACATCATCGTCTTCGGCCAGATCATCCCGGAGATGTGGGTGATCAAGAAGAACCTCGACTTCGGCCACACCAGTCACGTCCCCGAGCTCAACCTCGCGATCCACGTGCTGAAGCGGATGGAGGAGCGGGTCGGCCTGGCCCATGTGCACCCCGTGGTGGGCGCGCTCTCCGCCGGGGACGTGATGGACCTGATCGTCCAGTGCACCGGCACCAGGATGGAGGACGTGCCGGGTTTCCTGGACACGGTGCGCGACCGCACCCTGCGCTCCGTCGAGTTCTGACCGGTCGTCGGCCGGTCGCCTGACGGGCCCTCAGCGGCCCGCCGGCATCGTCAGCACGGCGGCGCCGTTGACCCGGTCGGCGGCGAGGTCGTCGAGCGCCCGGTCCGCCTCGTCGAAGGGGTAGGGCGTGACCGCGGTCCTGATCCGGTGTTCGGCCGCGGCGGCCAGGAACGCGCGGCCGTCCTCCCGGGTGTTGGCCGTCACGCTGCGCAGGGTGCGCTCCCGGAAGAGATGGCGCTGGTAGTCGAGGGGTGGGATGGGGGAGAGGTAGATCCCCGCGACGCTGAGGGTGCCGCCGCTGTCCAGGGCGGTGAGCGCCACCGGCACCAGGTCGCCCACCGGGGCGAACAGGATGGCCGAGTCAAGCGGCTCCGGCGGCTCGTCCCGGGCGCCGGCGGCGGAGGTCGCGCCGAGTTCGAGCGCCAGCTCGCGGGCGGCGGGGGAGCGGGTGAGCACGTGCACGGTGGCGCCCTCGGAGATGGCGACCTGCGCGGTCAGATGGGCCGAGCCGCCGAACCCGTAGATCCCGAGGCGGCCGCCCGGCGGCAGGTCGGCGCGGCGCAGCGCCCGGTAGCCGATGATGCCGGCGCAGAGCAGCGGGGCGAGTTCGACGTCCGAGTAGCCGTCGGGCAGGTCGTAGGCGTAGGCGGCCGGGACGGTCAGGTACTCGGCGTAGCCGCCGTCCGCGTCCCAGCCGGTGTAGCGCGAGTTCGGGCACAGGTTCTCCTGGCCGCGGCGGCAGGAGCGGCAGGTGCCGCAGGTGTGGCGGAGCCAGGGCACGCCGACCCGTGAGCCCACGGGGTGTCCGACCGCGTCGGGGCCGGTGGCCACCACCTCGCCGACGGCCTCGTGCCCGGGTACCACGGGGGACCTGTGCGGCGGCAGGTCGCCGTCCCTGACGTGCAGGTCGGTGCGGCAGACCCCGCAGGTGCGGACGCGGACCAACAACTCGTCGGCCGCCGGGGTGGGTACGGGGAGCTCTACCTGGTCGAGGCGGCCGGGGGCGCGGACCACCCAGGCGCGCATGGTCGCGGGGATCTGATCCATGGCGCCAACGTACTGCGACTCCCCCTGGGGAGACCGTTTTTGGGCGGCGGGCCGCTGATCAATAAGATCCGCAGATGATCATAAGAAAATGGTCGGCGGTGGCCCTCAGTGCGCTCTTCGCCGCCCTGATGACGGGCTTCCTGTCGACGAGTGCGGTCGCCGATCAGTCCGAGTCCGAGACCGAGGAGGGACCACCACCACGCGTCGAGCTGGTCCTCGACGTCAGCGGCTCCATGCGGGAACGCGACATGAGCGGGGGCCAGTCCCGCATCGCGGCCGCCCAGCAGTCGTTCAACGAGGTCATCGACGCCGTCCCGGAGGAGGTGCACCTCGGCATCCGGACCCTCGGCGCCGGGAACCCCGGCGACGACCGCGAGGTCGGCTGCCAGGACAGCCAACAGCTCTATCCCGTCGGCCAGGTGGACAGGACCGAGGCCAGGACGGCGGTCGCCACCCTGCGACCCACCACCGGCTTCACCCCGATCGGCCTGGCGCTGCGCGGCGCCGACGAGGACCTGGGCGAGGGCCCCGGCACCCGCCGGATCGTGCTGATCACCGACGGCGAGGACTCCTGCGGCGATCCCGACCCCTGCGTGGTCGCCCGCGAACTCGCCGCCAGCGGCACCAACCTCGTGGTGGACACCCTCGGCCTGACCCTGGACGACGCGGTGCGCGAGCAGCTGAGCTGCATCGCCGAGGCCACCGGCGGCACCTACACCGCCGTACAGGACACCGACCAGCTGACCGACCGGCTCAACCAACTGGTGCGCCGGGCCGACCTGCCGGTGGAGAACCCCACGGCCGTCGAGGGCGCCGAGCGCTGCGAGGACGCGCCCCAACTCGGCGTCGGCGTCTACAACGACCGCGCGGAGTTCGGCCAGCACCGCTTCTACCGGGTACCGCTGACCGCCGGTCAGGAGCTGCGGGCCTCCGTGAGCGTCGCCGCCGACCGCCCGGTCGACCCGGACTACGGCGTGCTGCTGCGGGCCGTCGACGAGGAGAGCCAGGAGCTGGTGCGCGGCACCGGCGCCGGCAGCGGCCGCACCGACGTGATCTCCACCGGGCTGCGCTACCCGCTGCCCGAGACCGAGGACGACGAGGACACCGAGGATGACCGGGCGTCGCGCGTCGTCTGCCTGGAGCTCAGCAGCTCGTTCTCGGCGCCCGACGCCGTCGAGCGCGCCCCCGGGCTGCCGGTGGAACTGACCGTCGACGTGGTGTCGGCCCCGGACGAGCCCTCCGACCTCGCCGCCTTCGGCCTGGCCAGGGGCTGGGTGCCGCTGCTGCTGCTCACGGGCGTCGGCCTGGTCGTCGGCCTGGCATGGGGCCTGCTGGTCCGTCTCGGAATCGTCATGGGGAGGGCCTGATGAACAGGGCATCGCGACTCGCCGCGCTGACCGCGGCCGTGCTGCTGGCCGGCGTCGGACCGGCCACCGCGGACGGTGAGGACGGGGACACCCCGAACGAGGCCGGCACCGCGTTCCGGACCGCCACCGTGATCGACCAGGACCAGACCGCCACCGCGGTCGCCTCTGCCGGTGACTACCTGTACTGGACGTTCCCGGTCGCCGCCGGCCAGACGGCCACCGCGGAGGCCACCGTCACGCTGCCCGACGCCGCCACCCGCACCGGCCCCTCCACCTGGCGGGTGGACGTCTACGACGGGCTGCGCCGCCGTCAGGCGTGCACCGAGGGCGAGCAGGTCGGCACCGCGGCGGAGAACGCGGAGTCGGTCACGCTCAGCTGCACGGTGCGCACCGTCAGGAGCTGGGCCGAGCCCTGGTCGGACGACCCGCTGCCGGGCGCCTACTACCTGCGGGTCACGGTCTCCGAGCTGCCCGAACGCGACCTCGGCCTCCCGATCGACGTCGAGGTGGCGGCCACGGTGGCGGACGCCGGCGGCTCGGCCGACCGGGGTGGCGACCTCGCCACCCCGCTGCTGCCGGTCGGCACCGCGGGCACCCTCGCCACCGGGGACGCCGGCGCCGGCGAGGACGGTGGGGAAGAGGAGGGGCCCCAGCCCTATCTGGCCGCGCTGCCCGAGCCCGAGGACGGCTGGAGCGGCGGCTGGTGGACCGATCGCTGGCTGTGGACCGCAGGCGGCGGCGTGCTCGGCGGCCTGGCCTGTGCCGGCGGCTATCTGCTGGCCAGGCCGCGCCGGTCGAGCGGCGCCTGAACGCTGACGGAGAACACCAGGGGGGACGGCGCCGTTCGGTGCCGTCCCCTCGGCGATTCCGGCCCCCGGAACGGCGATAGCGTGTGCGTATGGATCACAGCGACATCGGCATAGACGAGATCCCGGGCCGTGCCGGCCCCGGCGCGACCGTGGAGGTGGAGCCCCGCGGTGTGGGCGCGGTGCGCACCACCTACGCGCCGGAGCCGGACGGCGACCCCGACCCCGGGGAGATCGTCTGGACCTGGGTGCCCTACGAGGAGAACGACGGGCGCGGCAAGGACCGGCCGGTGCTGGTGGTGGCCCGCGAGGCGGACGCCGAGACGCTGCTCGCCGTCCAGCTCTCCAGCCGGGACCGCGACCACGACCGCGAGTGGATGCCGCTCGGCTCGGGGCCCTGGGACCGCACGGGCCGGGAGTCCTGGGTGCATCTGGACCGGGTGCTGCGGGTACACCCCGACGGGATGCGGCGCGAGGCGTGCGCCCTGGACCGTGCCCGGTTCCAGCAGGTCGTCCACAACCTTCAGCTGCGCCACGGCTGGCGCTGACCGACCGCCGAGGAGATCGCGTGTCAGAACCCCTGGAGACCATGCCCCTGGACTGGCGGCGGGCGCTGGCCGTCGTCGCCCACCCCGACGACGTCGAGTACGGGACGGCCGCGGCCGTCGCCGAGTGGATCGCCGACGGGCGCGAGGTGGCGTATGTGCTGGTCACCAGGGGAGAGGCGGGGATCGACACCATCGAGCCGGCCGAGGCGGCCCGGGTCAGGGAGGCCGAGCAGCGCGCCAGCGCCGCGGCGGTCGGGGTGCGTGAGGTCGAGTTCCTCGACCACCGCGACGGGGTCGTCGAGGAGGGGACCGCGCTGCGGGCCGACCTGGCCGCCGCCATCCGGCGGCACCGGCCCGAGCTGCTGATCACCCTCAACCATCGGGAGACCTGGGGCGGCCGGGCCTGGAACACGCCGGACCACCGGGTGGTGGGCCGGGCCGTGCTCGACGCCGCCGGGGACGCGGGCAACCGGTGGATCTTCCCCGAGCAGCTGGGCGCGGGCGGGCTCGCTCCCTGGGGCGGGGTGCGCTGGGTCGCGGTGGCCGGCTCGCCGGAGCCGACCCACGCCCAGGCGGTGGGGGACGAGGCCGTCGCGCGGGGTGTCGCCTCGCTCGCCGAGCACCGCGCCTACCTCCGGGCGCTCAGCGACCTGGCGCCCGAGGAGTACGCCAGGGACCTCTACCGCCAGGCGGCGGGGATGATGGCCGACCGGTTCGGCGGGGTTCCCTGCGTGCCCTTCGAGCTTTTTCCGCGCTGAGCGGGGCGGTTTCCGGTGGCCCTTGTCACAGCCACCGAACGAGCTACGAAAAGCGATAGAAGGGAAATGTGACTAAAGGGCTGGGACTTTCGCCCCTGGGGGCCGGGTAAAACGGCCCGGGGGGTGAGCGGGCCCTGGTCCGTACGGAAGGGGCGCAGCTCAGAGCGGGTGTGATCGGGTCGAGGCGGATCGCCTCGACCCGATCGGCGCGTTCTGGGGGTGGTTCTCGAAGGGGTGTGAAGGGACTTTCCTCCCCCGTTTTCACTACGCGGTGTTCTAGTAACAACGGTCCTTGAAAACGGGCAAAGCGGTCGTTATCAATGGGACTCAGCCAGCCGTTTTGTCGTGGCTGGTCGGAATGTCCCCGAATCGCAGAGGTAGTCCCCCATGTCGAACACCAACGCGAACCGCACCCGCAAGCTCCTCGGTGTCCGCCCTCGAGTCGCCGCCGTCGTGACGGCCGCCGTCTGCGGATCCGTGGCGCTGACGGGCGTGGCGTCGGCGTCCGAGCCGGGCAACGCCGATGTATTCGCCTCGCACACCGCCACCCAGCTCGCCGACACGACGCACGGCCAGGCGCAGGCCCAGCAGACCGCCGCGGCGGACGCCAAGACCAAGGCGACCGTCAAGGCGAAGGCCGACGAGGCCGCCCACGCCGCGCAGGCCGCCGCCAAGGCCAAGTCGGACAAGTCCTGGGTGTCCCCGATATCCGACGACTACACGCTGACCGGCCACTTCGGCAACACCGGTGAGCGCTGGGCCAGCAAGCACAGCGGCCAGGACTTCGCCGTGCCGGTCGGCACCGACGTCAAGTCCGTGCACGACGGCACCGTGGTCAAGGCCGGCGGCAACGGCGCCGGCGACGGCCCCGCCTACGGCAACGCCATCGTGATCAAGCACGCGGACGGCACCTTCACGCAGTACGCGCACCTCTCGAAGATCGAGGTCACGGTGGGTGAGAAGGTGGACACCGGCGAGACCATCGCCCTGTCCGGCAACACCGGAAACTCCAGCGGCCCGCACCTGCACTTCGAGGTGAGGACCACCGCGAACTACGGCTCGGCCGTCGACCCCGTCGGCTTCCTCGACGAGCACGACGTGAAGATCTGAGCGACGGCCGAAGCCGCCGCCGACCCACCCGCTGACCCCCCGGCCCCCCGTCGGCCCGGGCGGTCAGCCCCTGTTC
>NZ_SMKI01000019.1 GCF_004348415.1 Streptomyces hainanensis
CCCTCGCCGTCCGGGACGATCACGGTGAAGACCTCGCCGATCTCGCCCGCCGCGGCCCCGCCGCCGGGCAGGCCGACCGAGACCTGGGTGCCCGGCTCCGCCAACAGCCGGTCGGACACCTCCAGTCGCATGGTCACCAGCTTGCTGGTGCCGGTGCGGGTGAACACCTCGGTGCCGTCGACCGCCGGCCGGCCGATCTCCGCGAGCAGCCCGTCCACCCGCACGTCGCCGGGTGCGAACACCACCCGGCCCAGCTCGACGGCCCCCGTCCCGGGCAGGCCGAGGTCCTCCTGCCAGTCGCGGACCGCCGCGGCCGTCCTGTCGGTGAACTCCTCGTCCACCGTGAAGCCCGGGTAACCGAGTTCGGCGAGGTTCCGCTCCAACTGTTCGACGTCCGGGCCGTCGTCGACGCCCTCCGCCAGGTCGCGGTGGGCCGGGACGGAGCCGTGCAGCAGCGGCACGGGGCGGTCGTCGACCCGGAACAGCGTCTCGCCGCGGCCGATCTCGGCTCCGCTCTCCGGCAGCCAGGTGATGGTGCCCGGCAGCCGGTTCGCCACCGTGCTGGTGGGGCCGTGGCCGAGTTCCCCCTCGACCTCCCGCGTGTCGTCCAGCGTCTCCCTGGTGACCTCGGCGGTGGCCGGCGGTTCGGGGTCCTGGCCGCCGGTCGCGCCGTCCTCGCCCTGCCACGGGCGGGCCGCGACCAGGGCGGCCGTCCCGGTGGCGCCGGCCAGCAGGACGACCGCGGCCCACCTGGTGCCCCGGCCGCGCCCACGCCGGTGCCGTGTCTCGCGCGTGCCAGGCATCAGGGCTGCTCCACGGTCAGGTCGGCGCCGGGCAGGAACTCGGTCTGGCAGTCCTGCTGCGCCTCGGGGAAGCGGGAGTCCCGCATGATGTCCTCGGGGATGGCCAGGCCCCGCTCCTGCGGGTCGGGGAAGTCGGTGAACCCGGCGTCCCGCATGCACTGGGCGAACTGCAGCAGGTCCTCCGAGGTGGCGCTCCCGAGCCCGCCCAGGTCCCCGCCGCCCCCCGGCATCCGGTCCCGGCACGCCTCCATGGCCCGGTTCATCGTCTCCTCGTCGAGATCGGTGGCGTCGAGCGCCTCGGCCTCCTCGCCCGGCCGGGGGTCCGGCATGTCGACACCGTTCTCCCGCATGCACCGGGCGAACGCCAACCGCCCTTCCGCCGGGTCCTGTTCCGCCGTGGAGCCGCCGTCGCCGGACGGCGCCTCCCCGCCGTCGACCGAGGGCACGTCGTCGTCCCGTTCGGCACCGCCGTCGGACCCGCACCCCACCAGGGCCGGGCCGAACGCCAGCGGAACCGCCACCATCGCGCCACGTAGGCGTCGTCGCATCGGAAAGCACCTCTTCCTCGTCGTCACCGTGGGAAGTGATGCAAGCCGACGGGCTGTTGCGGGAGCGTTGGCGCGGACGCTAACGCCCGGCCAACGGCCTCCCTGCCAGCATCAGGTGCCATGCGGGTGCTGGTGGTGGAAGACGAGCGCGTCCTGGCGGACGCGACAGCTGAGTGGCTGCGCGGCGAGGCGCACGCGGTGGACGTCGCGCTGGACGGCGCCGCGGGCTGGGAGCGGATCGCGACCAACGACTACGACGTGGTCGTCCTGGACCGGGATCTGCCCAGGATGCACGGGGACGAGGTCTGCCGGCGGCTGGTCGCGTCGAAGGCGACGGCCCGGGTGCTGATGCTGACGGCCGCCGCCGAGATCGGCGACCGGGTCGCCGGCCTGTCGCTCGGCGCGGACGACTACCTGCCCAAACCGTTCGCCTTCGCCGAACTGGCCGCCCGCGTCCAGGCGTTGGGCCGCCGCTCGCGCCCCGCCGTACCGCCGGTGCTGCGCCGGGGCGGCATCACCCTGGACCCGGCCCGCCGGGAGGTCTTCCGGGACAACCGGTATGTCCCGCTGTCCCGCAAGGAGTTCGCCGTCCTCACCGAACTGCTGCGCGCCGACGGCGCGGTCGTCTCGGCCGAGCAGCTGCTGGAGAAGGCGTGGGACGAGCACATCGACCCGTTCACCGGCTCGGTGCGCTTCACCATCCTCAAGCTGCGCCGGAAACTGGGCGATCCACCGATCGTCCGGACGGTGCCCGGCGTCGGCTACCAGATCCCGTGACCGGCCGGCCACTCGCCCGCCCCACGATGCGGGCGCGGCTCACCCTGGTCAACGGCGGCTTGTTCCTCGTCGCCGGCCTCGCGCTGCTCGGTGTCACCTACCTGCTGTTCGACAACCAACTCGCGCGCTCGTCCTGGTCGGCGCCGGAACCCGACACCGCCGCCACGGACGGCGCCACCTCCGTCGCCACCCCGGCCCAGCCGGTGGTGGCCACCAGCGACGCCACCGCCTCGCTGCTCACCCAGGGCGCGATCGCGCTGGTCGTCGTCGGCGGGGTGGCGGTCGGCTGCGGCTGGCTGGTGGCGGGCCGGCTCCTGGCGCCGCTGCGCCGGGTCACCGACACAGCCCGGCGGATCGCCGACAGCGGCACCCTGCGCGAGCGGGTCGCGCTGAGCGGCTCCTACCACGAGGTGCGAGAGCTGGCCGACACCTTCGACACCATGCTCGAACGCCTGGACCGCGCCTTCGACGGCCAGCGCCACTTCGTGGCCAACGCCTCCCACGAGTTGCGCACCCCGCTGACGCTCAGCCGTGCCCTCGTCGAGCTGGCCATGCACCGCGCGACGGCCTCCCCCGACGTCCGCCGGCTCGGCGAGAGCCTGCTGGAGATCAACGCCCGCCACGAACGCCTCATCGCCGGCCTCCTCATGCTGGCGCGCGCCGAGCACGAACACCACGACCACTCCCCCGTCGACCTCGCCGACGTCGTCACGCACGTGGTGGCGGGGACCGCCCACGAGGCGGCCAGGGCCGAGGTCGCCGTCCACGAGTCCGCCGCTCCCGCGCCGATGACGGGCGACGCGCTGCTGCTCGAACGGCTGGTCCACAACCTGGTCGAGAACGCCGTTCGCCACAACACGGAAGACGGCGACGGCTGGGTCCGGGTCGCCAGCCGCACGGCGGCGGACGGCACGGTGGAGATCGAGGTGACCAACACCGGGCAGACGATCCCGCCCTACGACGTGCCCGGCCTCTTCGAGCCCTTCCGCCGCCTCGGCGGCCCGGACCAGGTCGTCTCCGGCCGGAGCGCGGGGCTCGGCCTGTCCATCGTCCGGGCCATCGCCGACGCCCACGCCGGCACCGTCACGGCGGAGCCACGCGCCGGCGGCGGCCTGACCGTCACGGTCTCCCTCCCCCACCAGGGCTCGCCACCGGCGACGAGTTCTCCGGACGCGGCAGGTCCGCCCGCTGCCGCTTCGTGGCCGGCGTGACCCGCGGGCTCAGGTGAGGGCGCCCGCCGCGGTGCGCACGGTGTGGCGCAGTTGGACGGCGTCCCGGCTGGGGGGTGTGCCGAACTGGCGGCGGTACTCGCGGCTGAACTGTGAGGGGTTGTCGTAGCCGACGCGTTGGCCGACGCCGGTGACGTCGCCCGGGTGGGTGGCGAGCAGCAGCCGGGCCTCCTGCAGCCGGATCTGTTTCTGGAACTGGATGGGGCTCATGGCGGTCACGGTCTGGAAGTTCCGGTGGAAGGCGGAGACGCTCATGCCGGAGACGCGGGCCACGTCCTCGACGCGGAAGGGCTCGGCGTAGTGCTCGCGGATCCAGCGCACGGCCCGTGAGATGTGGCTGAGGCCGCTGTCCGGCAGGCCCAGCTGGCGGACCGTCGCGCCCTGCTCGCCGGTGATCAGGCGCCACAGGATCTCGCGTTTGACCAGTGGTGCCAGCACGGTCCGGTCGCGGGGTTCGTCGAGCAGGCGCAGCAACCTGACCACCGCGTCGAGCAGCGCGTCCGGCGCGTCGCTGACGGCCATCCCGGGCGGAGTGCCCCCGCCGGCGCGCGGGCTGTCGCCGGGGCCGGCCTGGAGCAGCAGCTCGGCGACGGCGGTCGGTTCCAGCACCAGTCCGAAGCCGAGGGCCGGCTCCTCGGGACGGGCCCGGGTGAACTGTCCCGTGACGGGCAGGTCGACGGACGCGACCAGGTACTGCCCGGGGCCGTACTCGTAGACCCTGTCCCCCAGCGCCAGGCGTTTGGCGCCCTGCGCGATGACGGCGAGCACCGTGCCGGACGTCGAGGGCGCCGGCGGATCCGCTCGGTCGACCCTGGAGACGAGGACGCCGTCGACGGCGGTGGTCCAGTCGGGCCTGGCGTGCCGGGCCAGCAGGGCGCGGAGCTCTTCGAGGTGCATGCCCTCCATTGCAGCACCGTCTGCGGCCCTGTCTGCGGCACTGATCCCGTAGACGAGAGGATCGCGCAAGGAGGCGAGAGCATCGTTCTAACGTTTCCGCAGGTCACGTCGGTTGAATGGAAGGCATCCACTCGCGGACGACCACCCCTGGAGGAACACCATGAACGTCGCCGTCGTCACCGGCGCCAGCTCCGGCATCGGAAGGAGCGCCGCGATCGAGATCGCCAGGCGCGGAACCGGGGTCATCCTCACCTACGGCACCAACCGGCGGGGCGGGCTGGAGACGGCGGACGCCATCAGGGAGGACGGCGGCACCGCCGTCGCACTGCCGCTGGACGTCGGCGAGACCGGCACCTTCCCGGCCTTCCGCGACGCGGTGACCGACGCCCTGCGTGACACCTGGCAGCGCGACACCTTCGACTACCTGGTCAACAACGCCGGCTTCTCGCGGGCCTCACTGATCGAGGAGACCACCGAGGAGACGTTCGACGCCCTCATGCGGACCCTGCTGAAGGGCCCGTTCTTCCTGACGCAGAAGCTGCTGCCCCTGATCGCGGACGGCGGGGCCGTCGTCAACACCAGCAGCAGCTCGGCGGGGGCGGCCAGTCCGGAGCCCGGCTACGCGGCCTACGCGTCGATGAAGGGCGGCCTGGACGTGCTGACCCGGTTCATGGCCAAGGAGTTCAGCACCCGCGGCATCCGCGTCAACGCGGTCTCCCCGGGGCCCACCCGCACCCGCCTCGGCGACGACGCCTTCACCCGCTTCCCCGAGGTGATCCCGACCCTCGCCGCGAAGACGGCGCTCGGCCGGGTCGGCGAACCCGACGACGTCGGAGCGGTGATCGCCACCCTCGTCTCCCCCGAGAGCCGCTGGATCACCGCCCAGAACATCGAGGTCTCCGGCGGCTACTGCCTCTGAGACCACGCGCGGATCGCGGAGTTCCTCACGAGGCAGACCGATCCACCACGCCCCGTTCGACGCAGAGCTCGTTGCCCTCGGGGTCGTACAGCGTCACCCAGCCCCTGCCGTCCGGACTGCGGTGGTCGCCCTGGAGCGTGGCCCCGAGGGCGAGCAGCCGGTCGACCTCCTCGTCCCTGGTGAGGTCCTGGGGCTCGAGGTCCAGGTGGACCCGGTTCTTCACCGTCTTACCTTCGTCGACCCGGATGAAGAGCAACGTGCCGCCCGCCGTGGTGACCAGGACCTCCTCGTCGCCCGGGAAGTCGTTGTCGGCGATCGTGCCCTTCAACACCTCGGCCCAGAAGGTGGCCAACGTGTAGGGGTCGGCGGAGTCTATGGTGATGTGTCGAATCAGCGAACTCATGCCACCCACCCAACCACAGCGGGCCCGCCTCAGCTCCGGTCGGTTGCCTGAGGGGGCCGGCCGGTCAACGCGATCCCCGCCAGGACGGCGGCCCCGGCGACCGACGCCGCGGCCGTCCCCCGCACCGCCTGCGGCACGTCGTCCGCGGCCCGCCGGGTCCCGTCCTCCATCTCGCACACGGTCCTCAGGGTGGTGAAGCGGACCTGGTAGTCGATCGCCCCGTCGAACTGGGACCGGCACGGATGGTCGGGCGGGAACGGAGCCGAGTCCGCGCCGCCGTCCCGCGCCGTGGCCACGGTCAACATCAGGACCATGACCCCGAGCGAGTAGGACGCCGTGGCGACGGCCCCGCACCCCCAGGCGCCGGCGACGACCACCCGGCGCCAGCCGGACCAATGTCGTCTCTGCCCGGGTAGCGCGACTCTGAGACAGCGGACCAGGCAGAAAACGACCAGCACGACGGCGGTGAGCAGGACCACGGGCACGAGGAGGATCATTGCGTCATCCTGCCAGCGGACCCGAACCAATGAGCGTGTTCAGCAGGTTGACGTCCACGAACGGCGCGGCCTCGGTCGGCCGCGACCGCCAGAGCAACGGCCACGTGCGGCGGTCGCCTTGCAGCGACGGCACGCCGACGTACGAGTACCGCTCGTCGCTCCGACAGAACGCCTCGGCCGGGAACGACCACCGGTAGCGGCGCACCGAGCCGGGCGGGACGAGGAAGTACGTGCGGGGCTCGCCGATCGCCTGGAACACGATGGGCCCGGCCCGGTGTCCGGTCCGCTCCCCGAGGACGTCCGCCACGGCCGGCCCCTGTTCCCCAACGATCCGCACGGCGTCGAAGACGACGCCGACCATGCGGAGCGTCGTGCCGACACGGGGCACCCAGTCGGGACGGTAGGGGGACGCCACCGGTTCGAGTTCATTTTCGCCGATCATGCCGTCCATGGTTTCGCCGGACGTCTAGCGTGACCAGAGGTGACGAGGCGACACCACAGCGTGTGCCGGGGTTCGTTACCGGTGTGTGCGGCTGTGTGAAACCTCGGGAGGGCGAAATGGCCGTGAAGAAGAATCAGAGCCTGGACGGTCGACAGGTGTTCGGCGCACTCCTGCGGGCGCTCCGCGAGTTCAACGACGTGACGCCGGGGCAGGCGGCGCTGATCGTCGGCTACTCCGAGTCCATGCTGGAGAAGATCGAACGCGGCGAGCGCAACGCCAGCCCGGAGTTCATCGACGAGATCGAGAAACTGCTCGCCCTGCCGGGCGTGTTGGAACCGACGGCAACTCGGCTGCGGGAGCAGCGGCACCCGGACTGGTTCGGCGAGTACGCCGAGCGGGAGGGCGAGGCGGTCAGCCTGTGGTCGTACACGACGAACGCCGTACACGGCCTGCTGCAAACCCGTGAGTACGCACACTCCGTGCTCAGCGCTTATGCACCCACCCTGGACGACGAAGAGGTGGAGCGTCGAGTACAGGCACGGCTGGATCGCCAGGAGCTGCTGACTCGAAAGCCGGCGGTCAACCTTTCCCAGGTCATCCTGGAATCGGTTCTGCGGCAGCCAATCGGTGGACCAGCCGTGATGAAGGCCCAACTGGGCCGCCTGCTGGACGTCTCGGCCATGCGCAATGCCTCGGTACAGGTAATGCCCCTGTCCCACGGCGCCCACCCGGGGATGGACGGCCCCTTCACTTTGATGGAAACTGCGAGCCAGGAATGGGTCGCCTACGTCGAAGGCCCCGACATCGGCCATGTCATCGACAGCAGGAAGCAGGTCAGCCAATTCCAGGTGAGGTATGGCATGATCCGCACTCAGGCGCTCAACGAAGCTGATTCCCGCCGGCTGATCGAGGAGATGATCCGCGAACTATGAGTCGTTCCTCCCTCGTGTGGTTCAAGAGCAGCTACAGCGGCAACCAGGGGGGCGAGTGCCTCGAAGTCGCCCTGGAATGGCGCAAGTCCAGCCGCAGCGGCAGCGAGCCAGGCGACTGCGTCGAGGTGGCCGCCTGTCCGGCGGCCACCGTGCATGTCCGGGACTCGAAGAACCGCGCCGGGGGCGCGCTCGCCGTGTCGGCGGCGGCTTGGCGGAGCCTGGTCGGGCATCTGTCGTAGTTCGTCTCGATCCGGCCGGGCGTGCTTCGCCGCGCCGCTCAGAGGCGGCAGCTGATCTCCATGCCGTCCTCGACGGGGAACGTGACGCTCTGGTATCCGTTCGCCGGGTCGCGTACGTAGTCGAGGTACGGCCGCAGACTGCTCAGGTCGACGTCGTCGGCCACGACGAGTGTGCCGGGACGCAGACGCGGCTCGAGAAGCCGCAGGGCGGGCAGGCACAGCTCTTTCCAGCCGTCCAGCAGGACGAAGTCAGCGGGGTCGTCGAGGCCGCGGAGGGTGTCGCGGGCGTCTCCCTCCAGCACGGTGATCAGGTCGTCCAGGCCGGTCTCGGCGAAGGTCCGGCGGGTCGCGGCGATTTTGTCCTTGCTGAGTTCCGTGGTGATGACGCGTCCGGTGCCGTTGTCCCGAACGGCCGCGGCCAGGTACAGCGTGGAGATCCCGAAGGACATGCCGAACTCGACGACCGTGGCCGGGCGGACGGCCCGGACCAGGTTGTACAGCAGTTCCCCGCCTCTGGCGGAGATCGGCATGTAGACCTCCGCCACGGCGTCGGCCCGCTCCTGGGGTGTCAGCGGCTCGAACCCGCCGGGCAGCTGCGCACTGACGCGCGCGGCGGTGACGTCGTCCTGCTCGGCTCGCTCGAACATCCGGCCGAGGGCTACCTCGATGCGGGGGTCGGCAAGCGTGTGGGTGTGTGTCATGAGAGCTAGAGTAGACGCAACGTTGCGTCACGCCTAGGGGCGATACTCTGACCGACGGGAGGCGAAATGGCACCTGTGGCAAACGCCGCCGAGGCGAGCGGCACCGGCGGATCGGCGCGGCGTCACCACGGCAACCGGCACGGACGCAGCGAACAGGCCCGGCTGGCGGTACTGCGGGTGGCCGACGGCCTGCTCGTCGAGAAGGGTTTCGCGGGCGTCACGATGGAGGGCATCGCCGCACGGGCCGGCGTGGCCAAGCAGACCATCTACCGCTGGTGGAAGAGTAAGACCGACGTCCTGATGGACGCCTTCCTCCAGGACGCGACCGAGGACCTCACGGCTCCCGATTCCGGCGACATCGCCCTCGACCTGCGCGACTATCTGCGCCGACTGGCGTGGTTCCTCAGTGAGTCCGACCCCGGCGCCGTCTTCAAGGCGCTGATCGCCCAGGCGCAGCACGATCCGGTGTTCGCCCAGGACTTCCGGTCCCGATACCTCGACGGGCAACGCCGCCGCGACCGCCTGCCGTTGGAGCGGGCCGTGGACAGGGGCCAGCTGCCCGCGGACCTCGACATGGCGGCCGAGACGGACCAGCTCGTAGGCCCTCTCTACTACCGCGTGCTGGTGACCGACGAACCGATCAGCCACGAGTTCACCGACGGGCTCGTCGACGCGTTCCTCCGACGGCACAAGGTGACGGCGCGGACGAAGTCCTGACCGCCGGGCAGGCCGCGGACAGCCCCCTGTTCATCCCCGTGCTGGACAGGATCCGCGCCCGGCCGTCCCGTCACTCACGACGCCGATCTCCACCGTGATCGCAGACCTCTTGCAAGGAGCCGATGGATCACGACATCACACAGGCCCTAAGCGGTCCAACGACGGTACGCGTCCCCGTCGACGTTGCTGCCGCAGAGGATGGTGACCACGTGGCGGTCGGCGAAGCGGTCGCGGTCCTCCAGGATCGCCGCGATGCCGAGCGCGGCCGACGGTTCGGCGATGAGGCCGGCGTGGTCGTGGAGCATCCGCATGCCGGCGATGATCGACGACTCCCGCACCAGGACCGCGTCGTCGGCGACCAGCAGAAGGTCGTCCAGGACGGCGGGGATGGGGCGCCGGCCGGCGACGCCGTCCGCGATGGTGTCGGTCGTGTCGGTGGTGACGACGCGCCGCTCGCGCCACGAGCGCGTCATCGCCGGGGCGCCCAACGGCTGGACGCAGATCACCTCGGCCTCGGGCGCCAGGGCCTTCACCACATGACCCACGCCGGTGGCCAGCGCGCCGCCGCCGAGCGCGATCAGGACGGCGTCGAACGACGGCGCGGCGTCGACCAGTTCCAGGCCGATGGTCGCCGCGCCCTCGCAGGTCTCGATGTCCAGGCTGTCCTCGACCAGCCGGAGGCCGTCGCGGTGCGCGATGGCCGCGGCCCGCTCGCGGGCCAACTCGTGGTCGCCGTCGACCAGTTCCAGCTTGGCGTCCAACGCGCGGATGCGATCGAGCTTGGCCGCGGTCGCGTGGCGCGACGCCACGACGGTGATGTCGAGGCCCCGGCGGCGGCCGGACCAGGCGAGGGCCTGGCCGAGGTTGCCGGCGCTGGCGCACACCGCGGCGCGTGAGCCGTTGTCGGCGAGCAGGCTGGTGACGAGCTCGGTGCCGCGGCCCTTGAAGCAGCGGACGGGGTTCGCCGTTTCGAGCTTGATGCTCACCTCGCACCCGAGGTCGGGCTCCAACGCCTCGCAGCGGTACAGCGGTGTGTCGAGGAACACCGGGTCGATCACCCGGCGGGCCGCCCTGATCCGGGCGGTGTCGAGACGTGTCTCCTGCATGCCCGGAGCATAGGCGGCCCGCCGGTGGGCACTTGGAGCACTTCAGGCGGACCACGATCTTCCCCCGCGTGTGTCCGCGCTCGGCGTACGCGTGCGCCTCCGCGGTCCGTTCGAGCGGGTAGACCCGCTCGACGCGCGGCGTGCAGCGGCCCTGCCGGCCGGGTTCGGCCGCTTCGGCGAGGAGCGCGAGGTCGACGCCGCGGCGCGGACGCGGATCTCGCCGGGCCCGGGGTGTGGGTCCGGCACCTGCTCGACCACGAGGGTCTCCACACCGCCGTACTCGTGGTACCGGACTGCGCGCATGTCGTCGTGCCTTTCCACGTCGGGCGCTGTGACCGTCCTCCCGGCCCCGGCGGCCGACCGGCCCGCGGAGTGCCAACCTCCACTTGTCGTGCCTGGTTCACCTTTCCGTCACCGGGGACCGTCACGATGCCCCGCGTGAAGAACACAGGACAAACCAGGCGGCGAGGCGCGTGGCTGGCGACGGCCGCGCTCGTCGGTGTGGTGGGCGTCGCCGGTGCCGGCACGGCCGAGGCACGTGGTCGCGGCCCGCAGGCCGGCGACCTCATCACCGTCTCGCTGGCCGAACTGCGGCCCACCCAGCCGGCCATCGGCTACGACCAGATCTACTACAAGCTCGGCCGCTACGCCGCCGAGCCCGACAAGGCCTTCGACGACTGGTGCGAGGCCAACGGCCAGGGTGAGGCCGACGAGGTCACCTCCCGCTCGCGCCTCGACGACGCGCGCACCTTCTCGTGCACCATCCCGCTGGGCGAGGAGACCGAGGACTCCATAGCCGTCATGAAGACCGTGGTCATCGGTCCCGGCGGCAAGCTCTACCTCACCGACGGGCACCACACGTTCACCTCCTTCTGGGAAGCTCAGGGCGGCGGCTCCGACACCCGGATCCGGGTCCGGGTCGTGGACAACCTCAGCGACCTGAGCATGCCGGCGTTCTGGCGGGAGATGCAGGCGCAGAACTGGGTGTGGCTGCGGGACGGCGACAACCGGCCCATCACCGCGAACCGGCTGTCCCGGCACATCGGGCTGCGCAGCCTCGGTGAGGACCCGTACCGCGCGCTGGTCTACTTCACCCGGGACATCGGCTACGCCCAGCCGGACGACGCCACCGAGTTCCTGGAGTTCTACTGGGCCAGCTGGGTCCGGGAGAACTACGACCTGGACGACTACGACCTGGCCGACTTCGACACCTACCTCGCGCTGGTGCGTCAGGTGTCCGAGGACATGGTCGCGCTCGACCCGGACACCGTCGTCGCGGGCGGGCGCACCGCCGCCGAGCTGGGCCGGCTGGCCGAGTGGAACGACGGCGAGCCCGAGGACGACGGCGAGTGGGAGAAGCTGAGCCGGCCGATCACGGACGACAAGCCCGGCAAGCTCGCCTACGCCCTGGAGTACCGGGAGTCGGTCGCCGACGAACACCACCACCGCGCGGCGTAGCCGGCGACCGCCAGTAGGCGGACCGGCGTCGGGGGGTCGGCGTGGCCGCCGGCCCCCTCGTCGGGTCCGGCGCGCGCCGGACGCCCGGCGGCACCTCGCCGCCCCCTCCCGGTGGGCACCGCCGGCGATGCGGGACGGGCCCGCCGGGGTGACGATGAGGGGACCGAGCGTTCCGCCCGAGTCCCTGGAGGTCGGCCATGGCTCCGGTCGTGCACCACCGCACCGTGGAGATCGAAGGACTGGACGTCTTCTGCCGGGAGGCCGGCCCTGCCGAGGCCCCGGCGGTCGTGCTGCTGCACGGCTTCCCGAGCAGCTCGCACATGTTCCGGAACCTGATCCCGGCCCTGGCCGACCGCTACCGGGTGATCGCGCCCGACCACATCGGCTTCGGCTACTCGTCGATGCCGGCGCCCGACGACTTCCCCTACACCTTCGACGCGCTGACGGACGTGACCGAGGCGCTTCTCGGACGACTGGGCGTCGGCCGGTTCGCGATGTACGTGCAGGACTACGGGGCGCCGATCGGCTGGCGGCTGGCCACCCGGGCGCCCGACCGGGTGACGGCCGTCGTCAGCCAGAACGGCAACGCCTACGAGGACGGCTTCGTCAGGTCGTTCTGGGACGGGCTCTTCGCCTACGCCGAGTCGCCCGGCCCCGACACCGAGCCGGGGGTGCGCGGCGCCCTGACGCCGGAGATCACCCGGTGGCAGTACCTGAACGGCGTCGCCGACCCGAGCCTGGTCAGCCCCGACGCCTGGACCCTCGACCAGGCGCTCCTCGACCGGCCGGGCAACGACGAGATCCAGCTGCGGCTCTTCCGCGACTATCCGAGCAACGTGGCCGGCTACCCGGGGCTGCACGAGTACTTCAGGTCCAGCCAGGTGCCGCTGCTCGCCGTCTGGGGCGCGGGCGACGAGATCTTCGGCCCCGAGGGAGCCCGGGCGTTCCTCCGCGACCTGCCGGACGCGGAGGTGCACCTCCTGGAGTCGGGGCACTTCGCGCTGGAGAGCCACCTCGACGCCGTCGCGGGCTACGTGCGCGGCTTCCTGGGGCGCGTGCTGCCCGCGACGTAGCGGCGGGCGGCGTTCACGGTGCGTCGACGGTCGGACGCCTCCGTGTAAGGAACAGATAAGAATTGTGACATTTTTCGCCACCCCATCCGACTCCGCTCCGCCGAAGCCCTCTCCACACTCCGTGAATATCGCTGGTCAACGCGTTTTATCCGCGTGGCATGGTTGGTGCGAAACCGGGTAGCCGCCCGCCCATGCAGATTGTTGCCCGGTACAGCTACAACGGCTGACCAGCCACGAGACCGGGTGGAAAGGAAGGTTGTACGGCGTGCCAAGCGATAAACACGGTTCGGTGACGACAACGGACAGACCCTCTCGGCTGTCGCTGACGAAACCACGGACGGATCCGGTGGTGTTCGGCGTCGCAGCCGTGCTGACGTTGGCCTTCATCGTCTGGGGAGCGGCGTCCTCGGACTCGCTCGCCGAGGCGTCGGGAGACGCGCTCGGCGCGATCATCCACCACGCCGGCTGGGGCTTCGTGCTCGCGGCTTCCGGGTTCGTGGTGTTCGCGCTCTGGCTGGCGATGAGCCGGTACGGGCGGATCACCTTGGGCAAGGAGGGCGAGAAGCCGGAGTTCCGGACGATCTCGTGGATCGCGATGATGTTCAGCGCCGGCATGGGCATCGGCCTGATGTTCTGGGGTGTGAGCGAGCCCCTGGCGCACTACGCCACGGCGCCGCCCGGCACCTCGCCGGCGGACGACGGCGAGCGGATGACCACCGCGCTGTCCACCACGCTCTTCCACTGGACGCTGCACCCCTGGGCGATCTACGCCGTGGTCGGCCTGGCCATCGCGTACAGCGTCTACCGGCGTGGCAGGCGGCAGACGATCAGCGCCGTGTTCACGCCGCTGATCGGCGAGAAGCGGGCCAACGGCTCGTGGGGCCGGGTCATCGACATCCTGGCGATCATCGCGACGCTGTTCGGCTCGGCCGCCTCGCTGGGTCTCGGCGCGTTGCAGATCGGCAGCGGCATCGAGGAGCTCGGCTGGATGAGCGACGTCGGCACCGGGCTGCTGGTGCTGGTGATCGCCGGCCTGACCGCGGCGTTCGTGCTGTCCGCCGTGTCCGGCGTGGCCAAGGGCATCCAGTGGCTGTCCAACATCAACATGGTGCTGGCCGTCGTGCTGGTGGTCTTCCTGTTCGTGGCCGGCCCGACGGTGCTGATCCTGGACCTGATCCCGTCCTCACTCGGCACGTTCATCGGGGACCTGCCGCAGATGGCGGCGCGCACCGAGGCCAGCGGCGGCGAGGGCGTCGGCGACTGGCTGTCCGGCTGGACGGTCTTCTACTGGGCCTGGTGGATCTCGTGGACGCCGTTCGTCGGCATGTTCATCGCGCGGATCAGCCGGGGCCGGACCATCCGGCAGTTCGTCGGCGGCGTCATCCTGGTGCCGAGCGTGGTCAGCCTGATCTGGTTCGCGATCTTCGGCGGCACCGGCATGCGCCTGGAGTCGCAGGGCGCGGGCCTGACCGAGCAGGCCACCACGGAGGGCCAGCTGTTCGCGGTGCTCCAGGAGTACCCGGCGGCCAGCGTCACGGCGCTGCTGGTGATGGTGCTGGTCGGGATCTTCTTCGTGTCCGGCGCGGACGCGGCGTCCATCGTGATGGGCACCCTGTCGCAGCGCGGCACGCTGGAGCCGAGCCGGCTGGTCGTCGTCTTCTGGGGCGCGCTGACCGGCGCGGTGGCCGCGGTGATGCTGATGATCGGCGGCGGCGGTTCGACGGCGCTCGACGGCCTCCAGAACCTGACGATCCTGGCGGCCGTGCCGTTCACCCTGGTGATGGTCGGGCTCTGTTGGGCGCTGATGCGCGACCTGCGGCACGACTCGCTGATCCTGCGTGAGGAGAAGGGCGTCGAGGCCGTGGAGATGGCCGTGATGGCCGGACACCAGCGCTACGACGGCGACTTCGAGCTGCGCATCGGCCCGGGCAACGGCAACGGCGACGCGAACGGCCACGCCAACGGGAACGGCGAGGGGCCGGCGAACGGGACCGATCCCGGCACGCCGGACGACGTCGACGTGCCGGCGCTGGCCGACCAGCCGACGGCCCGCGGCTGACCCCGCGCCTCCGCTCCGCCGCGGCCCGGGTCCGGTGAGCGCGCCTCCGCGCGCTACACGGCCCGGGCCGCGGCACGTCCGGCGGCACGCCCCGAGAAGAGGCAGCCGCCGAGGAACGTGCCCTCCAGCGAGCGGTAGCCGTGCACCCCGCCGCCGCCGAACCCGGCGGCCTCGCCGGCCGCGTACACGCCGGGCAGCGGCTCGCCGGCGGCCGTCATGACCCGGGACGACAGGTCGGTCTCGAGCCCGCCCAGGGTCTTGCGGGTGAGGACGGAGAGCCGGGCGGCGATCAGCGGCCCGGCCTTGGGGTCGAGGAGCGCGTGCGGCGGCGCCACCCGGGCCAGCCGCTCGCCGCGGAAGCCACGGGCCCGGCGGATCACCACGGCCTGCGGGTCCCGGCCTTCGTCCGCGGTGATCTCCCGGTCCCTGGTCTCGATCACGCGCCGCAGCGCGGCCGCGTCGATCAGCTCCGTGCCCGTCACCCGGTTCATGCCGCGGGCCAGCTCCGCGACGTCGTCGGCGACGACGAAGTCGGCGCCCCGGTCGAGGAACGCCCGCACCGGGCCCGGGATGCCGGAGCGGATCCGGCCCAGCACCTCGAGCACGCGCTTTCCGGTGAGGTCGGGGTTCTGCTCCGAGCCGGAGAGCGCGAACTCCTTCTCGATCACCCGCCGGCTGAGCACGAACCAGGTGTACTCGTGCCCGGCCCCCCTGATGTGTTCGAGCGCGCCGAGGGTGTCGGCGCCCGGTACGTGCTCGGCGGGCAGCCGGCGACCGGCCGGGTCCAGCCAGAGCGAGGAGGGGCCGGGCAGGACGCGGATGCCGTGACCGGCCCAGACCGGGTCCCAGTTGGCGATGCCCTCGGTGTAGTGCCACATCCGGTCACGGTTGATCAGCCGGCCGCCGGCGCGTTCGGCGACGCCCAGCATCAGGCCGTCCACGTGCGCGGGCACGCCGGTCAGCATCCGCTCCGGCGGAGTGCCGAGCCGCTCCGGCCAGTTGGCGCGGACCAGGTCCCCGTTGCCGCCGATGCCGCCCGAGGTGACGATCACGGCCTGGGCGCGCAGCTCGAAGGTGCCGGCCGCCTCACGCGAGCTGGCCGTGCCGCGCGGCGCCGAACTGGGCGTCAGCACCTCGCCGGTGACGGTGTCGACGACGCCGCCGGTGCGGCCGAGGCCGGTGACGCGGTGCCGGAACCGGGTTTCGACCAGGCCGCGTTCCTCGGCGGCACGCAGCCGCCCGACGAACGGTTCGAGGACGCCGGGCCCCGTCCCCCAGGTGATGTGGAAGCGGGGCACCGAGTTGCCGCGACCGCTGTCGTCGCCGCCGCCGCGCTCGGCCCAGCCGACGACGGGAAAGATCTTGATGCCGCGCTCGCGCAGCCAGGCGCGCTTCTCGCCGGCGGCGAACTCCACGTACGCCTCCGCCCAGCGGCGCGGCCAGCGGTCCTCGCCACGGTCGAAGCCGGCGGTGGCGAGCCAGTCGCGGAGCGCGAGTTCGTGGCTGTCGCGGATGCCGAGGCGCCGCTGCTCGGGGGAGTCGACGAGGAAGAGGCCGCCGAACGACCAGTGCGCCTGGCCCCCGAGGGACGCCTCCGGCTCCTGGTCGAGCAGGATCACCCTGCGCCCGGCCTCGGTCAGTTCGGCCACGGCGACCAGCCCGGCGAGGCCGGCGCCGATCACGATGACATCCGCGTCATAACCCATGCGGGCCAATGTATCCCCGGCCGAGCGGGCGGTCGGCCGGAGCGCCGCCCGCCCGGCCCGCCGAAGGCGGGGCCCGGCGGGCCCGGGGCCCGCGACCAAGCCGGGGCATTGCCCCGGACCCCGCCGGGAGAATCGGTGCGGAGGCCGGAGGGCCGTGGCGCCGAAGGTCAGGCCCCGGCCACGCCTCCGGCGGGCCGGAGGCCGCGGGCCGCCGCAACCCCTGCGCGAGCCGGGGCGGAGGCGGGCCCCGGCCGCGCCTCCGGCGGGACGGGCGTAGCCGCCGCCCCCCGAAGGACCCCACGTCCCTCCCGGCGCCGGCCGGCTGCCGGAGGCCGGGCTGGCGCCAACCCCGCCGGTGGCGAGGACGTTGTCCAGGGCGGCGCCTCGGACCGTCCGGCGGGTCCGGGGCGAAGGCGCCCCGGCGACGGACCCCACGTCGTTCTCGGCGCAGACCACCGGCCGTGAGGCCGGGGCACCGCCCCGGGCCCGGGCAGGAGGCCCGGGCTCCGCCGCAGGCGAACCGACGGGCCGGAGGCCCGGATCGGTCCGGCGTCGAGATCGGGGGTACCGCCCCGGGACGAGGCCCGGGGCCACGTCAGGGCCCATCGGCCCTGAACAGGGCCCAGGTCCCGCCGAAGCCGCCCCGGAGCCGGCCCGGAGACCCTGGCCCCGGCCCCGGCCATGAGGCCGGGCCGTCAGGCCGGGCCACCGGGCCGGGCCACCGGGCCGGGCCACCGGGCCGGGCCACCGGGCCGGGAACGGGCCGGGCCACCGGCCGGGAACGGGCCGGGCCACCGGCCGGGAACGGGGCGGGAACGGGGCGGCGCCCCCGGCCGGGAACGGGGCGGCGCCCCGGCCTCCGCCGGGGGCGCACGGCGCCACGTCGTGCCGCCGGCTCCGCCCGCGCAGCGGCGGGGCCGGCTACGGCGCTGCGCACGGCCCCGCCAGGGGCCGTGCCCCGGACTCCGCCGGAGGCGCACGGCTTCGCCGCGCCGGCGGAAGCGGCACGGCGGCCGCAGGCCGCCGTTGGCCCCCGCCCCGCCGGAGGCGCGGCGCCGGCCGGGGCCGGGCCCCGAACACCGGTGGCCGGACCGTCGGGCAGCCAGCGCAGCGTCGTCGCGTCGTCGCGTCGTCGCGTCACCGCAGGTAGGGGCCCGCCTCGCCGATGCGGCCCGGGGCGGTGTTGGGGCCGCCGAGGTCGAGGACGTAGACGCGGAGGTTGCCCTTGCCCGGCGCCGGCACGCTGAGGGTGCCGGCGGTGACCTGCCGGGTGTCGCCGGTGACGGCGTCGACGTAGGTGCCGTTGGGGACGCCGGTGAAGGTGGCGCCGCCGGAGACGGTGACCAGGGCGAAGCTGTCGACTCCGGTGGCCTGGTCGGTGTAGCGGCGTTTGAAGGCCATGTCGCCGCTGACGCCCTCCGTCGAGTACTGGCCCATCTGGAGGGCCGGGATCTCCCTTCTGATCTGGTTGAGCCGCTGCACGTGCCGGACCAGCGGCTGCCGCAGCGTCTCGGCGACCGGTCCGCTGGCCTCGGCGACCTCGCCGAAGTCGGTGACCGTCAACTCCCCCGCCACGTGGTCGCCGTAGTAGGCGCGGCCGGTGGTGGCCAGGGGGCAGCTGGGGCCGCAGTCGATCCGCTGCCCGGCCTGGAACTCGATCTCCGAGCCGTAGTAGAGGGTGGGGATGCCGCGGAACGTCCACATCAGCGACATGTTCTCGGCCCAGGCGTCGGTGCCGCCGGCGTAGCGGTTGCCCGACTTGTTGGGGCCGTAGTCGTGGCTGTCGACGTAGACGACGTTGAAGGTCGCGTCGTTGGTGGAGTCGTCGGAGTCACGGCCGTTGTGGAACGCGTTGGGCGCGTCCCCGAAGTTCATGTGCATCCGCATGTCGATGATGTTCATCCCGGAGAACCGGTCGCGGTCCGGGGCGTGGTAGCTGTTGCCGCGCAGGAAGGCGTTGTCGGTGGTGGGCTGGCCGGCCGGGCCGATGGCCTGTTCCTCGGTGTACTCCTCCAGCACGGCGGTGGCGTCGTCGGGGCTGTAGTCGCGGCGCGGCTGCCAGGTGAAGAACTGTGCCGAGTGGTTGACCGAGCCGCGGTTCCACTTGTCGTTGACGAAGGCGGCGACCTCGCCGAAGACGAAGAAGTTCTCGGCCCGTTCGGCGCCGAACCGTTCCTCGACGCGGTCGTACATCGCGGGCAGGAAGTGCCGGGTCCACATGACGCGTGGTATGTGCACGGCCGTGTCGAGCCGGAAGCCGTCGACGCCCATGTCGATGAACCGGTTGTAGGCGCCGATCAGGTGCTGCTGGACGCGGGCGTTCTCGGTGTTCAGGTCGGCCAGGTCCTCGTGGAGCCAGCAGCTTCTGGAGTCCTCGCCCTCCCAGTTGCCGATCCAGCAGCGGTGGTAGGTGTCGGCGGGGAAGAGGGAGTTGGTGGGGGCGGGCCACTGGCAGTTGTAGAGCGTGTAGCCCTCGGGGCTGCGACCGCCGGTGGGTGTGCCCCAGTTGGGGCACCCGTTGCCGGCCGGCTCCCCGGTCGACCACAGGTCGCCGTTGTAGGGGCGGCCGTTCTCGTCCTCGTCGAGGGGGTCGTAGGCGCGCCCGGCCTCGGGGGTGTCGTAGTACCAGTCCCACTGCTCGTCCTGGACGCCGTAGACGGTGGGTGTGTAGAGGCCGTTGGCGCCCCAGCGGGAGCTGTGGTTGTAGACCACGTCCTGGTAGATCTTCATGCCCATCGCGTGGGCGGCGTTGATCAGGTCCTGGTAGGTGGCGCCGGTGGACTCCAGGCGCGGATCGACCTGGTAGAAGTCCCAGCCGTGGTAGCCGTGGTAGTCGTAGTCGGAGCGGTTGAGGACGACCGGGGTGATCCAGACGGCGGAGAAGCCGAGGGCCTTGATGTAGTCGAGCCGCTCGATCAGCCCCTTGAAGTCGCCGCGGAACATGGGGTCGTCGTAGTTGGCGTTGCCGGAGCGCTCGTGCTGGCTGCCGCCCCGGTTGTTGGCGCTGTCGCCGTCGAAGAAGCGGGCGGTGAGGACGAAGTAGATCGGATCCTGGCGGGGGTCGGTGCCCAGCGGCTCGCCGGGCTCGGCCGCGGGCGGCGCGTCGCCGGTGGTGACGGTGACGGCGGCGGAGGGCGCCGAGAGGTTGCCGGCGGCGTCGCGGGCGGTGACCTGGTACGCGTACGCGGTGCGCTCCTCCAGGCCCTGCTCGGACCAGACGGTGGAACCGGTGTCGGCGGTGCGGTCGCCGCGGCTCCCGCCGGTGCGGGTGATCCGGTAGCCGGTCACGCCGACGTCGTCGGTGGCCGGCTCCCAGCCGAGCACGACGCCGGTGCCCTCGACGCGGACCGTCAACCCGCCGGGGGTGGTGGGCGGTTCGGTGTCGGGCACGTAATCGGCGCAGGGGTCGCCGGTCGAGACGACGCCGTCCCGGACGGTGATGTCGCCCGTGCCGAGGCGGTAGTTGGCGCCGTTGTTGTTGTCCCAGGTGCCGGCGCCGTTGTTGAAGGTGGCCTGGAGGCCGGACGCGGTGCCGAGGTCCACGGTCCGCTGTACCCAGCCGGGGCACGCCTCGGCCATCCGCACCCCCGGCACGGTGGTCCACGCGCCGCCGTCCGGGGCGTAGTGCAGGTAGTGGGCGCTCCAGTTCCTGGACGCCGTGTAGTAGCTGACGGTCGCGGTGGAGCTGGCCTGGACGGGCTCGCCGGCCGCGACGGGGCTGGCGGTGAGGGCCAGGACGACGGCGAGCAGGGCCAGGATCGGGTGTTTCCGGTGTCGGGGTCTCATGTCGGAGCGGCTCTCCTTGCCAACTGGCAGGCCGGTGGGGGGTGGAGTGCTGCCGTGCAAGAACTTGCGAAACTTCTTGCAGAGTAGCGACGGATCCGTCGGCCGTGAACCAGCCGCGCAGGACGGCTTCTGGCCGCCGAAAACCGGGTGCGGGACCTCGGCGCGGTGGTGTGTGATCGGGACATGGCGATGGAGACGGGCACCCCGGGCGTGGACGGTCTCGGCGAGGCGGTGGCCGCGCTGCGGGAGTGGCAGGACGACGGGGCACCGACGCAACTGCATCCGGGCGATCTCGGCTGGTTCTGGCGGTCGGGCGCGGCGGCGACGGCCGCGGCGGTCAGGACCTGGCGCCGGCGCGGGCGGCTGCTCGCCGTCGGACTGCTCGACGGCCCTGGGCTGTTGCGGCTCACGACGGCGCCGGACGCCCGGCGGGACGCGGAGTTGGCGCGGCGGTTGGTCGAGGACCTGTCGGAGCCGGCGCGCGGGGTCCTGCCGCCGGGGAGGGCGTACGTCGAGGCGCCCGCGGACGCGCTGGTCCAGGAGTTGCTGCGCGACGCCGGCTGGGGGACCGACGAGCCGTGGACGCCGCTGCGCCGCGATCTCGGGGAGCCGGTGGCGGACCCGGGCGTGCGGATCGAGGTGATCGCACCCGAGCGGGCGCACGTGCGGGCCGCCGTCCAGCGGGCGGCGTTCGACGGGTCGACGTTCACGGACGAGCGCTGGCACGCGATGGCGGCCGGCCCGGCCTACGCGGACGCCAGGTGTCTGGTCGCCCACGACGGCCGGGGGGAAGCGGTGGCGGCCGTGACGGTGTGGTCGGCGGGGCCGGGGCGGCCGGGGCTGGTCGAACCGATGGGCGTGCACCGGGAGCACCGAGGCCACGGCCACGGCACGGCGATCTGCCTGGCCGCGGCGGCGGCGCTCCGGGAGCTCGGCGCGTCGAGCGCGCTGGTCTGCACCCCGAGCTCCAACGTCGCGGGCGTCGCCGCCTACGCGTCGGCCGGTTTCCGGCGCCTCCCCGAGGTCCGCGACCGGCGCCGGGACGGGTAGCGGGAGGCGCACCCGGGCCCGCCCCATCAGGCAGACTCGTCATGTGATCGGACGAATGTGGCGGGCGGTGCGTCTGTGGTTCGCGCCGTGGCGGGTGCGGGAGGAGGGTGTCACGCCGGACTACCGGTTCTCGTTGGCGAACGAGCGGACGTTCCTGGCGTGGCTGCGGACCGCCCTCGCGCTGGTGGCCGGCGGGATCGCCGTCGACCAGTTCCTGACCGATCTGGCCTGGGGGCCACGCGTGGCGGTCGCCGCGCTGCTGCTGGCCGGCGGCGGGTTGTGCGCCGTGCGGGCCGTGAACCACTGGGTCCGGTCGGAGCGCGCCATGCGGCGCGGCGAGGATCTGCCGATGAGCCGGTTCCCCGCGCTGCTCGCGGTCGGGACGCTGGTGACCGCCGCGGTGGTCATCGTGGCCGTGGTGCTGAGCTGATGGGCGCGGCGCCGGTGGCACGCGATCCCGGGGCGCAGCCGGAGCGGACGCGGCTGGCCTGGCGGCGGACCACGCTGGCGTTCGCGCTGGTGGTGGTGCTGGCCGGCCGGACCCTGATCACCGAGGGGGACGGCGGCCCGGCCGCAGTGGTGGGGGTGGCCGGGGCCGCCGTGGCGTGGGTGGGGTTCCTGGCGCTGGCGCACCGCAGGATGCGGGCGCTGACCGGCCGCCGGCCGGCGGCGGCCGGCGGCACGGTGCTGGCGGCCGCCGGCGTGGTGCTCGCCGTGGCGGCGCTGCTCGCGCTGACGCTCAGCGCAGGGTGACGACGTGCACCCCGTCGCGGCCCTGCGGGGCGCCGGCGCTGTCGCCGTTGCTGGTGGAGAGCCAGAGCGCCGTGCCGCCCGGCACGGTCGCGACCGTGCGGAGTCGGCCGAGCTGCCCCTGGTAGTACGCCTGCGGGGTGCCGGCCTCGGTGCCGTTCAGCGGGATCCGCCAGAGCCGCTGGCCGCGCAGCGCGGCCAGGTAGAGCGCGCCGTCGGCGTAGGCGAGGCCGCTGGGGGACGCCTCGGCGGTGCTCCAGGTTCGCCGGGGGTCGGTCATGCCGGCGCGGCCGCAGACGCCCTCGCAGACCGGCCAGCCGTAGTTGGCGCCCTGCGTGATCAGGTTCAGCTCGTCCCAGGTGTTCTGGCCGAGTTCGGCGGCCCAGAGCCGCCCGGCGGCGTCCCAGGCCAGGCCCTGCGGGTTGCGGTGGCCGTAGGAGTAGACGTGGTTGCCGAACGGGTTGCCGGGGGCCGGGGCGCCGGTGGTGGTGAGGCGGAGGATCTTGCCGTTGAGCGACTGGGTGTTCTGGGCCAGGCCGGTCTGCTGGGCGTCGCCCGTGGTGGCGTAGAGGTGGCCGTCGGGGCCGAAGGCGAGCCGGCCGCCGTTGTGGTAGGTGGCCCTGGCGATGCCGGTGAGGATCGGCTGGTAGCCGCCGATCGCGGTGCCGTCGAAGGTGAGGCGGGCGATGCGGTTGTCGCTCGCCGCGGTGTGGAAGACGTAGAAGGCCCGGTCGGTGGCGAAGTTCGGCGAGACGGCGAGGCCGAGCAGTCCGCCCTCGCCGCCGCTGACGACGTTCGGCACGGTGCCGACGACGGTGCGGGTGCCGTTGGGGGCGAGGCGGACGACGCGGTGGGTGTCGCGCTCGGCGTAGAGCGCGGAGCCGTCCGGCAGCCAGTCCATGCCCCAGGGCACGGACCAGCCGGTGGAGAGCTGGCTGATGGCCGCCGGCGCGGAGAGCGGCGCGGGCGCGGCCGGCGGCGTCGCCGCGGGGGCGGCGCCGAGTAACGCGGCGACCAGGCCGGTCGCGGCGAGCGCGGTGCCGAGTCGGCGGAGCGTGCGGGCGTGCATGGAAACCTCCGGATGCTTGGCGGGACGGTGTTCACGGCGGATCTTCGGGCCAGCCCCCACGCGTCACCGATCCCACCACTTTGACGATGCACCGTCAACAACGCCCGTCCGACTCGCTATGCTGCCCGCATGGTGGAGCAGCCGCGGATCTTTCCCTCGCCCCACGCCCTACTGGCGGCCGTCGGCCAGGAGTTGGGGCCCGGCGAGTGGCTGACGGTGGAGCAGCGGGCGATCGACCTGTTCGCGGAGGCGACGGGCGACCACCAGTGGATCCACACCGACCGGGAGCGCGCGGCCGCCGGCCCCTTCGGCTCGACCATCGCGCACGGCTATCTGACGCTGGCCCTGCTGCCGGTGCTGGTGCCCGGGCTGCTACGGGTGGAGGGGGTGCGGCTGGCCCTCAACTACGGCGTCAACCGGGTGCGCTTCCCGGCCCCGCTGCCGGCCGGCTCCCGGGTCAGGGCCGCCGCCAGGATCGCCGCGGTGGCCGAGGTGCCGGGCGGGACCCAGCTGACCCTGGCCGCCGGCATCCACCGGGAGGGCGGCGAGAAGCCGGTCTGCGTCGCGGAGACCGTGACCCGCTACCTCGACTGACCACTCCCCCGCACGCCCACCTCCCCGGCGGCGACCGGCCGTGGTGGCGCGCCCGGGCGTGCGCGGGTCGGCGCCTGGGGCGCGTGGGAGTGCGAGGAGGAGTGCGGGACCAGGACGGTCGCGTAGAGGCGGGGGTCGTTCATGGCACCAACGTCGACGCGGTGCCGCGCGCCTTCCCGCACGGCGGACCGAAAGACCGCCAAAGCAACCCGATCGTGTGATCGTGAGGCAGTTCGGTCGACGGCGATGCCCCCGTGCGCCCTGTCGGGCCGCCCCGGGGCGTGAGACCACAGGATCATGACGAACCGGCGCGGCCCCAACAACCGACTGCGGGCCATGCTCTCCGAGGCCGACTGGACCCAGGAGGCCCTGGCCCGTGCCGTGAACACGCTGGGCGGCGAGATCGGCACCGTGCTCCGCTACGACCGCACCTCCGTCGCGCACTGGCTCGCCGGGACCCAACCCCGGCCTCCCGTTCCCCAGTTGGCCGCCGAGGCGCTGTCCCGGCGGCTCGGCCGGGCCGTCAGCCCGGCGGCCGTCGGGTTCGCGGCCGACGTCCAGGAGGCGCCGCCGCTCGACTCGGTGACCGGCTTCACCGCGCTGTGCCGCTCGGACGGCGACGCGAGCCGCCGCCGACCGCTGCACCAACGGCCCTACCGCGTCGCGGAGGCGGTGGTGCCCGCGCTGCCGCCGGCGGCCCCGCCGGAGTCGCCCGCGCCGCGCGCCGAGGGCACCGCGGGCCTGCACGACGCGGTGGACTTCTTCGCGGCCTCCATCGACACCCACGGCGGCCGGCACGCCCGCAGCGCGCTGGCCGCCTATCTCGCCGACGACGTGACACCGCTGCTCGGCCAGCGGCGGTCGCGGCGCGCGCGCCGGGAACTGTTCGTGCTGGCCTCGCGGCTGGCCTTCCTGCTCGCCAGAATGTACGAGGACGGGCAGCTGCACGGGATAGCCCAGCGGTACTACGGCTTCGCCCACCAGTTGGCCGGCGAGGTCGGCGACCGCACCGCCTGGAGCGTGGTGCTGCGGGCGATGAGCGGGCAGGCGCAGCGGCTCGGCCACCTGGCGCCGGCGATCCAGCTCGCGGAGGCCGCCCAGGAGGGCGCCCGCGGCGCGCCCCCCGCCCACCAGGCCTATGTGCAGGCCCAGCTGGCGGTGGTGTGGGGGCTCGGCGGGGATGCCAGGGGTGCGCTGGCGGCGCTCGGCCGGGCCGAGCGCGCCGCCGACCGGGCCACGGCCGCGGCCTCCCCGTTCGACGTCTATCCGGCCGCCGCGCTGCACTTCCAGACCTCGGCCGTGCTGGAGGCGCTCGGCGACCTGCCCGGGGCGCTCGGCGCGCTGCGCCGGGCGGCCGGCGAGCGGTCGGCCGACGACCTCAGGGGCCGGGCCCTCACCCAGGCCAGATTCGGTCAACTGCTGCTGCGCACCGGCCGTCTTGACGAGGCGTGCGCGGCCTGGGAGTGCTTCCTCCACGCGCAGGAACGATTGCGCTCGGGTGAGGCGGAGCGCGCGTTGCGGGAGATGCGGCAGGCGCTCCGCCCGTACCGCAACCGGGGCCGTGCGGCGGAACTGCTGGCCAGGACGGTGCAGGGCCGTTGACTTCGCACCCCCCGCATTCCTACGGTCGAACAGAGGAATAACGAGTTCGCTCGGCGGCGGGAGTGCGGAATGGGCACGGTCGGCAACGTGGCAGGCAGTGGCGGCGGAGACGGGGCGGTGGCGCGCCCGCTGTCCGGCTTCGGGAACCAGCATCGGAGCGAGGCCGTGCCCGGCGCGCTCCCCGAGGGGCGCAACTCGCCCCAGCGCGCCCCGCTCGGGCTCTACGCGGAGCAGCTGAGCGGCAGCGCGTTCACCGAGCCGCGGGCCGACAACCGTCGCTCCTGGCTCTACCGGATCCGCCCCTCGGCGGCCCATCCGCCACTCCACCGGATCGGGAACGGCGGGCTGCGCTCCGCGCCCTTCGACGAGACCGAGCCCGACCCCAACCGGCGGCGCTGGGACCCGCTGCCCGAGCCGCCGGCCGGCACCGACTTCGTGGCCGGCCTGTGGACGCTGGGCGGCAACGGCGATGTCCGGCGGCGGGAGGGCATGTCGATCCACCTCTACCGGGCCGACTCCCCCATGGTCGACCGGGTGTTCGGCGACGCGGACGGCGAGCTGCTGATCGTGCCGCAGCGAGGCACGCTGCTGCTGGTCACCGAGTTCGGGCCGCTGCGTGCGGGTCCCGGCCACGTGGCGCTGATCCCGCGCGGGGTGCGGTTCCGGGTCGAGCTGCCGGACGGGCCGGCCGCCGGCTACGTCTGCGAGAACCGCGGCCGGCCCTTCGTGCTCCCCGAACTGGGTCCGATCGGCGCCAACGGCCTCGCCGCGGCGCGCGACTTCGAGGCGCCGACGGCCGCCTTCGAGGACGTGGAGCGGCCCGTCGAGGTGGTCACCAAGTTCTGCGGGAACCTCTGGGCCGCCGCCTACGACCACTCGCCGCTCGACGTGGTGGCCTGGCACGGCAACCACGTCCCCTACCGCTACGACCTGCGCCGGTTCAATGTGCTCGGCTCCATCAGCTTCGACCACCCCGACCCGTCGATCTTCACCGTGCTCACCTCGCCCTCGACCCAACCCGGCGTGGCCAACGCCGACTTCGTGGTCTTCGCGCCGCGCTGGCTGGTCGGCGAGGACACGTTCAGGCCGCCGTACTTCCACCGGAACGTGATGAGCGAGTACATGGGCCTGATCGAGGGCGCCTACGACGCCAAGGCGAGCGGCTTCGTGCCGGGCGGCGGCTCGCTGCACAACATGCTCTCGGCGCACGGCCCGGACCGCGAGACCTTCGAGCGGGCCAGCGCGGCCGAGTTGACGCCGCAGAAGGTCGACGACGGGCTGGCGTTCATGTTCGAGACGCGCTGGCCGGTGACGTTGACCGAGCAGGCCGCGAGCTGCGGGCATCTCCAGCGCGACTACGACGCCGTGTGGCAGGGTCTGGAACGCCATTTCCGTCAGCCCTGAACGAGCACCGCCCCGCAGCGCGAACCGTGCTGCCAAGCCCCGGAGCGACCGCCGTG
This sequence comes from Streptomyces hainanensis, assembly GCF_004348415.1. Taxonomy (GTDB): domain Bacteria; phylum Actinomycetota; class Actinomycetes; order Streptomycetales; family Streptomycetaceae; genus Streptomyces; species Streptomyces hainanensis. The sequence continues at coordinate 26,818 of NZ_SMKI01000019.1, forward strand.
ACCGTCTTCGCCCCCGACTCGCTCGAGCTCAACCGCAAGCTCCCGCTCTGGTACCAGGTGTCGCAGTCGCTCCGCGCCTCGATACTCGGCCGCTCCCCCGAGGCACCGCTGCGGCTGCCCACCGAGGAGCAGTTGGCGGGGCACTACGGGGTGAGCGTGCTGACGATGCGCCAGGCGCTCAAGGAGTTGGAGCAGGAGGGGCTGATCAGCCGGCACCGGCGGCGCGGCACCTTCATCGAGCCGGCGGCGGGCCCCCGGGCGCCGGTGCGGCTGCTGGGCTCGGTCGACGCGATCGTGGCCCAGCAGTCGGGCGAGGAGACCACCCTGCTCGGCCACGGACCGGTGCCGGTGCCCACCGACCTGGCGGGGTTCTTCCCCGACCTCGCCGAGGTCGTGCGCTTCCGCCGGCTGCGCAGGGACCGGACCAGCGGCGAACCGGTCAACTGGGTGGAGAACCTGGTGCGCCCCGAGGTGGCGGCGCGCATCGAGCCGGCGACGCTGGCGCGGTGGCCGATGACCCGGGTGCTGCGGGACGTGGCCGGGGTGGCGGTCGGCCGGATCACCAACACCGTGCAGGCCAGGCTGGCCGACCCCGAGACGGCCCGGCTGCTCGCCGTGCCGCTGCTGAGCCCGATCCTGCACATCACGGGCGTGGAGTACGACGCGTGTGGGCGCGCCGTCGACGTGGCGCGAATCCACTACCGGGGTGACCGGTTCTCGTTCGCGGTGTCGATGGACGCGGTGTCGGCGGACGCGGGACCGGGCGACGCGCCTGTCGAACTCCCCCTGGACGACGGGCCGGACGCCGACTGAGCCGCCCGCCGCCGGGCCGGGGCCGGCCCGGCGGTCGGGAACGCGCTCAGGGGTTCAGCCGCGACCGCCGAACAGCGTGCGCCGCAGCCGCCGAAGCGGCGCGAGCAGCGACACGCGCGCCTTCTTGCTGGTCGCCGTGCGCTCGTCGCGCCTGGTCAACTCCCGCATCAGCGTGGTGGCTTCCTCGGCGTCCCGCTGTGACACGGCAGGGCCGGAGAGCACGCTCAAGTGGCGATCGAGGCGGGCGCTGCTGGCGCCACTCCCGCAGTTGATGGCAGGCACTCGAGGCGGCCTGCTCCGCACTGTTATCCGCTCCATGACTCTCCCACCCGTACAACGGCACCCGGTCCGGGCAGGGTAACCCTAACGCCCCACAAGTGCGCATGGGTATCCCGGTCCCACCTTTCACCTTTCCCCGCAACGGGGTTGACGAACACGACAAGACATCCGTTCCCTCGTAAACCCGCGCGCGTTACGTCCGGCGCGCGATGGTGACGATCTCGTGGCTCGCCGGAGTGAGCGGCGAACCGTCGAAGTCCCCGTAGCGCTCGGCCACCCGCAACCCCGCCTCGGCCAGCGCGGCGTCGATCGCGTCGGCGTCGAGGAACCGCAACGGGCCCCGGCGGACCAGGTCTTCGGGCCAGGCCGGTCCGCTCATCCGGGTGACGGCCTCGACGACGCCGCCCTCGCCGGCCGAAGCGGCCTCGACGGTCATCCGCACGACGCCGCCGGAACCGGCCGGGTCCTGGACGGCCAGCCCGTACTCGAGACCCCAGCTCTCCCAGCCCCGCACCGCCGGGTTGCGGGTCTCGAAGCCGAACGCGCCGCCCTCGGCGAGGGCGGCCCGCACGGCGGCAAGCGAGTCCCGCACCTGCTCGTCGGTGACCCACTCCTGGAAGGCGTGCCCGGTCATCACCACCAGGTCGAACTCGCCGTCGAAGGACGTGGTGGAGAGGTCGCCCCGGATCCACTCGACGTCGGTGCGCCGCCTGGCGAGCCGGAGCATGCCCTCGGCCGGGTCGAGGCCGACGAGCCGGCCGGTGTGGCCGGCCTCCCGGGCGTGGTGCAGCAACATCCCGGTGCCGCAGCCCAGGTCGAGCACGGAGCGCGCGGCCATGACACGCGGCAGGTAGAAGTGGAAGTCCTCCCGCTCCTCCCAGGGGAAGAAGGCGTCGTACGCGGCGGCGTAGTGCGGATCGGCGAACGGGGCGTGCGAGTCGTTGGTCACCGGGACAGCCTGGAGAGCGAACGCCGCGCACGCCACCACATTTCACTCGTTAGGCGCAGCGCCGCCTCCGGCGCGCCCGTCGGGTCGTGCCGGCCGGTCCAGGCGCAGCACGGTGCCCTCGCCGTTGGCCGAGAGCAGCAGGGCGCCGTCCGGGGCCAGCGCGAGGCCGGCGAACGGCGGCGGGGGCGCCGCCACTCCTGGCGGGTCCTTCGGCGCCGCCCGCCCGGCGGCCGCCGGCCGGCCGACCGGCAGGTCAGCGGCGACCACCCGCCGCTCGCCGGTCGGCAGCGAGATCGCCAGCAGCCTGCGGCGCGCGGTCTCCACGGTGAACAGCTCGTCGCCGTCGACGACCAGCCCCTGCGGCGCGCCGAGGCCGTCCGCGACGGTCGTGCCCGGACCGGCGCCCTCGTCGTCCAGCCGCAGCACCGCCCCGAGTTCGTCGTCGGTGACGTGGACGCGTCCCGCGCCGTCCAGGGCCACGTCCACCGGGTGCGGCAGGCCCGCCGCGAGCACGGTGACCGCGTCGTCCGCCGCGTCGACGCGCAGCACCCGGCCGGCGCCGGCCTCGGCGACCAGCAGCGCGCCGTCCGGGGCGACGGCGATGCCGACCGGATCGCGCAGCCCGGTGACCCGCACCCGGGTGGTGTCGCCGGCCGGGTCGTGGGTGTGCACCTCGCCGCGTCGGGTGGTGAGGTGGAGCAGCCCGTCGGCGGCGGCCACGCCGTGTGCGAAGATGATCAGGCGGCGGGTCAACGCCGCGTCGGGCCACGGTGGTTGGGTGGTCGCCTCGCCCGGCGCCGGGGTGCTGGTCAGGCTGAAGTGGTCGGCGACGTGTACCCGGCCGCCCAGGTCGACGGTGATCCCGAAGGGCCCGTTGAGCCCGCGCGGGACGAGGTCCCTGGTCCTGCCGTCCGGGTGGACCTCGGTGATGCCGCCGCTGGCGTAGCTGGACACCAGCATCCGGTTCTCGGCGTCGAAGGCGGCGTTGTCGAGCCCGGTCACGCCGGTGGCCAGCACGGTGCGCCGGCCGCTGTCCCGGTCGATCCTGGTGAGCAGCCCGGCCGGGCCCCGGGAGAGCACCACGAGGGCGCCGCCCCGGTCGAAGCGGACGGCCACCGGCTCGTCGACGGCGTCGGCGAAGAGCTCGGGCGGCCCCCCGTCCGGGTGCACGCGCCAGACCTGGCCGGTCATCATGTGCGGGTAGTAGAGCCAGCCGTCGGGGCCGCGCTGCATGGCGTTGCCCCAGGCGAGGTCGTCGGCGAGCACCACGGGGTCGCGGCCGTCGGGGAAGAGCTCGAACAGCCGGCCGGCCGAGCGCATCTCGTTGACGAAGAGCCGGTCGCCGACGCAGGTGATGCCGTTGGGTTGGGCGATGTCCGCGGTGACCAGGTGGTACTCGCCGGCGGGGGTGCGGCGCCAGACCCGGCCGGGGGTGAGGTCGGCGATGTACATGGCGCCGTCGGCGCCGAAGGCGAGGTCGTCGGGGGCCTCGACGGGGTCGCCGGGGCCGACGACGGTCTCCACGTCCCCGGTGGCCGGGTCGACGGCGCTGATCCGGCCGGCGAGGAACTGCGCCACGTGGAGCCGGCCGTCGGGGCCGAAGGCGATGCCGTTGGAACCCCACAGCGGGTTGGGGTGGTTGAGCCGGGTGGCACGCCAGCCGGCGCCGGTGGCGGGCCGCCGGGCGCCGGCGGGGTCGAGGCGGCTGGGGCGGGCGTCAGTCGGCGAGGACATCGCGCAGTCCTCCCTCCGCGCGCCACCGCCTGATCAGCCGGTGGAAGGCGATCGGCCCGTCGCCGAACGAGGGGCGGCGGCCGGCCCGCACCCGGCCCTCGTTGTTGTAGTAGCCGGGGGTGCACTCGGCGTGGAACGCCGAGTGGTCGACGCCGCGTTCGCGGAGCGTGGCCTGCCAGCCCTCCTCGGCCTCGGCGGTGGGCTCCACGCGGTGGTCGGTGCGCTTCGCCGCCTCGGCGACCACCTCCGCGATGTGCAGGGCCTGTTCGTCGAGGACGTGGGTGAAGTTCACCGCGCTGGCGTTCTGCAGCGCGCCGAGGTGGAAGAGGTTGGGGAAGCCGTGGCTGTAGAAGCCGTGCAGGGTGCGCGGCCCCGCCGCCCAGTGTTCGGCGAGGGTGCGCCCCGCCCGGCCGTGGATCGGGAAGCCGGTGCGGTCGGCGGTGGGCAGGGTGAGGTCGAAGCCGGTGGCGAAGATCACGCAGTCGACCTCGTGGGGGACGCCGTCGACCACCACGGCGCGTTCGGTGAGTTGCTCGATGCCGGGACCCGCGGTGTCCACCAGGGTGGTGTTGGGGCGGTTGAACGTCTCCAGGTAGCTGTCGCTGAAGGTGGGGCGCTTGCAGGCGTAGCGGTACCAGGGCTTCAGGGCCTCGGCGGTGGCCGGGTCCGCGACGATCCGGTCGACGCGGGCGCGGATCTCGTTCATCGCGCGGAAGTCGGCCAGTTCGAGCTGGCGGTCGCGTTCCTCGTCCGACGTCCCCTGCGGCCGGTGGTCGACGCGGGGCATCAGGGTGCCGAGCAGGTGGCCGCCGGCGGTCCAGCCGTCGTCGACCAGGTCCTCGTCGACCGGCGCGCCGCTGACGGCGGCGAGGAAGTTCTCCCGGCGCTCGTGGTGCCAGCCCGGGGCGAGGGTGGCGCTCCAGCCGGGGTCGGTGGGGCGGTTGCCGCGCTCGGCGACGGAGGACGGGGTGCGCTGGAAGACGTAGAGGTGGCCGGCGGCGGCGGCGAGGTGGGGGACGCACTGGATGGCGGTGGCGCCGGTGCCGATGAGGCCGACGCGCTTGTCGGCCAGCCGGTGCAGGTCGCCGTCCGGGCCGCCGCCGGTGTAGGCGTAGTCCCAGCGGCTGGTGTGGAAGGTGTGGCCGCGGAAGTTCTCGATGCCGGGGATGCCGGGGAGCTTGGGGCGGCCGAACGGGCCGCCGGAGACCACGACGTAGCGGGCCGCGATCCGGTCGCCCCGGTCGGTGGTGACGGTCCACTCGCCGGCGGCGTCGTCCCAGCGCAGCCCGTCGACCTCGGTCCCGAAGCAGGCGTCGGCGTAGAGGTCGAAGTGGCGGCCGATCGCGCGGGCGTGCTGGCGGATCTCCTCGCCCGGCGCGTAGCGCCACTTCGGGACGTAGCCGACCTCCTCGAGCAGCGGGAGGTAGACGTAGGACTCGATGTCGCAGTGGATGCCCGGGTAGCGGTTCCAGTACCAGGTGCCGCCGAAGTCGCCGCCGCGCTCGATCACCCGGATCCGGTCGAGGCCGGCCTGGCGCAGCCGGGCGGCGGCGAGCAGCCCGCCGAACCCGCCGCCGACGACCACGGCGTCCACCCGGTCGCGCAGCGGTTCCCTGGTGTGGGCGGTGGCGTGGGGGTCGTCCACGTAGTAGCCGAAGTCGCCGGTGGCGGGCCGGTACTGGCGGCTCCCCCGCGGGTGCAGGCGGCGGTCGCGCTCCGCGCGGTAGCGGCCCGGGCCGTGGTCATGGCGGCTCCGCCGCCGGTCTCGTGTGGGGCTTCCGCCCCATCCACCCGGCCATACGCGCGCTGCACCGCGGGCCGGGGAGCCCGGCGCTCCGCGTCCACGCCGCGGAGCGGCGTCGGGCCCCGGCGGCGGGACCCGCGCTCAGCGCGGGACGGGCGGCGCGGCTCCGCCTGACGTGCCCTGCGGCCCGTAGGGCCGCCGTGCGGCCGGTGCGCCGGCCGCAGACCGCCCCGCGCGAAGCGCGGGGGAGGGGGAGCCGGCTCCGCCAGGCCCCTGGGCACCACGGGCCGCCCCGCGCGGAGCGCGGGTGGGGCGAACCACCGGCGCGGAGCGCCGGGAGCTGGCTCCGCCAGGCCCCGACGCCGCAGGCCACCCCGCGCGGAGCGCGAGC
>NZ_SMKI01000001.1 GCF_004348415.1 Streptomyces hainanensis
CCACCAACCCGCCGCCACCCCCCGCTGGGACCGCGACGCCGGCCGCTGGGACATCGCCCAGGGCTGGGACATGGTTGTGAGCGGTCTGGAGTTGCTTGGCCTGATCGAGAACGAACCGTACGTGCCGGACCAGTTGCAGTCAGAGGATCCACAAGGTGGAAGCGGGCCGGGAAGCGGCACTGCTCAGCGCACTATCCCCGACTGCCGGCGGTCCGGAGAAGGTTGGGTCGACTATCAGCCCAGGGACACGGCGCATGGCGGCCGAGCGGTCGGCGTACAGGCCTGCCTTGACGACACCTACCTCAACACTCACGAAGGTAGTCCGGCCGGAAGGCGGAAACCTCCTGGCTACTATTGGGCGCAGAACGAGGCGAGATCCAACAATCTTGTCCCCCAGCAGTCCATAAATAACTGCCATCTCTTGGGGGACCAACTCAGCGGAAGTGGCAAAAATCTGGACAATCTCGCCACGTGCTCGCGGCAGGCGAATGCGGCGGTTCGGGGCGATGGGAGGATCGGCGATTATATGGCGAGCATCGAGACGCGGGTCAGAAGTGCAGTTGAATCGGGGCAGATTGTTCAATACACCGTGACGCCTCAGTATCTTGGGCCAAGAACGGTTCCTGTGTCGTTCGAGATCTCGGCGCTCGGGAGTTGGCCAGGTGGGGCTCCGGGGGTCAGGATTCATGAAGCCGTGCCAAATTCCATCTACTACCCTGGCGTTGGATGGCGAAATCTAGGACTCCGTGATGTCAACGGGAGTCCGGTGCCCGTTGGTGCGATGCGGTGAACCTGCGATAGGAGCGAGTGATCGATGTCGGCAATCGAAGATCTGTCGCGCATTATGCCGCCGCATGACGGTGCTGGTGATGAGATCGACTGGGATCGAGCAGAGCGAACTTGGGGTGTCGCCTTCCCGGCCGATTATCGAGAGTTTGTGGGTGCCTATGGCGAGGGGGTCATCGAAGATTTTCTCGCGCTCTTGATCCCCTATTCTTCACGATTCAACCACGATCACTATGGTATGGCGTACGAAACGGGAAACGCTCGCGAGGCGTGGAGGGCCACCCGTGCCGGTGAGGAGCCTCAGGGTGTCGAGAGGTCTTCGCTCATTGCGTGGGGCGTTGACAGTGGTGCAGACATTCTCTGCTGGGGTGCTGTGTCTCCTGATCCGAACGAGTGGCCCGTTGTCGTATACAGGCGTCAGGGGCGGGACCCGTGGAGGGTTTATCGGTGCGGTATGGTCGAATTTCTATTGAAAACGATCCGAGGTGACCTGGAGGGGTGCCCGCTGAGCGGCGATGATATTTGGGAGTGTGACAACCCGCGTTTCCTTCACTGGCGCGAGGAGGCGAGAATTGTGGAAGCCGGAGAGATCCCCTGGCTGTATTGATCGCGGCGATGGGCGGCGCTGAGTGATGGATCTGAGCGTATTTGTGAGGCTTATTGGGGCGCCGCTCTATGTCGATCGCTCACTCCGGGAGGACTGGAGCGAATATGAGGAAATCGTTGGGTGTGTGCTGCCCTCGGATTACAAACGGTTTATGTCGGCATATGGGCCCGGCTGTATTGGTGACACGCTGCTGCTATTTCATCCGAAAGTGAATCGCGGCGATAGCGACCTCAACTTGTTCGATGAGCTGGAGGGGGTTGCTGGCACCTATGCTGAACTTCGACGTCAGGGAAACTTTGCACATCCCTTTCCGGTGTACCCCGAGAGGGGGGGTTGCCTTCCAGTGGGGCGCACTTCGGGCGGGAATCAACTATTCTTGCATCCGTCCACTTCAGAAAGTGATAACTGGGGCATTGTTCTCGATCTGGGTGAATGGGTGCACTACCCTTGGGGCTTCGCTTATTTCCTTCACCAGGCGTTGAGTGGGTGCTTGGACGTACCGTTCTTGGCGGAGCAGGAGTTGTCCTTTGAGCCTGTGGGAGTCCTGCTGCCGCAAAGCCGCAGTCGATAGGGCCGGTTGGTGATCCGGTGGAGCGTCGGCGACAGGGTCAACGCCAGCCCCGTTTTGGTGCGCCGTAGACTTCGCCAGCGCGGGCTTGACGCAAGATCTGAGTGGGAGTCTCCACGGCTTGGCGGTCACGGTTGTTTGACCGGCTTTTGCCCGCAGATGAACACATCCACACAGATCGGACCCACCGGAGAGAAGCTGCTGCCGCTGCAGGTGGTGAAATGGGGTGCTGACCAGGGGAAATAGACCTGGAGGCCGCGGTTGGTGAGTGTGATGGACGTCACGCTGCTGGTTGGGCGGCGCGTCCGCTGAACGGGTGACGGTGGCGCCCCGCCTCGTAGGGGGCACCATCGCGGCGTGGGGAAGCGGGTCGGATCAGTGCTCCCCACTGCGGAATATGCTCGGGACGTTCTTTGGGCCTTGCTTCTTGGATCGCCGTGGCTTGCACCTCGAACCCACCTCGGTTGATGGCGGGCCTGGCCCGCCGGCGTAGCGGTCCTGGCCGGATACCTATTGTGAACCTGCCTGGGTTGATGACGGACGCAGTATCGCGACCGGCATCATGCAGCGCCGGATCGCGTTGCGAACCCTCCGGGGTTGATGACGGACCCCGGATTGGCGGTGCGTAGCGTCTCCTCGGCGAACGGGTGTTGCGAACCCTCCGGGGTTGATGACGGACACGGCGCCAACACCCCCAAGGAGACCAGCTCATGACGTTGCGAACCCTCCGGGGTTGATGACGGACCCACGGTGTTCTGGTCGCGGGCGCCGTCGAGGTGCAGTTGCGAACCCTCCGGGGTTGATGACGGACAGCGGCCGGCCGCCGAGTACGTCGCGGCGGCGCTGGGTTGCGAACCCTCCGAGGTTGATGACGGACTCCTCATCGAGGGCCCGCTGGCCCTGCCGCCCGGGTTGCGAACCCTCCGGGGTTGATGACGGACCGGAGAGGCGGCGGGGCGGCGACGAGCTCGAGGTCGTGTTGCGAACCCTCCGGGGTTGATGACGGACCCGCTCCTTGGGGCTCAGCCGGAGTTCGTCCTCCGCCTGTTGCGAACCCTCCGGGGTTGATGACGGACCGAGGATCCGGACCGGACGATGTGTGAGTGGTGCGGGTTGCGAACCCTCCGGGGTTGATGACGGACTTGCGGATCAGGTGCAGGTCAAGGGCGAGCAGTACCAGTTGCGAACCCTCCGGGGTTGATGACGGACACAGACCCGCCCGCCCGTCGGCTCCGTCGACCAACCGACGTTGCGAACCCTCCGGGGTTGATGACGGACCTCCACGCGCGCCCTGCGGGCCTTGCCCCGCACGTGTTGCGAACCCTCCGGGGTTGATGACGGACTTTCACCGCCGGTTCGAGACCGGCGGGTCAAGCAACTGTTGCGAACTCTCCGGGGTTGATGACGGACCGTCTGGTTCGAGAGCGACCACCCGGCCAGGACCGCGTTGCGAACCCTCCGGGGTTGATGACGGACACGCCAAGGCCGTGGCCCGCGCGATGGCAGCGCTCGAGTTGCGAACCCTCCGGGGTTGATGACGGACGTCGGCGGCGAGGACGACCCCGGGGAAGCTGCCCGCGTTGCGAACCCTCCGGGGTTGATGACGGACCCGACGGTAAAGGTGCTGGTCAGAGTACTGGCGGGGATCGCTGTGACGCGGCTTTCTGCAGCGACTCGACGGTAGTGCATCGTTGCAGGTCAGAGCGGGTGGGCCCGGTGGCCAGGTGCGGGCACACGAGCCATTGGAATGGGACGGTTCAGGCGTCTCCGTCGGCCCGAAGGGCTTCGTCTTCCAACTCCTCCCACCGGTCGTCGTCGGCGTCGAGCATGCCGGCCTCGTCGTTGACGAAGAAGATGCCCTCGCCGTAGCAGCGGTTGAAGACGCTCAGCATCTGTTCGATGCTCTGGTAGGCGAGGCGCGGTGGGTAGCCGGTCATCACGGAGAAGACGCGTGAGTGAGTTCCTTCAGGGGCAGGGACCGCGGCGTAGAGGTCGCCGCCGCCGGTGGCCAGGAGAGGGAACCAGGTCTTCTCCGGTAGGGGCGGGGAGTCGCCGAAGTCCGCGCGGATCGCTGCGGCTTCCTGGAGGGACAGCGGCTCGTAGCCGGGGATGAAGGCGGCGTCGTCCTGGGTTTGGTCCGGGGTGTGGGTCACGCCGTTGCACAGGGTGAACCACGTGGTGACGTCGGCAGGGACTTCGCCGCTGAAGGCGTCGGCCACCTCCGTTGGGGCCGCTCCGGGGGCACGGTGCCGGATGATCGGGCGGTCGAGTCTTTCCAGGTGGGCCCAGATCTCCCGCATCAGTGTTTCGACCGTGGGTCCGCTCACGACGTCACCTCACCCTCACGAGGTACCGGTCTCCGTCCGCGAGGCCGGCGTTCTCGTAGAACTGTCCAAGCGCGTTTCCGTGGCTGGAGTTTACCGAGTGTGGGCTGAGAGTGAGGGTCGCGCCGGCGCCGCCCTCGTAGGTGCTGGCGAATGGGTACTCCTCCCAGGTGCCGTCCGAGGCGAACCTTCGGGGACGGGGGCGTCCGGCCTGGGCCTGTCGTCTGACCGACCGTGCTTGCCGCTCGGTCAGTTGGCGATAGGTCACCAGGGCCGGTGCCCCGTTCTCCGTGGCGCGGAGGAAGTTGCTGGCCTGTGGTCCCCATCGGGTCGAGTCGATGACGTGGACGGGAAGTGATTCGGCGACGCCGGCGGAGTTGACCGCGAACTCCCGTGGGACGTGAGCGGCGAGGCCGAAGGGGTCGCACCACAGCAGGGGGTTGTGCGGGTACGTCCACGGGTTCGGGGCTGGCAGCAGGCCCAGGGGGTCCTGAGTGACGTACCGCCCGGTGGTCGGGTCGTAGTGGCGGAAGTAGTTGTAGTGCCAGCCGGTCTCGTCATCGATGTACTGGCCCGGAAAGCCGAGGGGGGCCGGTACGGCGTCGTCGTCGGGGCCTGCTCGGAGGCCCCACAGGCTGGTGCCCGCCGTCCAGGCCGCCGTGCCCCGCTCGTCGACGAGTTCGACGGGGCTGCCGACGAGGTCGGTGACGATCGCGAAGAAGCGTCGGTCGATCTCGTCCTGGCCGGAAACATGGTGGGACTGGGTGAGGGGTTGGGCCTCGTGGTGGTTCCAGGTGATCGTGGCACCGGCAGTGGTCTGCTCGACCAGCTCACCGTCGTGCCACGTGAACCACACCTCGTCAAGGATCGTGCCGTCCTCGGGGCGGACCTGGCGCTTGGCCACGCGGCGGCCGAAGGGGTCGTAGAGGTAGCGCCAGACGCTGCCGTCAGGGGTGGTGGTCTCGGTGAGCTGGTTCCGTGCGTTCCAGGCGTAGCGCCAGGTGTCGGGCTTGCGGGAGAGGCGGGTCACCTGGCGGCGCGTCGGTCGGCCGGCGGCGTCATGGGAGTAGCGGGTGCCGCCGGCGCGGGTCAACAGGGTCCCGGCGTAGTCGCGTTCGCCCTCGGCCGGGGTCCCCGTCGCGGTCCAGCGCGCGCTGGTCTGGTTGCCGGCGAGGTCGTAGGCGTAGGTCTCGTGCCGGCCGGAGGAGTGGGTGACGGCGGTCGGCCGGCCGACGGGATCGAGGGCGAAGGTGCTGGTGGTACCGGTCCGGTGGTCGGTGACGGCGGTCGGGTAGTGGTCCTGGCGGTAGGCATAGCTGCGCCCGCTCAGGACTCGTCCCGTGGGGTCGGAGAGGGCGTGCTGCTCGAGTGCGCCGGCTCCGTTCCACTGGTGGGTGAGGGTGAGGTGTTCGCCGATGTGGCGGGCGATCTCGCGCCCGGTGGGGTCGTGGTCGAAGGTGATGGTGCGGCCGTCGGTGCTGAGGGTCGCGGGCCGGCCGTTGGGGGCGTGGGTCCAGGTGCTGGTGTGACCGGCCGGGGTGCGGCGGGCGAGGAGCTGCCCCTCGGAGTCATGGGTGAGGGTCAGGGTGCGTCCGTTGACGGTTTCGCTGACGAGGTTGCCGAGGGTGTCGTGGACGCGGCTCAGCTCGACGCCCGGCGAGGTCGCGGAGACGACGCGGCCCATCGGGTCGTGGACGTAGGCGCAGGTGTCGCCGTCGGAGGTGGTCGTGGCGGTGAGCCGGCCGAGCGGATCGTAGGAGCACGACACGGTCTCGCCGGCGGGGCCGGTGAGTTCGGTGAGCTGGCCGACGGCGTTGCGTCGGTAGGTGGTCTCGCGGCCGTCGAAGTCCGTCTCGGAGGCGAGACGGCCGGTGGCGTCGAAGGTGTAGGTCCAGGTGGCGCCGAGGGCGTTGGTGACCTGGACGAGGTTGAGTTCCGTGTCCCGTGTGAGGCGGTGCGTGGCGCCGTCGGGCGTCGTGTAGGAGGTGAGCAGGTCGAACGGGCCGTAGGTGTGGCTGGTCTCGGCGCCCCTGGCGTCGGTGTGGGTGAGGAGGTTGTCCTCGCCGTCCCAGGTGAAGACGTCGGCGGCTCCGGTGGGGTCGGTGCGGCGCAGCAGCCTGCCCTCGACCGACCAGGTGAACGTCGTCTCCGCGCCGTTGGGGTCGGTCAGGCGTGAGGGACGTCCGAAGGAGTCGCGGACGACGGCGGTGCCGCCACCGAGGGGGTCGGTGACCTCCAACGGCAGCCCGGCGGCGTCGCAGCGCACGTGGGCGGTGTGGCCAAGGGTGTTGGTGACGGAGGTGATGCCGCCGTGCGCGTCGTAGGTGAAGTGGGTGCGCCGGCCGGCCGGGTCCAGGATGGCGACGACGTTTCCGCGGGCGTCGTACGCGCGGCTCCAGGTGCCGCCGTCCGGGTGGACGACGGTGCTGGGCAGTCCGAACTCGTTGTACTCGGTGCGCTGGCTGCTGCCGTCGGGGCGGATGACGGCGACGAGGTTGTCCTGCGGGTCGTAGTCGTAGCGGGTGGTGTGGCCGAGCGGGTCGGTGACGGAGAGCAGGTCGTGGTACTCGGTCCACTCCTTCCGCGTGACGTGTCCCAACGCGTCTGTCTCAGCGACCAGTTGGAAGAAGTCGTTGTACTCGTAGGTCGTCGGGTGCCCGAGGCTGTTGGTGGCGGTGGTGCGCTGGAGCTCGGGCTCGTAGTGGTAGCGGTAGGCGAGGACGCCGTCTGTGCCCGTGGTGAACACGCACCGGCCGCCCTCGTCGTACTCGTACCGGTACCAGGTGCCGTTGCGGTCCTCCCAGCGGGTGATCCGGCGCTCGTGGTCGTACTCGTAACGCAGCGGCAGGCCAGAGGAGTTGTAGACGCCGGCGAGGTTGCCCGCCGTGTCGTACGCGAAGGCGCGCAGGAGCGGCCGGTCGGGATCGTTGAGCAGGGTGAGGGCGGTGACGCGGCCTTCGCGGACCGCGACGCCGATCCGGTAGCCGCCGGAGTGGGCCACCTCGGTCGGGGCACCGTGCTCGTCGTAGACGAAGGTGATCCGGTTGTCGTTGCGATCGGTGATCGCGGTGATCGGCAGTTCGGTGCCCGGCCGGCCGGGGACAGGGGCGAAGTGGAGTGTCAGGCCCGTGTCTCGTTGGCGGATGGTGAGTTCACCGGCGTGGCGACCGTCCCAGGACAGGCCCCAGCGCGGTCCCTCGACCGGCATCACCGGCCGGTCGGGCTCCTTGCGCGGCACCGGGTAGTGGAGGCACATCCCGTCGTCGGCGTAGTAGTCCACGCCGTAGTCGTCGAGCACGAGCCGCTGGTCGAGGGTGGAGGCCCAGGACGGGCCGAACCAGCGGCCGGCACGGTGGGTGCTGAGGTGTTCCCTGGCGAGGGCCAGTGGGAGGACGCCGGGGAGCTCGACGTCGGTCTCGCGCAGGGTCATCTCGCCGGTGATGACGTCGATCGGGTCGCCGATCAGGACCCGGCCGATGCCGCGGATGCCCTGCTGGCGGAACATCGGGCCGAGATTCCTGAAGTTGGCGGCGTACCGCCTGATGCCGGTGGCCAGGCCCGCGGCGGTGGTGAGGCCCTTCAGCCCCGGGATGCAGTCGAGGGCGGCGAACGCGACGTCCCACAGGGTCGCCTCGCCGTTGGCGTAGCGATAGAGGGTGTCGGCGAGGACGACCAGGGCGGCGGCGACGACGACCCAGGCCAGGGGGCCACCGATGATCAGGACGACGATGCCGAGGACGGCGACGACGACCTTGCATACCTCGACGATGGTGTCCCAGTTCTCGGACACCCAGTGGACCGCGTCCTCCCACCAACTCCGGTTCTGAATACCGGCGTCGGACGCTTCGTCGATGTCGCGGGCGGCCTGACCCGCGGCCTCCTCCCGCATCTCGCGGGCCTGCTCGGCCAACTCCCGCGCGGCGGACAGCCGCTGTTCGGCGTCGTCCACCCGGGCCTGTGCCGCCGAGGCGGCCTCGCCGGCGGCGTTCGCGTCGCGGGTGGCCGCCCGCACCTCGGCCTCGGACGGCGGTTCGACCTCGTCGTGTTCGCCCTCGCGCTCCAGGCGCTCGGCCTCCTCGCCGGCCCGGGACACCCAGTCCTGGGCGTCGGACAGCGCACCTTGCGCGGAGCCGAGGTCGGCCTGCGCGGCGATGGCCCGGTCGAGGGCCCGATCCGCCATGCCCTGGGCCGTCTCGAGCTTGGGCCAGTACGTCTGGAGTGCCTGCGCGCATAACGCGTACGATGTCTCCAGCTTCTCCAGATTGCCGGGGACGCCATCGAACTCGCTGCGGAAGGCATCTGCCGACAACCCCGCCCAGTCCTGCACGGCACGGTCGCTGGCCATCCCCCGAACCCGACCGAGCGCCTCACCGACATCGTCGGCGAAGGTCTGTAAGTCGTCGGCCAGGGACCTGACCTCTTCGGGATCCCCTGGCGTCGGATCGGAGTCCATGCCTACGGGACTCCAGTCAGTCGGTCGCATCATCTCGTTCGCCCCCCCCGGGCTTCCGCAGTGACGATCAGATCGTGCTGACTACGCGTCATTGACCATAGATGGGCCGGTTTTGCAGTTCAACAGTCGTGAAGATCGAAATTCCCGCGTTGTCCGACCGGTGGGCATGGATTCTGCGACGCGCCTGCTCGCCGGTTGTCGGACTGGCGTCCTCCCGCAGGCGGCTCAGCCACCATGTGATGAGTGCGGCTTCTAGCGGCTGCCGCTTGCGTGGGGACTGACGGGGCTGCTTGCGGGGGGCGTGGGCTTTTGCGCCCCCTGGGTTGATGACGGACACCTCACGGACATCGTCGGCGGCGGCGCGTTCGCCCGGGCCATGGCTGCCGTGGATGAGAAGCCGCTGCTCGTCGTGCTGAATTCCTGCCACTCCGCCGCCCAAGCCGAACGCCTCGTCGAGACCGTCCCGTTCGCCATCGGCATGGCCGAGTCCATCGGCGACGTCGACGCCATCACCTACGCCGCGCGGTTCTACGCCGCCATCGCCGAAGGGCAATCCGTGCAGGGAGCCCACCT
Organism: Streptomyces hainanensis; assembly: GCF_004348415.1. Lineage (GTDB taxonomy): Bacteria > Actinomycetota > Actinomycetes > Streptomycetales > Streptomycetaceae > Streptomyces > Streptomyces hainanensis. Next base: position 9,312 of record NZ_SMKI01000001.1, read on the forward strand.
GCTGGGTCGGGCGGCGGTCGAGATGAACGGGCTGCCGGACCACGAGGTCCCCACCCTCACCTGCGCCCTGGACGTCGACCCCAGCGCGACGCGGTTGGTGACGCCGCCGGCGACTTCGGAGATCGCGTAGCGCACCCGACGGTCAGCGGAACCGTCGGGTGTACGCGGCGAGGTCGTGTTGCTCGAAGTGCTGCAGGTTCCAGTCGGTGGGTAGGACGTCCGCGTCGATCGTCCAGAGGTAGGCCATGGCGTGGCTGCCGCTGGCCAGGGTGACTGGGCTGAGTTCGTAGGGCTGGCCCTCGAAGTCGTCCAGTACCCGCCACTCGGCCGGCGTGAGGTCGCTCAGCACGGCGCCTGCGGCGGCGCCCGGGCCGGGAACGAGCCCGGGGTAGACGCGGCCGGCGAGGTTGGCGGCGCGCCAACCCGGTGCGGAGTCAGGGACGCCGCGGGGCGTCCGACCTATGAGCCCACGCAGGACGGGCGCGCAACGCAGCGTGCCGTAAACGAACAACTCCGTGGGCACTTCGCCAAGTGCCCTCACACGGTCATACCGACCTGACGGTGTGGCGTCGGCCTGGCTGGGCTGGTTGGGCACGAGTTCGCTCCTTCGTGACGACGCGTGCTGGCCAGCGGGGACAGGGGCATTGGGCCTCATTGCGCCGCCGGCCTTTCTCCACCGGCCCCGCGCATGTCGACGGGACGCCCGACACGAGCACTGTCTACCCGGCTGAGCGATGCTTCGCGCCAGTAGGCGAGGCGACGGTGTGCTGGCTTCTCGTGCCGGGGAGACAGCGGGTATGTCCCTGGACCTCTTCGGTTACGAGGCTCTGATCTTCGACTTCGACGGCACGCTCGTTGATTCGCAACCGCTGAACCATCGTGCCCTGGTTGCTGCCCTGAGCGGGCACGGCGTCACCGTCGCCTGGGAGTGGTACGCCCAGCGGCTTGGCACCTCCGGCCTCGATCTGCTGGCGCAGCTCGGCGTCTCCCAGGAGGTCGCCGTGGAGGTGATCGAGGTGTGGAGCGAGCTGATCATCCGCGAGGCCGCGACACTGCGGCCCCACCTGACGGTGGTGGGCTGGGCCGAGGAATCGCGTCGAGCTGGTCTCCGATGTGCTGTCGCCTCCGGAGGCGGCGGACCCGTCGTGCGAGCCGGGTTGGCTGCCACGGGACTGGCTGACCTGTTCGATGTCGTGGTGACCCGGGAGGCGGCGGCGAGGGGCAAGCCCGCGCCTGACCTGTTCCTGCTCGCCGCCAGCCGGCTGGGCGTTCTCCCGAGCCGGTGTCTCGTCCTGGAGGACGCGGACGAAGGGCTCGCCGCGGCGCGGGCCGCCGGGATGGACGCCATCGATGTCCGGGCTTGGGTGGGCGACCTCCCGCACGAGACCGGTGATCGTCCCGTCGCGTGAGACGGGAGGAAGGGCAAGGTGGGGCGTGAACGGGCTCGGTCGGACGAGCACCGAGGTGACGGTCGTCGGCGGTGGGGTGATCGGGATGACCACGGCGGTGGTGCTGGCCGAGAGCGGACACCGCGTGCGGGTCGTGACGCGGGAACCCGTCGGACGCACCACGTCAGCGGTTGCCGGCGCTCTGTGGGAGCCCTACCTCGCGGAACCACGGCAGACCGTTGCCGAGTGGGCTCACCGCTCCTATCGGGTCTTCGCCGAGCTGGCGGAGGAGCCGGGCACAGGTGTACGGATGGCGGGAGGAACCAAGGCACACCCGCGGCCTGGGTTGCCCGCTCCGTGGTGGGCAACCAACCATCCCGGCACGGTCCGTCCCGCGGCGCCGGACGAGTTGCCGGCCGGCTACCAGTCGGGTTGGAGCGCGAGGCTCCCACTCGTGGACATGCCCACCTACCTCGACTACCTGACGCGGCGACTGGTTCGAGCCGGGGGCGAGATCGGCCTCGGCACCGTCTCGTCGTTGGCCGAGCTCGACACACCGTTGCTCGTCAACTGCACCGGACTGGGAGCGCGGGAACTGGTGCCCGACCCGATGCTGCGGCCCGTGCAGGGGCACCTCGTCGTCGTCGCCAACACCCCCCGGATCGACCGCTGGTTCGTTGAGGCGGGGGGAGGCGAGGAGACGACCTACATCTTCCCGCAGCCCGGGGCGGGGGTGGTGCTGCTGGGCGGCACCGCCTTCGCCGACCAGTGGGACACCGATCCGAACCCCAAGGTCGCGGCCCGCATCGTCCAACGGTGCGCCCGAGTGATTCCGGCACTCTCCGACGCCCCGGTGCTCGACCATCGTGTCGGACTGCGTCCCGTGCGTTCGCAGGTCCGGATGGAGCGAGAGATCATGCCGTCCGGCGCGATGTGTGTGCACTCCTACGGGCATGGCGGCTGCGGTGTGACGGTGTCCTGGGCGTGCGCCGCCGACGCGGCAGACCTCCTGACCACCCAGTGACGCGGCGCCGGGTGAGGCACGAGTTCGGATCCGAAGGGACGCCCGTAGCTCATCGGGCCGCCAGTACCTGTTCAGGACCACGGCTTGACCAAATGCTCCGGGCTGTCAGGCTGCCAACGCCGCGTGCAGCGCATCGAACTTCTCACGGAGTTCCGACGTGGCGATCGGATCGATCTCCATCTGTACGTGGCACGCGCCGTCGTCGCCGTTGGGAGTCAGGCGCACAAAGAAGGCGAAACCGTCCCCGACTGGCTCCGCCTTCAGCGTCAGCGGATTGTTGCGACCGGAGGTCACCGCAGCCGAGAAGCGCACACCCGACGGGGCGCGTAGACGAGCGAGCATCCGCGTCACGAAGTCCATGACCTCCGTGATGCTGAGATCCGCAGCGAAATCAGCCGTCAGCGAGGAGCACCAGTCCGCCGTGATCCGCCAGCTGTCCGCGTCGGTCCGAGCCAGTTCCAGCCACACATCACCGTCGCCGAGACGTATCCCAGGCTGTTCCACGATCGCCCTCCGACATCCGTAGCCCGGGCTCAAGATCCTATGGGCATGCCCGAAGGACCAGGGCCCGGCGCCGTGGTGGCGTCGGGGCCCTGCTCGCTGTGAGCCGAGAAGGCCGGCGACGTCCTCAGTCCTCGTATATCGGTGTGAGGAAGTATCGGAAGCCGGCTCGCTCCCCGGGCAGTTCCCGGACGCGTTCTGCTACGGCGGTCGTGCTGCGCTCGGGCTGGGCGTCCGAGCGGTCAGGTTGTGCAGCGTGCCCGGTCGTTATGGGGTGGCACTCTCTTGAGGGTGCGTCGCCTGTGCCGTTAGCTCACCTGGGTTGATGACGGACCCCCGCCCCGGGGCACGAGGACAGCCCGGCGCCAGCGTTGCGAACCCACCTGGGTTGATGACGGACCCACCGCATCGCGGAGGCTCTGGTGGTGTCGCCAGCGTTGCGAACCCACCTGGGTTGATGACGGACTGGGCAGGTCCCATCCCGTGGTGGGGATGAGGATGTGGTTGCGAACCCACCTGGGTTGATGACGGACCGGTCGGCGCGGCTGTATCCCGTGCGGTGGTGGCCGCGTTGCGAACCCACCTGGGTTGATGACGGACCGGCACTGCCCTTGATGCGCGACATCGCAGCTCAGTGGTTGCGAACCCACCTGGGTTGATGACGGACAGGCCAGCCGGCGGGCCGACCCCTGCCAGCCCTCCCCGTTGCGAACCCACCTGGGTTGATGACGGACCCGCTGGGACCCCGAATCGTCCGGGCGAGTGGTCATGTTGCGAACCCACCTGGGTTGATGACGGACCCGATGGTAAAGCGCCTGGTTAGAACGGTGCTGCGACCCGGATGGGCAAGGGACTCTGCAGCGACTCGACGGTAGTGCATCACCGCAGGTCAGATCGGGTGTCTTGGCTGATCAGATTGTGTCTCCTGCAGGTGAATCGCCGTTTCGCAGGCCGACCGAAGTGTCTCACGGGCAGGGCGCGGGCGGCAGGAGACGGCAGTAGCGATCAGCACCCCCCCCGTGGGCAGGTCTGCCGGCCGACCACAGCCACCTGGACATGCCATCCGATGATCGCTGATGGCACTGGTCACGGGCGCCGAAGGACCTGTGAACAGACGAGCCGGGGCGTAGTCTATTTGAAATTAAGTGTTGCCATCTTGCGTGATCCGCATCGGCTTGGAATGCTGGCGCCGGCGGGTGGTCGTGCGGCTGCCGGCGTCAGCGACTCGGTTCGTCTGGTCATGCGTCGTACGCACTCTCCCGATGCCACCACGTCGGCGAGCCTGCTGTCGACGCGATGCATCGACGACTCCACGCGCCGCCCACGCAGTCAGGAGCGGAGACAACGATGACTTCACACCAGATTGACCGGCGGGACCTCCTGCGATACTCGGCCGTCGGAGGCATTGCTCTTGCGCACATCGCGCCTGGCCCCTTCGATGCCAACGCACGCGCTGTTGGTGACGCACCCTCGCCAACTCCGAGGATTCCAAGGCACTACGGCGTCGTCTACGACGTCGGCCTGAGATTCAGCCCGGAGAGCCTGTCCGTCGACCCCTTCGACGCGGCGCTCGCCGAGTACGACATCAACACGATCGCGAACGAACTCCATGCCAACGCGGTCCGTATCGAGGGTGAGGTGATCGATCGGCTCTCGGTCACAGCGAGAATCGCCCACGCGGCCGGGCTGACTGTCTACTTCAATCCGTGGAAGATGAACGCGGGCATCGATGAGACCAGGCGGTATGTCGGGCGGGCGGCGCGAGTCGCCGAGCGGCTGCGGCGCGAGGGCGTGGACATCGTCTTCGTCGTCGGGTGCGAGCTCACGATCTTCACCGACGGCATCTACCCTGGCTCTTCGTACATGGAGCGGGGGATGTGGCTCGCGGAGCAGTTGCGACTCGGGAACACCTCGCTCCTGGCGGAAAAGGCCGAGCTTCTGAACGAGACGTTGCACAGCTACGTCGAGACCGTCCGGGCGCGCTTCGGCGGCCTCGTGACGTACGCGTCCGGGCTTTGGGAGGACGTCGATTGGGGCGCCTTCGACGTTGTCGGACTCGATGCCTATCGTGACCGTCAGACCGAGGAAGAGTACGTCGAGATCTTCGAGCGTCATCGGGTGCACGGCAAGCCGGTCGCCACCACGGAATTCGGGGCGTGCAAGTACGTGGGTGCCGGTGCGCTTGGCGCGGGTGGATTCGCCGTCCTGCAGGGTGCGAACGCGGACGGCACGGGTATCTGGGAAGGCGGCGTTGCCCCGACGCGCAGTGAAACAGAGCAGGCCGATTACATCGAGACGCAGGCTGGTCTGATGACGGACGCCGGAGTCGACGCGCTCCTTGTGTTCGAGTTCTCGAAGCCGGCCTTGCCGACCGGCGAGGGAGCGAAGGACCTGGACATGGCCTCCTTCGCGATCGTGAGCACCTTTCCTGCTGAGGACCCGCGGTCACAGCAGATGCCGCCATGGAAGCGCACGGAGGGATTCCGGCGCGTATCCGAGATCTTCGCCAGGTTCGCCAGCCGGGGCTTGTAGAGCCGGCGACCCTGTCTCGTTTTCGGGGTGCTGTTGGTGATCTTCGTTTGCCCTGGGCACGTTGCCTGGGGCCCGCCGTCGGTCCGCGCGGTGCGCTGAGTTCGTTGTGGTGGCCGTGAGGGCGATGGGTTCGAGGTCGGGGCAGTCGACCCCACCGTTGATGGTGCGGATGGAACGGGCGAGCAAGCCGCGGGCACGTCGGCGATGCAGATGCGCAGTGGGGCTGGCGTGGCCCGAAGGGCACGAAGGGCCGGCTCGCGGTCCAGGAGGCGGGCTGCCGGTGTCGTCCGGTTGAGGCGCACTGGCTGACCCGTCACGGAGCTGCGGCGGAGCCCTTGACATTACCTCTATGTTACGACAATAGTCGGTATCCCGAATCCTGAATCCTGAAACTCGATGTTGAGGAGCCGTTCCAGTGACAGTCGCCTTGGATCTGCTCCGTCACGTGGAGGCGAACGCAGGTGCGCCGCCTGACCGGCGGGCTGTGCGGGATTGGGCCTTGCGCCGCCTCTACGAGGGCATCTTCAGCGGCGAGTTCGGCCCGGGGGCGCCGCTGTCCGAGGCTGACCTCGCCAAGCACCTGGGTGTGAGTCGGCAGCCTGTCCGGGACGCGATGCGTCAGCTCGAGGCGGACGGGCTGATCGCTGAGGCCGCGGGGAACGGCGCCCGCGCGGTCGTGGCGTTCGAACGGCATCACATCATCGAGCTCTACACCCTGCGCGCGGCGCTGGAGGCGGTGAGCTTTCGGGCTGCGTGCAGCCGCATCACCGACGAGCAGCTCGCAGCTCTGGCGGAAGTGCAGGAACAACTTGAGGCTCGGCTGAGCCTCGGGGAACCGGCTCCCGGCGAATACGACGCCGCTCCTGACTTCCGTTTCCACGAGATCGTCGCGGAATCAGCGGGCATGCCGCAGCTGCACAGTTTTCTGGTGAGCATCTGGCTCAAGACATGGGCCCTGCTCAACCAAGTGCAGCTCGCTGGTTCCTATCCCAACCAGAGCGAGATCGCCGACTCCTACAGTAACCGCAGACTCCTCCTCAACACTCTGCGCACTCGTGATGGTGACCGAGCCGCGAGCACCGTGGAAGCCCATGTGACGGCGCGCATGAACCAACTGCTGGCGGCCCTGGATTCCGGGCGGGGGAGTTTCCGCTTCCAACCTGCGGTCCCCTCATAAAGGTCGGAGTCCGCTTCGATGCTGGGCTGCGGTTCTTCAGAGAGCAACATGCTGTCGCGCGAGCACCTCGACCCGGTGCGGGCGGAGCACGACATGCACGATCGCCATTGAATCGAGGAGGGTGACATGCGTGACGGAGTGGTCGTGGTGACGGGAGCCGCCGGCGGAATCGGCGCGGCGATCGTGACCGAACTCCTGGCGACGGGGTACCGCGTTGTTGGTGTGGACCGTCAGCCTCGCCAGCTGGTGGACGAGCGACTGGCCTGGGTCCACGGGGATGTCGGGAAGCCCGGCACCCACCGACTGGCCGTTTCGGCTGCCGCGGAGATCGGCTTGCTCGAGGGCTGGGTGAACAACGCGGGAAGGATCGAGAACACTCCACTGCACGCCCTGTCCGACGCCGAGGCCGAGGACACTCTGCGGTGCAATCTCTATGGAACGCTTGCGGGAACACGTGCCGCGCTGCAGTCCTTCGTGGCCACCGGTGTCCAGGGTTCCATCGTCAACGTCAGCTCCATCCATGCCCGCGGCGCCTTCCCCGGCACTCCGGCCTACGACGCGACCAAGGGCGCGATCGAGGCGCTGACCAGGAACGCGGCGGTCGAGTACGGACATCTCGGTATTCGCGTCAACGCGATCGCGCCGGGCGCGATACGAACGGCAATGATCATCGACGCGCTCAAGGCCGCGGACGAACCGACCCGCCTTGAACGTGACTTCGCCGCACTGCATCCCCTGGGACGCCTCGGAGAGCCCCACGAGGTGGCCCGCGCGGCCAGGTTTCTCCTGTCGGCTGACGCGAGCTTCGTCAGCGGAGCGGTTCTGGCCGTCGACGGTGCGGCGGGAGCGCGCGTGTACCCGTTTCCTCCGCATGCGGACGTCCCGATCCGGGCAGCCGCGGCACCGGCTCCGGAGGAGTGAGAATGACCAGCGGCGGACCGCTCACGCGGTTGCCGGACGATGGCCGGGCCCGCTTCGGGACGACGGTACGGCCGCACAAGGCGGCGGGACATCAGCACGACCAGACCCACCGGCCACCGACTCGTCGCGAGCCTCAGGGCGACCTCTTATCTGGCAGTCGAGCGGCCTGACACCGTGACCGTCCTCGGCGGACGTGCCGTGTATCCCGACCATCGAGGTCACCGCGTTCGTCAGCGGCGTCGAAAAGGGGCGCTCCTCACTGAGTAGCGCGGGACCCAGGCGACCCGTGTCGAGGTCGCATCACGCCCGGACGATCGACATCGCCCGACGCGACGCCGACGGTGGTCGCCGAGGTGGACGGGGCGGCGTTGCTCCAGGCGCTCGGAACCGCACACCTTCCTGCGAACCGCATGACCTATCAGGGCAAGCGCCTGGCACCGGATAGGGCGGATGTTGCTGGCGGAGCCCAGGCCCGGCGTTGCTTTGGCCCCCGCGGGCGGCTCCATGGTCGGACACCGCCTCCAGCTCGCAGAGGAGAAGAACGCCTCGCCCTGCGAGAACAGAGCCGGTCCCTTGTGCTCCGAGCAGGGGTGCCAGTGGGCCCACGCACAGGTCAAGGGGGTCAGGCGTTCGCCCGCCAACGCGTGGAGCCCTTCTCCAACCCCCGCCCATACTTTCAGCATATGTAGCGCACTTTCATAGTGTGAGTATCTGCGTGTAAGGTCTTCGTGTTGCAGGTCCTACCGGAGTCGAATCCGGGAACCGGGAAGCCGACCGAGGAGGGTTGGATGCGCGGCGATGTCGTGGCTACCGCGTGGTCGGCGTGCATCGCTCGGCGCCATCGACCGAACCGCCGGACGGGCGGCATCCCATCGGTCGCTCGGGACGCGGCGGCCGAGTTCGGCGAGTGCGCGGAGGTCGCCACCGTGGCGTGCTTCCCGCTCTCCGACGCGTCGAGGGGTGCGTGCGGTGCCGTCGTCCAGGCGGCAAGGGAGCGGCCGGACGCGTCCATGCCTTCCTACCGCATCAAGACATGCCGGCGACGTTTGTCGGTACCGAACGACAGGAGCCGATGACGTGGCTGTTCGCACGATCTCGACCGGGCACACCTTCCTGGAGAGCCCGCGCTGGCACGACGGGGACCTGTACGTCTCCGACTTCTTCGTCAACCAGGTGCTGCGCTTCCCAGGTGGCGAGGGCGAACCGGAGGTCGTGGCGACGGTGCCGGGCATGCCCTCCGGTCTCGGCTTCCTCCCCGACGGCGAGTTGCTCATCGTGTCCATGGGCCGCCAGACCGTCTACCGCAACACCCCGTCCGGCCTCGTGCCCTACGCCGATCTCCGCGGTCGGGTGCGAGGCAACCTCAACGACATGCTCGTCGACGACGAGGGGCGCTGCTACATCGGCGGCGTCGGCCATTCCAACGGTGACGAGAGCGACTTCGACGGCACCTCGCTGCTCGTGGTGCAGCCCGACGGCGAGGTGCACGAGGCGGTCGGGGACCTCAACTTCCCCAACGGCGTTGTCAAGCCGGATGCCGCCAGCCTGCTCGTGGCCGAGACCTACGCGGGCACGGTGCGCGAGCTGCGGCTGGATGATCGTGGCGTGCCGATCTCCAGCAGCGTATGGGCGCACTGGGGTGCCGAGATCGACTACTTCGACATCGAGCGCGCGCACGCGGTGCTCGATGTCGAGCCCGACGGCCTCTCGCTCGGGCGGGACGGCACGCTCTGGGTGAGCGACGCCAACGGACACGGCATCGCCCGGGTCAGGGAGGGCGGCGCCGTCGAGGAGTTCGTCGACACCGGCGACCTGAGCGTGTTCGCGGCGCATGCCGTCGGCCAGCGCCTGTACCTGTGCTGCTCGCCGCGGAACCGCACGGTCGACTGGAGCACCCTGCGCAGCAGCGAGCTCCGGGTCGCGGACATCTCCTGATCCGCCCGCACACGGACAACCGAAAGCATCGAGAAGGACGAATTCCCATGGTCGGAGTCAGTGAAGGGCCCGTCGCCCTGGTGATCGGCGGCGCGAGCGGGATCGGTGAGGCGACGATCGACGAGCTGGTGCGGCAGGGCTGGCGTGTGGTCGTGGCCGACCGAGACGTCGAGGGAGCCGAGCGCGTCGCCGCCCGCATCAACGCGTCGGGAGCGGCGGCCCATTCGGTCGCCGTGGACGTCACCGACACGCCGTCGGTGGAGGCCGCGACGCGCGCCGCCGCGGAGCGCTGGGAACGGCTGGACGCCGTGATCCCGTGCGCCGGCATCATCGACCCGTCGCCGTCGGACACGCTTGAGGATGCCGCGCTGCTCCGGATGCTCGACATCCACCTGGTCGGGACCGTTCGCTGTGTGCGTGCGGCCTTCCCCTATCTGCGCGAGGCCGCCGAGCCGGCGATCGTCGCCGTCTCCTCGGTGGCGGCCCACATCGGCACGCCACACCGCCTCTCGTACACGGCGGCCAAGGGCGGTATCGAGGCGGTCGTGCGCACCCTGGCGGTGGAATGGGCGCCCTACGGAATCCGGATCAACGCGGTCGCTCCGGGGTGGGTCAGGACGCCCATGATCGCCCGGGCGATCGGCGAGGGCCGTCTCGACGCCGGGACGCTGGAGAAGCTCAGCCCGTTCGAGCGGTTCGCCGAGCCCGTGGAGGTCGCGGGGGCGATCGCCTTCCTGGCCTCGCCCGCCGCGAGCTATGTGAGCGGCACCACGCTCCTCGTCGACGGCGCACTCACCGTGCGCGGGCCGTGGCCGCAGGGGGTCGTGCCACCGCCAGTCCGCGGCCGCGAGAACTGACCAGAGCATCCACAGAGAAAGGTAGTGAGGGTGAAGTACTACGGAGTTGTCTACGACGTCGGCTTTCGCGTGCTCGGGGAGGATCCGTCGTCGGTCGAACCCTTCGTGCCGGAGGTGGTCCGCAACGACATGCGGATCATCGCCGAGGAACTGCACGCCAACGCGGTGCGGATCGAGGGCGAGAACATCGAGCGGCTGCTGATCGCGAGCCGGGCGGCCCTTGACGCGGGACTCGCGATCTTCTTCTCGCCGTGGAAGATGAACGTCGACCTCGAGACCTCAAAGGAGTACATCGCCGAGGCGGCCGCCGTGGCCGAGCAACTCCGCCAGGACGGCGCGGACATCGTGTTCGTCACCAACTGCGAGTACTCGATCTTCTGCGACGGCGTGTACCCCGGCTCGAACATCTTCGAGCGCAGCGCGTGGGCGAAGGGCTTTTTCGAGGGCGGGGCGCTGCCGCTGACGCCGGAGGGGCTGCACAGCGATCTCGACGCCCCACACCGGCGGCTCAACGAGGCCCTTCGTGAACTCGCCGGCACCGTGCGGGAGTCGTTCCACGGCCCGGTGACCTACTCCGCCGCGTCGTTCGAAGACGTCGACTGGACCATCTTCGACCTCACAGGACCGAACTTCTACCGTGAGCGCCAGAACGACGAGGAGTACCTCGCCGGGCTCGAGTACTACCGCTCTTTCGGCAACCCGGTGACCGTGCCGGAGTTCGGATGCTGCACCTACGTCGGCGCGGCGGACCTGGGCGCCCGAGGCTGGCGGGTCGTGAAGGACGTACTTCCCGACGGCACCGGTGTGTGGGTGGACGACGTCGTGCCGACGCGCAGCGAGCAGGAACAGGCCGACTACATCGAGCGCCAGCTCACCTTCTTCGAGGAGCACGACGTTCACGCGGCGTTCGTGTTCATCTTCTCGCAGATCTCCCGACCTGGCGGCGAAGGGCCGCGGGACCTCGACCTGGGTTCCTACTCACTCGTGCGGTTCTACCCGCCCGAGGATCCGCGGTCGCTGGGTACCCAGCCGTGGCAGCGCAAGGAGTCCTTTCACCGGGTGGCCGAGATGTTCCAGAAGCTGGGCGCCGCGAGCGACTGACGCTCGCAGCACACGTGGAGGGTGGGCCGGGCCCGATCCCGGTCCACCCTCCACGTCACCCACGCCTGGCGTTACGACACCGCGATCCGCGCGAGGCCTTCCGCGACGCGGTGGAACGACTCCTTGGGCTCCCACGGCGGCATCTGCCGCGAGCGTGAGTCCTGTGCGGGATACGTCTTCACGATGGCGAAGTTGACCATGTCGAGGTCGTTCGGCCCCTCGCCGAGCGGATAGGTGGGAAAGGAGAAGACATAAACGAACACGCCGTCCACCTTCCCCTTGAGCAGGTCGAGTTGACGCCCGACGTAGTCGGCCTGCTCGCGCTCGCTGCGCGTCGGTGCGACGCCGTTCTCCCACTGGGCGGTGCCGTCCGCGTTCACGCCCCGCAGGATGGCGAAGCCCCCGTCGCCTTTGACGGCCGCGCCCTCGTAGGCGCAGCAGCCGACCTCCATGACGATGAGTTCCTTGCCAGCGCGGCGGTAGGCGTCGAGGGCGCCGACGTACTCCTCCTCGCTCTCACCGCGGCGGTAGTGGTCGATGCCGACGATGTCGAACGGCTCCCAGTCGACGAACTCCCACGCGCCGGCCGAGTACGTGACCCGGCCTTTGAAGCTCTTGCGCGTGGTCTCGACGAACCTGCGCAGCGCCGCGTTGAGCTCAACCGACTTCTGGACGAGCTCCTCGCTCGGGTCGGAGTGCGCCCCGCCGAAGGAGAACTGGCCGCCCAGCCACGCGCCGCGATCCATGTAGGAGTCGCCGGGGAAGATGCCGTTGGCGAAGAAGGAGATCTCGCATCCGGTCACGAACACGATGTCGACGCCCTCGTCGCGCAGCTTCTCGGCGACGACTGCCGCCTCGCCGAGGTAGGCGTCGATCTCGTCGAGGCCCGTATCGATCAACCACGGGTTGAAGAAGACCTTCAGCCCGGCGGCGTGCGCCAGGCGAGACGCTGTCTCGAGCCGATCGAGCTTCTCGCCCTCGATCCGCACCGTGTTCGCGTGCAGGTCGCTCGCGATGACCTGCATGTCGTGCGCGACGAGAGCCGGGTCGAACGACTCGACCGACAGTTGGTCCGGGACGAATCGAAGACCGACATCGTAGGCGACACCGTAGTGCTTCATCGCGTTCTCTCCTCGTTGAGCGATGGCGTCAATGATCACTATTTGAAGCAGCACTCGACTATTTGTCAATGCTGCTGGTAGGTTGAGGGCGTGACATGGGTGATGGGCTGGGTGTATGACTCACAGTGACAGGAAGGTGGCGACTCGCGCCGTCGAGCGTGCGGATTGCCGCGTGGCGTTCGCCGAGATCGCGGTCTGCTCGCTCGAGCTCCCGGCGCCGGTACGTCTCGGTGACTCGATCTATCCCACTCGCGACTACGTCGTCCTGCGGCTTGTCGACGGCGAGGGCACGGAGGGCTTCGCTTTCGGATACTCGCGGGGCACACCCCTCGCGGCCACTCTCGAGTCGATCCTCGGCTCCGTGGTCGGAACACGGGCCGGTGCCCGGGCGGGAACGGTCCAGCGGATCCTGTCCGCGAGCCCGGCGGTGCGGCCGTTGCTCGTCCGCGCGGTGAGTCTCGCCGACATCGCGCTCTGGGATCTCACCGCGAAGTCCGTCGGCGCCCCGCTCGTCGAACTGCTCGGCGCGACGCGCGACCGAGTGCCGGTGATGCCGGTCGCCGGATACTTCCGCGACGTCCGTGGTGATGACGCCGTCATCGAGGAGATCGCGGAGTTGGAGCGGCGCGGCCACCGCCAGATCAAGCTCATGGTCGGTGCCGTGGGCTCTCCGCAGGCGATCGCGTTTCTCGGCCGTGCCCGTGAGGCGCTCGCGTCGGAGACCCGGCTGGCGGTTGACGCCCACTACTCCCTCTCGACCGTGCCCGAGGCCGTCCGCACCGCCCGGGCGCTCGAGGATGCCGGGGTCACCCTGCTCGAGGACCCGTTCGTGCCCACCGAGTGGCGCAAGCTCCGCGAACTGCGCCGGGGATCGCGGATCGAGTTGGCCGCCGGTGAGGACGTCGTCGATCCGGTGCAGTACCTCGACCTCCTGGAGAGCGTCTCGGTCCTCCGGGTCGACCCGACGACGTGCGGCGGTGTTCGCGCGGCGCTCAGCGGGATCGAGGCGGCGAGCCATCGTGGGGTCGAGGTCATCCCGCACGTGTTCACCGCCATCGCCGCACAACTGGCCGGCGCCTTCCCGATCGTCACCAGCGTCGAACACATCTCGGTGGCGAGCGGATCGGACCCGATCGACCGCTACTTCGACGGCGAGCTCGCGATCGAGGCGGGCGAGGTGGTCGTGGACCGCAGACCCGGTGTCGGCATCCATCTGGACTGGGAGCGGCTGCGCCGCGAGGCCGTCTCCGTCGTCCGAATCGACGCGGCATGAGCCGCGAAGGGGGAGCAGCGTCATGAGTTCACCGGTTTTCCGCCACTGCGGGCTCACCGTGTCCGACATCGACCGGTCGCTCATGTTCTGGCGCGACGCCCTGGGGCTCGAACTCGTCGCTCGGCAGTCGCAGGACCGTGGCTACATCGAGGTCATCACGCAGGAGCCCGGCGCGCACGTGCACCAGGCGCACCTGCGGTTCCCCGGCAGCGACGACTTCATCGAACTGCTGCAGTACGTCACCCCGCGGGGCGAACCCAGGAAACTGCTGCCGCGCGACCCGGGTGGCGGCCACGTGGCGGTGACCTGCGACGACCTGCCGGCGCTGCTCGCCCGGCTCGAAGCGGCCGGCGGCCGGCGGTTCGCCGACCCCGTCGCACTCGATCACGGCATCAACGCCGGCGCCCTCGTGGTCTACCTCCGCGACCTCGACGAGCACATCGTGGAGCTCGTGCAGCCCCCGCGCCCGCGGGCCGAACCGGATCACGGCGGGAGGAAAGCCGCGACCGGCTCTCCATCCGACCCGGCGGAGCCGGAAGCCGTCCGCGATGTCAAATGATGAACGCTACATTTGAGAGTATGAGTGAACGAGGGGCGATCGACGAGCCACGGAGTCAGACTCGGATCCAGTCCGTCAGCCGGGCGGTCGGGCTGTTGCTGGCGATCGCCGAGAGCCCGGACGGCGAGACCGCGAAGCAACTCGCCGATCGGGCCGGACTGTCGCTGGCCACGACCTACCACCTCCTGACGACCCTGTGGGCCGAGGGCATGCTGACCAAGGACGAGTCACGCGTGTTCCGCCTCGGGCCGAAGGCCATGGTCATCGCCGACGCCTACCAACGGCTCACCTGGGTGCCGGCCGAGTACCGCACGGCCCTGCACTCGGTGGCGCGCAAGACGGGTGAGGCCGTGTACCTGGGTGTCTGGCGCAACGGCGGGGTGCAGGTGATCGACAAGGTCGAGGGGGCCCACGCGGTGCGGGTCGTCGGCCTGGACGTCGGGTTCACCGAGGACGTGCACGCCCGCGCGAGCGGCAAGCTCCTGCTCGCGTTCGCGCCGGACGAGCTCAGGACCGCGATTCTCAACCGGTCCCGCCTCCGGCCGGTGACCGCGCACACGATCACGAAGAAGTCCGACCTGCTCGCCGAGTTCGCGACCATCCGCGAGACGGGCCTCGCGTACGACCGCGAGGAGTTCCAGATCGGGGTCAAGTGCGTCAGCGTCCCGTTGTGGCGTGCGGGCGAGGTCGCGGCATGCCTCACCGCGTCGGCGCCCAGCCAGCGGTTCGACGCCACCAAGGACGCGGTGATCGCGGCGTTGCGTGAGGCCGCCTCGTCCGTCTAGCGCACGCGAGCGCCCCGCATCAGCCGCGGTCCCCGCCATCGGCGGGGCCGGGGTGCCTGTGCCCTTTCGGTCGACGGCCAGCATCGACAATATGAAATGCACTATCGCTATCTTTTCTTCCGAGGTAGGCTGTCGGCGCTGGTGGTGATCGTGCGCCATGCGCGGTGGTGAGCGGTGCCGAGCCGACGTGCCCGCGTGACCTCCGTCGCAGTCCTCGCGTCGTCGACCACCGGCCACCGCGTCGAACCGATGAGTTCGACGCGGCCTCTCGAAGCCGACCGTGTGGCGTCAACCAGGGAATCGCGTGACCAGAGCGTCGCTTGGCCGCGCCTGCTCGCGCGGCAGGAAGGAGCGCGTGGGGCATGCGCAGCATCATCAGTCTCGACGGTGTCTGGAAGGCGGCCGAAGGAAACCTCGCGGAGGTTCCCGCGAACTTCGCCCACACCGTGCCGGTACCAGGTCTGCTCGACATGGCGTCGCCTCCCTTCGCGGAGATCGGACTGCGGAGCACCCTGCGTGAAGCGTTCTGGGTGCGCCGTGAGTTCGACCTCGATCGCGATCCCGCGCCGCTGAATCTCCTGCGGATCGGCAAGGCGCGCTATGGCACGAAGGTGATCCTCAACGGTGTGGAGATCGGCGAGCACCGTCCCAACCACACCGTGGGTGAGTTCGACCTCGGTGGTGCGCTCAAGCGCGGCCGCAACGAGCTGCTCGTGCGGCTCGGGCCGTGGCGCGACGACGAGCCGACTTCGGTGCCCGATGGGCGCGACATTGAGAGCTACCTCGCCGTTCCCGGGCTCTACGACTCGGTCGAGCTCGTTCTCGCCGACTATCCGTACATCGACGTGGTGAAGACCGCGCCCGACCTGGATGCCGGGTCGGTGCGTGTGCTCGCCCGGCTCCGCGCCGGGGCCGAGTCGACCGTGTTCGCGCTGGACGCGGTGGTCCACGAGGTGGCCTCCGGTGTCGAGCGCGGCAGTGGGAGCAGCGGTGAGCTCACGCTCGCCCCGCACGAGACGCGCGAGGTCGAGTTCGAGGTGGCGCTGGAGTCACCGCGACTGTGGAGCCCCGAGGATCCATTCCTCTACGAGCTGCGACTCAACACTCCCGCCGACTCGCGAAACGTCAGGTTCGGCATGCGCTCGTTCGCCTTCGACAAGGCGTCCGGGCATGCGCTGCTCAACGGGCAGCGGTACCCCATGCGCGGTTCGGCGTCGGCGATCTTCCGATTCTTCGAGGATCCCGACCGAGGCGACCGGCCGTGGGATCCCGCGTGGGTTCGCAAGCTGCACCGTCAGTTCAAGGCGATGCACTGGAACACCATCCGCTACGCCATCGGGTTCCCACCCGCCTTCTGGTACGACATCGCCGACGAGGAGGGCCTGCTCGTCATCGACGAGTTCCCACTCTTCTACATCTACCTCGCCGATGACGCCCCCGCCGTCGAAGCCGCGCTCGCTCTCGACCCGAGCGTGCGCAACTACGGTCTGCGCAGCATCACCGCCGGGCAGCCGCGCACGACCGAACCGGCGCGGGTGGAATGGCCGGCGGCGCTGACGGCCGATGCGCTCGAAACCGAGTTCTCCGAGTGGGTCGACGGCCACTGCAACCACCCGTCGGTGGTGATGTGGAGTAGCAACTGCGAGGGCCGGTCCCCCGAGACCGGGGTGCTCGTCGAGCGGATCCGTAAGCTCGACCCGCAGCACCGGCCGTGGAGCGACGGCTGGAACGGTCCCCCTACCGACGCCGACCCGTACATGGTGCACTGGTACCTCCAGTGGAACGCCGCGATGCGCGGGGAGCCCACCGGACTCGGGATGCTGTCCGCGATGCGCAAGACCGCGATCGGCTATCCCCTCGGTGGGGCCCCTGAGGAGTTGCTCCCGCACCTACGCACGCCGAACAAGGACTTCGACGGAGTGCCGGTCAACACCGGCGGCAACACCGTGTTCCTTGAGGAGTACGGCTGGCTGTGGCTCACCCGCGACGGCAAGCCCACGCGGCTCACCGAGCCGATCTATGAGTCGATGCAGGGCTGGCCGGTCGCCACCGCCGACGAACGGCGGTACACCCGCGCGCGCCTCACAGCCGCGGAGACCGAGTTCTTCCGCTGCAACCGCACGCTGGCGGGTCTGCTGCTGTATTGCGCGCTGTCGAGTTCCCACGATCGGGTCTCGACCGCGGACGCGTTCACCGACCTCGACTCGCTGGACTACGAGCCGCACTTCTGGGAGTACGTGCGCGACGCGTTCGCACCCGTCGCCCTGATGGTCGACGTCTGGGATCGCGAACTGGCCGGCGGCGTCCTCCACGAGATACCGGTCACCGCCATCAACGACCTGCCCGACGACTGGAACGGCGAGCTGGTCGTGCGTGTGGTTACTGCCGTCACCGGCGTGGTGGTCAGCGAGCACCGGCGCGCCATCCGCATTCCGGCGCTCGGTCAGGAGCGCCGGTACTTCGGCCTGACGACCGTGATCCCCGACGGCGAGCACCAGATCGTCGCGGAACTCACCGACGGCGACGGCTCCTCGGTGCGGAGCGTGCGCGATGTCCGCGTCGTCTCGGGCTGAGGTCGGCACCCGGTCGCTGATCGTGCTGCGGTACGACCCCGCCGTGTCGTAGAGCCCTCCACACATTCTGTCGTCGACGCTCCCCCGGCCGCGAATGCGGCCGGGGGCCTCCGGCGACGGCCTGGCCGAGCGTGTCGCCTTCGGCTTTGGCGACCAGTGCGCCGTCGGCTGCGGCTTCCGGCCAGCGGCGCCGCACATCCAGACTCCAAAGACTTGAATAGTATGAACTGTTCCTTCATAGTGTTGAAGGCCGCGAGCGCTGTGTGCGCCGTGTGCGCCGGCCCAACGTCGTCGTGGGCGAGCGAGGAAGTGGAGCGATGGTGATCGAACGGCTCGAGATGTATCGGCGTATGGCCTTCATCCGGAGGTTCGAGGAGCAGGTCCTCGAACTCGGGCGGGAAGGACACGTCGCCGGATCCATCCACCTGTGTCTGGGGCAGGAGGCGATCCCGGTCGGCGCCATGGCGGCCCTGCAGCCGGGTGACCGGGTGCTGTCGACCTACCGCGGACACGGCTGGGCGCTCGCGGCGGGTGCCGATCCCTTCGCCGTCATGGCCGAGATCGCCCAGCGGGCGGAGGGCACCAACGGCGGTCGCTCGGGTTCGCCGCTGCTGAGTGCCCCCGAGGTCGGATTCCTCGGCGAGAATTCCATCATCGGCGCCGGCCTGCCCATAGCCGACGGTGTGGCGATGGCCTCCCAGTTCCGCGGCGACGGCAAGGTCGTGCTGACGTCACTCGGCGACGGCGCCATGAACCAGGGTGCTACCACCGAGGCGATGGTGTTCGCGGCGGCGAAGAACCTCCCGGTGATCTTCGTCTGTGAGAACAACGGGTGGTCGGAGATGACTCCGATCACCACCACGACCCGCGGCGAACACCTCGCGACCCGGGCCCAGGGAATCGGCATCGAGAGCCACGTCGTCGACGGCAACGACCCGGTCGCGGTGTACGAGGTCGTGCGTGAAGCCGCGCAGACGTGCCGCGAGGGCCGCGGCCCGGTGTTCATCGAGTTCAAGACGGCGCGGCTGTCCGGTCACTACAACAAGGACATTCAGCACTACCGTCCCGCCCAGGACATCGAGGCGGCCCAGGCGGTCGACCCGCTGACACGGTTCCGCGAACTCGAAGGGTCGTCGGAGGCTGACATCGCGCGGGTCGACGCCGAGGTGGCCGAGCGGATCGCCGCGCTCGCCGAACGCACCCGACAGGCGCCGGCGCCGTCCGGCGAGGCCGTCTTCGAACACCTCTACGCGCCTGACCTTCCTTCGCCTGCCGTGACCGCGTCGGTCGAGCCCAAGGAGGTCCCGTACTTCCGTGCCGTCAACGAGGCGCTCAAGGACGCGATGACCCGCCGCCCCGAGGTGCTGTTGTACGGCGAGGACGTCGGGGTCGCCGGCGGCATCTTCGGCGTGACCCGCAAGTTGCAGAAGGAGTTCGGCTCCGAGCGCGTCTTCGACACGCCGATCGCCGAGGCCGCGATCCTCGGCTCGGCGGTGGGTGCCGCGATGGAGGGGATGCGCCCGGTCGTCGAGATCATGTGGGCGGACTTCGTCTTCGTCGCGCTCGACCAGATCGTGAACCAGGCGTCCAACGTGCGGTACATCAACCGGGGCAAGGCTTCGGCGCCGTTGGTGATCCGGATGCAGCAGGGGGTCACGTCCGGTTCGTGTGCCCAGCACTCCCAGAGCGTCGAGGCGATCCTCGCTCACGTGCCCGGCATCAAGGTCGGCCTCCCGGCGACACCACAGGACGCGTACGCGATGACGCTCGCGGCGATCGAGGATCCGGACCCGGTCGTGCTCATCGAACACCGCTCGATGTACCAGGACGTCGGGCTCGTGCGGTTCGAGGGCCCGTCGGAGATCGCCGCGGGCGCGAAGTTCCACCGCGACGGCGACGACGTCGCCATCATCACCTGGGGCTCGATGGTCGCGCCGGCGCTCCAGGCCGCCGACCAACTGCAGGCGGAGGGGCTGAGCGCGACGGTCCTCGACCTCCGCTGGGTACGCCCACTCGACAAGGCGGCGATCGCCCGAGCCGTGGCCCAGTCCGGCGGCCGGGTCGTGGTCGCGCACGAGGCCTTCCTCCACGGCGGGTTCGGCGCCGAGGTCTCGGCGGTGATCACCGAGAGCCACTTCGATCAGCTGCGGCACCCGGTGGTGCGGGTGGGCACGCCGGACGTGCGGATGCCGTCCGCCCCCGCCCTGCAGGAACTGCTCCTGCCCAACGCGGACTCCATCGCGGCGGCCGCTCGGGGAGCGGTGGGCAAGTGACCGATCTCGTCGAGTTCCTCGTCACCATCGAAATCGACACCGGCGCTCTCGGCCCCGACGCGGTCGACTACCTCCGCGCCGCGGAGGGCCGGCGTGCCCGCGAACTGACGGCGGACGGCAGCATCGTCGCGCTCTGGCGGATCGAGGGACGGTGGGCGAACGCGGGGATCTGGCGCGCTCGCGACGAGGCGGCACTTCGGCGAATCCTCGACAGCCTGCCGCTACGGCCGTACATGCGGTTCGAGTGGGTCCGGGTCACCGAACATCCGAGTGATCCCCGCCTCGCGCGCCAGGACGTGACGGATACGAACCCGCGCGGCCGGATCGCGCTCGACCCCATGCCGTCACTGAGTACGGAGGCGCGCGGCAACGGCACGCGGCGCGGCCGCGTCGAGCTGCGGGAGCTCCCCGGAGCGCCGGTCCGCGCGCGGAACGATCGGACATTCGGCTCGCCGGCGGTGACCGCGCCCGGCCGCCGCGCCGACACGGCCGATCGGATCACCGCCCGCGTCGAGGTGGATGTCACCGCGGCGGCCGATTCCGCGAGCGCCGTCTCGGCGATCGCGCGGAGCATCGAGGCCACGGCGCACGCCCTGGGCGAGGCCCGTATCGAATCCTCCGGCCTCGCCTGCTGCGCCGACCAGACCACGCCGGTCGTGGTCGCACCGGCCGACGCCGCGATCGTGATCGGCCTGGCACATTCGGGGTGCCGCGACGGCATCGAGATCCGCCAGGAGCACGCCGACCGCGACCTCGACATCCACATCGGCCCACTCACCCCGCGCGTCGTCGCCAGGGCGCTCGACGGTCACGACGACGTCATGCGGATCCGTCGCCTCATCACGATCGACGTGACCGCTCGAACGGCGCGGCTCTCCGCCGACCAGGTCCGGTCGTTCCTGCGCGACATCACCTCGCGGGTCGACACGTGGGCGGCCGGCGGTCATCCGTAGACGCCTGCGTGATGCCCACGGAGCCCCCCCGCACACACCACTCAGCGAAGAGTAGGAGAACCCCATGAGACGGCAGCAACCGTCGTGGAGCTCGGTCACCAGTCTCACCGACAGGGTGATCGTCGTGACCGGCGCCGCCTCGGGCATCGGTCGCGCCACCGCCAAGGAGTGCGCGCTGGCCGGAGCCCGGGTCGTCGCCGTCGATCGGAACGCGGAGGGCCTCAAGGAGACCCGCGGGATGATCGAGCAGGCCGGTGCCGCGGCACCCATCGGTGAGGTCGTCGCCGATCTGGCCGATCACGCCGCGGTCGAGTCAGCGGTCGCGGACCTCGCGCAGTATGAGCCCGACCATCTGTTCCACGCCGCCGGCATCGTCATCCGTCGCGACGACATCGAGGACGTCACCCTCGACGACTGGGACACCCAGGTCGCGGTCAACCAGCGCGCGTCCTGGTTCCTGACGCGCGGATTCTGCCAGCAACTCGTCGCCCGGGAACGCATCGGCTCCGTCGTGCTTGTGTCGTCCATCTCCGGCCACCTCGGGGTCATGTCGGGTTCGTGGGTCTACGCGTCCACGAAGGCCGGCGTCACGTCGATGACCAAGGGTTTCGCGAAGACGTTCGGTCCACACGGCATCCGGGTCAACGCGGTGGCCCCGGGGCTCGTCGAGACGCCCATGGTGCGCGGCGGCGTGCGCGGCCAGGAGGTCGACGACCTGATCAACACGAACGTTCCCCTACGTCGCACTGCCGATCCTGTCGAGATCTCCCGGGCCTCCATGTTCCTGCTCTCCGACGCGGCGAGCTTCGTCACCGGCGCCACGCTCGAGATCGACGGCGGGTGGCTGCGCCGATGAACGCCGACACCGGGATGTTCGCCGACGTACTCCACGTCGGCTTCACGGTCACCGACATCGAGCGCTCGGTCGACTGGTACGGGCGAGTACTCGGCCTCGAACTGATCCATCGCCAGCGCAGCGACAACGAGTACACCCGCACCCTCGTCGGCGTGTCGGATGCCGTTCTCGAGGTCGCGCAGTTCGCCCTGCCCGGATCGCCGCCGCGCTTCTCCACCCACGTTCTGGAGCTGATCCAGTACGTCGAGGGGCCGGGCGAGCACGCTGTCGAGCTCGGAGTGAACCAGGCCGGCACCGCCCACCTCGGCTTCGTCGTGGCCGATATTCACACCAAGTGTCGCCAACTGCTCGCGGAGGGAGTCGACTTCGTCAACCTGCCGGTACTCGTGACCGAGGGCGCGAACGTCGGCGGCTACGCCTGCTACCTCCGCGACCCCGACGGCATCGTGCTCGAACTGATGCAGTTCGCCCCGGAGCGAGCGCAACGCCTGGGGATCGCGCTGCCGCAGTCCCCCTGAGCGGCCGATGCCGCTCTCGAACACCACCTACTTTCACTTTATGGAATATCGACTCAAACAGCTCAACTGCTGACGCATCCGTCAGCGACACGATGACGTGGAGTTAGCGATGCACATTCCGAGCCCCCTCAACGTGACCCCAGTGCGCGGCGAGGTCAGCGCATGATCCCGTTCCTCCTGCGCAGACTCGTGAGCGGGATCGTCGTGATCACCGTCGTCACCTCCATCGTGTTCTTCCTGACCTACGGCACGAGCGTCCAGATCGCCCGCAACATCCTCGGCCCCTCCGCGTCCGACGAACAGGTCGCGATCCTCAACGAGGACCTCGGTCTCGACCGACCGCTGGTCGAGCAGTACCTCGACTGGATCACGAGCGCGGCGCGCGGCGACCTGGGCGCGTCGTACTTCACCTCCGAGCCCATCACCGAGGCTCTGGCCAACCGGCTACCGGTCACGTTCTCGATGGTGATCGTCGCGGTCCTGATCACCCTGATCGCGAGCCTCGCACTGGGCATCACGGCGGCCGCCCGGGGAGGCGTCGTCGACCGCGTACTCCAGTCGATCGGCACCGTCTCGTACGTCTTCCCGGTCGTCATCATCGCGATCGGCATGGTCTACCTGTTCGCCATCGTGCTGCGGTGGGTCCCCGCCATCGGGTTCGTACCGATCACCCAATCCCCCGGCCACTGGCTGGCGTCGATCATCCTGCCCTCCATCACCCTGGCCATCGGCGGTATCGCCGGTCTCGCCGCGCAGATCCGAGGCTCGCTCGTCGACGAGCTCGGTCGCGACTACATCCGCACGCTCCGCAGCCGAGGGGTCTCCGAGCGCGCGATCCTCTGCAAGCACGCCCTGCGCAACGCCGCCGGGCCGGCGCTCACGGTGTTCTCGCTCCAGTTCATCGGCATCTTCGGAGCCTCGCTGTTCATCGAGCGGATCTTCGCACTGCCCGGATACGGCGCCTACGCGATGAACGCCACCGTGCAGGGCGACTTCCCGGTGCTGCTGGGGGTCACGCTCGTGAGCGTCGTGCTCGTCGTCGCCGTGAACCTGGTCGTGGACGTCGCGCAGGGGTGGCTGAACCCGAAGGTGAGAGTCTGATGTCCCAGCAACTCGGAGCCCTCGGACCCGATCAGACAGCCGTCGCGCCGACAAGACGCAAGTGGCGCGTCACACGTGCGCTGCTGCGCAACCCCATGGCGGTCGGGTCGGTCGTCACGCTGGCCGTGATGACGCTGCTGTGTCTGCTGGCACCACTCATCACCGGCCACGACTCGATGTACAGCTCGGTCGACCACGTCAACGCGCCGATCGGCACGGAGGGATGGCTGCTCGGCGGCGACGCCCAGGGGCGCGACATGTGGTCTCGTCTGCTCGCCTCGATCAGCGTCTCCCTGACGGCGGCACTCATCGGCACCGGGGTCGCGGTGATCATCGGCGTCGTCTTCGGCCTCGTCGCCGGTTACGTCGGGCGCACGATCGACTCGATCGCGTCGTGGGTCTTCGACCTCGTGCTGGCGCTGCCGTCTCTGCTCATGCTCATCGTGCTACTACCCGTCACTCGTGGGTCGTATCAGCTGACGATGATGCTGCTCGGCATCATGCTCTCTCCCGGGGTCTACCGCCTGGTGCGGAACATGGTGATCGGCATCCGGCGTGAGTTGTACATCGACGCCGCGAAGGTGGCGGGGCTGTCGACCTGGCGGATCCTGACACGCCACGTCTTCTTCGTGGTGCGTGGTCCGATCGTGATCCAGGCCGCGTTCATCGCCACCATCTGCATCAACGTGCAGGCGGGCCTCGCGTTCCTCGGCGTCGGCGCGAACACGCCGAGCTTCGGTTCGATGATCTCCCTGGCGTTCACGAATCTGTACGGAGAGCCGATCCAACTGGTGTGGCCGACACTCGGGCTGGTCGCACTCACCGGTGCTCTGATCCTGTTCGCGAACGCCTACCGGGATGCCCTCGCCGGCACGACCACCGCCGCGCGGCGACGAAGCCGTCGTGCGCTCGCGGATGTCGTCAAGCGCGCCGACGAGGCCGCTCCCACCACGGAGAAGCCGACCGAGAAGGCGCTGCTGACGGTGCGAGACCTTCGCATCGCGTATCCGCGTTCCGACGGGTCGCTCAACGAGGTCGTGCACGAGGTCTCGCTGACCGTTGACAGCGGCGAGATCGTCGGCCTCGTCGGCGAGTCGGGCTCCGGCAAGACCCAGACGGCGTTCGCGATGCTCGGTCTGCTTCCCCACGAGGCGGTCGTCAGCGCCAAGGAGTTGTCGCTCGGTGGCCGGCCCCTGCTCGGGCTGACTCCGACGGAACTCCGCGAACTGCGCGGCCCCGACCTGGCGTACATCCCGCAGGAACCGATGTCGAACCTCGATCCCTCGTTCACCGTGGGCAGCCAGCTTGTAGAGCCGCTGCGGCGCACGATGCCGCGCGCGCAGGCGAAGCAGCGCGTACTCGAACTGCTGGCGCGCGTGGGCATCCCCGACCCGCCGCGCACGTTCCACTCGTATCCGCACCAGATCTCGGGCGGCATGGCCCAACGCGTCCTGATCGCCGGCGCCGTCGCCACGCAACCGAAGGTGCTCATCGCCGACGAGCCGACCACCGCGCTCGACGTGACGGTCCAGGCGGAGATTCTCGACCTGCTCCGCGAACTGCAGCACGAGTTGAGGATGGGCGTGCTCCTCGTTACGCACAACTTCGGCGTCGTCGCCGACCTGTGCGACCGGGTGGTGGTGATGCGGGACGGCCGCGACGTCGAGACCGGCGAAGTGCGGCAGATCTTCCACCACCCCGCGCACGAGTACACGAGGTCGTTGATCGACTCGATCCTCGACGAGGAGACCGTCCGCACCGACGCTCCGGCGTCCAGGGCCAAGGAAGGCGTGCGATGAACCACCTCCTGCATATCGACGGCCTGCGGCTGCGCTATCCCGGTGTCGGGTTCCGTCGCCGGATGCCCGAGGTGCTCAAGGGCGTGTCCCTGCACATCGAAGCCGGTGAAACCCTCGGGCTGGTAGGGGAGTCCGGGTCCGGCAAGACGACCGTCGGCCGCGCCGTACTGGGGCTCGCACGGGCGACGGGGGGCACGATCACCTTCGACGGCCAGGACATCACCCACCTGCCGGCCGGTCGGCGCCGAGGGGACGCGCGCGAGATCCAGGTGGTCTTCCAGGACCCCTACACCTCGCTCACCCCGGCGTTGCAGGTGCGCGGCATCCTCACCGAGCCCCTGATCGCCCAGGGGATCGCGCGCGCTGACGCGGAGCGGCGGGTGTCCTCGCTACTGGATCGCGTGGGGCTGCCGAAGGACAGCGCCGACCGGTTCGCGCGGGAGTTCTCCGGGGGCCAGCGTCAGCGCATCGCGATCGCCCGAGCCCTCGCGCTCGAGCCGCGACTCATCGTGTGCGACGAGCCGGTCTCAGCACTCGACCTGACGACGCAGTCGCGCGTGCTGGATCTGCTGATCGAGCTGCAGCGCAACACCGGGGTCGCCTATCTCTTCATCACACACGACCTGGCCGTCGTGCGCCATATCAGTCATCGGGTGGCGGTGATGTACCAGGGCGAGATCGTGGAGACGGGCCCGGCGGCCACGGTCACGACCCATCCTCAGAACGACTACACCAAACGCTTGTTGCTCGCGGCTCCCACCGCGGACCCGGAAGCGCAGGCCGAGCGCCGAGCCGCCCGGCAGGCGCTTCTCCGCCGGACCAGGACTCCGGCGACGACCTGAGCCCCCGACCGGACGGCACTCGGAAACGCAGCGGTTTCCTCTATTTCAAATGAACGAACATCGCTATCATCATCTGTAATCACTGGTGTCGCGACGGCACGACAGCGCAAGACAAAGGGGTCACACATGCGCGATTCACTTCGGTATCGCGGGATCGGCCTGGCCGCCATCGCTGCCATCGCCACACTGGCTCTGAGCGGATGCTCGGGCTACGCATCCCCAGAGAACGAGAACCACCACGTGCTCAGCCTCTCCGCCCGCCAGGCGCCGGCGAGCTTCGCCATCGGCGCGTATGGCGGCGGTGAGATCATGATCCAGACCTCGATCTTCGACACCGTCCTCGCCTTCGACCTGGACGGGGAGATCGTCCCGAACCTGGCGCGGGAGTTCGAGTACAACGAGGACCGCACGATCCTCACGCTGGCCATCCGGGACGACGCCGAGTTCTCCAGCGGCGAGGTTGTCGACGCCCAGGCCGTCGTCGACAACCTCACGGCGACCATGAACGCGGCGAGCACCGCCGGCCTCGTGGGCGTCGAGACGATCGAGGCGACCGACGAGTACACGGTCGTGGTGACGCTGTCGGAGCCCAACGCCTCGCTCGTGCCAAGCCTGGCCGGCGTCGGCGGTTTCGTCGCGGAACCGTCGACGATCGGGTCCGAGACCGAGGCGACCCAGCCGGTCGGCTCCGGTCCGTACGTCCTGAACCGCGGCGAGACCCAGATCGGTGAGAAGTACGTGCTCGACAAGGTCGAGGACCACTGGCGGGCCGACGACTACCCGTTCGACCGCATCGAGATCTCCGTGATCCCCGACATCACCGCGGCGGTCAACGGCCTGCAGGCCGGTCAACTCGACCACGCGACCGGGCTCAGCCTCGACCAGTCGGAAACCCTCGAGGGGCAGTTCGTCACGGGCACCGACAACCCCACCACCTGGGGCAACATCTGGATCGCCGACCGAGAGGGCGAACTGGTGCCGGCGCTGGCCGACGTCCGCGTGCGCCAGGCCATCAACATGGCACTGGACCGCACCGCCGTCGAGAGGCTCGCTCCCGGCCAGCGCCACGGTGTCGACCAACTCTTCAGCGCCGACGGCGGAGCGTACCTGCCCGAGCTGGAGGGGAACTACCCGTATGACGTCGAAGCCGCCCGTGAGCTGATAGCCGAGGCGGGATACGCCGACGGATTCTCGGTGACCATGCCCAGCACGATCGCCTCGACCGAATTCGAGCCGTTCCTCACCCAGTCACTCGCCGAGATCGGCATCACCGTGAACTGGGAGACCGTGTCGCTGCAGGACATCGTGGCCAACCTCTCGTCGAAGGAGTTCGCGATGTTCTTCTTCCCCTCCACGTACTCGGGCTCGGACGCGCTCGACGTGGAGTCGGCGCTCGGGCCCGTGTTCAACCCGTTCGGCACCTCGACCCCGGAGCAGACAGAACTGCTCGACGCGGCGAACGCGTCCGGTGAGCGCGACGCGTTCGCCGACCTGAACCGGTACTTCACCGAGGAGGCGTGGTTCGCACCGGTGATGGCGAGCACGTTCCTCTGGGCGCACAGCGACTCGGTCGACTACATGCCGCCCACGCTCTGGGGCTACTCGGTGCTGCCGTGGACCGTGGCAGAGGACTGATCACCAGCCGTTGACGGCATCGACCTGCCGCCGGCGACCGGCCGGCGGCAGGGACAAGGGCCGGAGCCAACACCCCGAGCGTGCCGGCACTCCGCGGCGTGCCGAGGTGGACCCGCGTCCCGTTCCACGATCGCAAGAGAGATACAGAGAAACGAGGACGTGACATGAGCCGGTTCGACGGCAAGGCGTATCTGATCACCGGCGGCGGCAAGGGCATCGGTGCCGCACTGGCCGACGAGGTCGCGGCGGGCGGCGGCGCCGTCGCCGTGTTCGACATCGATGGCGATGCGGCGACCGAGAAGGCCGCCCAGATCCTCGCCGGCGGGGGGCGTGCGCTGGCCATCAAGGGGGACGCGCGTGACGACGCGGCGGTGCGGTCCGCGGTCGCGGCCGTCGTCGACGAGTTCGGGCGGATCAACGGACTCGCGGCCATCGCGGGTGTGTTGCGCCTCGCGCCGATCGCGGAGGTCCCCGACTCCCACTGGCGCGACGTCGTCGAGACCAACGTGTTGGGGCCCTTCCAGTTCGTCCGTGCGGTCGTGCCGCACCTGCGTGCGGCCGGCGGCGGCTCGATCGTGCTCGCCGGCTCGGCGATGGCCTTCGCCAGCAACCCGACCGCCGCGCTGTACTCCGCCTCGAAGGGGGCGATCGTCGCGATGGTCAACTCGCTCGCTGTCGAGCTGGCCACCGAGGGCATCCGGGTCAACTGCTTCGCCCCCGGCACGGTACGCACGCCCATGGCGCGTGAACTGGCCCAGATGCAGGGCACCTCCGGCGACATCGAAGCCGTCGTCGACTCCTTCGGGCAGGGGCATCCGATGGGCCGGGTGATCGAGGCCGAGGAGGTCGCCCGGGTCGCGGCCTTCCTGCTCAGCGACGAAGCGAGCGCGGTCACGGGATCGTGCTACGGCGTGGACGCGGGCATGCTCGCGAATCTGGCGTGATGGACATGCCTGAGCTCACGGTGATCAAGACCGGCCTTGCCTTTCCGGAAGGACCGCGCTGGTACGACGGCTGCCTGTACTTCTCCGACATGTACGGGCGGGAGGTGTTCCGCTACCGCGACGGCATCGGTGTGGAACCGGTGGGTGCGGTGCCCGAACGGCCGTCCGGGCTCGCCCGGGACGCGAACGGCGACCTGCTCGTCTCGTCGATGCTGGATCGGCGGATCGTCCGTTTCCGCGATGGCGAGTTGGAGACCTTCGCCGACCTGCGGGGGCTGTGCCCCGGCCCGGTCAACGACATGGTCGAGGACGGCCACGGCGGGGTCTACGTGGGCAACTTCGGGTTCGATTCCGAGTCGCCCGACGAGGTCATGGCCCCGACGCGCCTGGTGCACGTGAACGCCGACGGTCACGCCACCCAGGTGGGCGACCCGATCATGTTCCCCAACGGATCCGTGGTCACCGACGGTGGCGCGACACTGCTGGTCGCCGAGACCTTCGACTGCCGGATCCTCGCCTTCGACATCGCCGACGACGGCTCGCTCGGCAATCGCCGCAACTGGGCCGTGTTCCACGAGATGCGGACCGAACACGACCTCGAGGAGGCGCTCGGCAGCGGCTCGATCCTGCCGGACGGCATCTGCCTCGACCGGGAAGGAGCGCTCTGGATCGCCGACGCCGGCGGCCAGGGCGCGGTGCGGGTCGCGCGGGGCGGAAAGATCCTCGACCGTGTTCCGGCACCGGAGGGGCAGGCCGTGTTCGCCGTCGCGCTCGGCGGCGACCAGGGCGACACCTTGTTCCTGTGCGTCGGGCCCGCGATGGGGAGCGCCGACCTCACGGCCACGACGCTCGGCAGCCTCGTCTCGTGCCGCGTCGACGTGCCGCGGGCATGAGAACGCACTTCAGCAGAACATCCGTCGTCACGGGGCGAACACAGAGAGGAACATCCACGACATGAAGTACTTCGGCGTCGTCTACGACATCGGATACCGGGTGCTCGGTGAAGGCGACTCGTCGGTCGAGCCGTTCGACCCGGAGCTCGCGCGCTACGATATGAACGTTATCGCGGCCGACCTGCGGGCGAACGCGGTGCGGATCGAGGGCGAGGATCTGGAACGACTGGAGATCGCCAGTCGGGCCGCACTCGACGCGGGCCTGGCGATCTGGTTCTCGCCGTGGAAGATGAACGTCGACTTCGACGCCACGACGGAGTACCTGGTCAAGGCGTCGAAGATCGCGGAACGTCTGGCGCGGGACGGCGGCGACGTCGTCTTCATCGTGTCGTGCGAGTACAGCATCTTCTCCGACGGGGTGTACCCGGGGAACAACATCTTCGAGCGCAGTGCGTGGGTGAAGCAGCACTTCGGGGCGATCGAGTGGCCGAACACCCCGGCCGGTCTACCTGAGCCACTCCCACAGAAGGCGGGGATCCTCAACCAGTACCTGAAGTCGTTCCGGGACACGGTGCGGGAGCACTTCTCCGGGCCGGTGACCTACTCGGCCGCCATCTTCGAAGAGGTCGACTGGACGCTGTTCGACTACGCCGGTCCGAACTACTACCGCGAGACCCAGAGCGACGAGGAGTACGCGGCCGGATTCGAGTACTTCCGCACCTTCGGCAGGCCCATCGCGATCCCGGAGTTCGGCTGCTGTACGTACGCCGGCGCCGCCGATCGTGGCGCACGCGGCTGGCGCCTGCTCCAGGAGCAGTTCCCGGACGGGTCCATCAAGTGGCAGAACGACGACGTACCGGCGCGGTCGGAAACCGAGCAGGCGGACTATGCCGAGCGCCAGCTCCGGTTCTTCCACGACCAGGGCGTCGAGGCCGCGTTCATCTTCCAGTACAACGCGCCGGCCTACGTACACGACCAGGGGCCGCGCGACGCCGACCTCGGTTCGTACGGCATGGTGAAGTTCCCGCCGCGTGGCGACGCCAGGTGGCAGCAGATGCCGCCGTGGGAACCCAAGGAGGTCTACCACCGCGCGGCGAAGCTCTTCCGCGAGCTGCGCGAGACCGCGGAGAACGGGAAGTAGGTTGCGGCGGGGCTGATGCCGTCACCGCGCGATGAGCATGCGCGGCCCCGGAATCCTGACACTGGTTCGGGGCTGCGTAGGTTGATCCTGACCCACGCTTCGCGACCCGGCCGGCATCGGCCGAACACCCGGTCGCCCTACCGGTGGCCAGGGGCTTGCAGCTCGACGCGCGCTTGAGCCCGCAGATGAATACATCCATACAAATCGGACCCGCCGGGAAGAAGCTGCTGCCGCTGCAGGTGGTGAGGTCGGGCGCTGACCAGGCGAAATAGACCTGGGGGCTGCGGTTGGTGAGTGTGATGGACGTTACGCGGTTGGTTCGGCGGCGCGTCCGCTGATCGGGTTACGGTGGCGCCCCGCCCCGCCTCGTGGTGGGCGGGCCGGATCGTCTGCTCTCCGCTGCGGAACGCGCTCGGGACATCTCTCGGTGCCTGTTTCTTGGGCCGTCGTGGCTTGCACCTTGAGCCCGCCAGAGTTGATGACGGATTCGAGTCGCCGCCGCAGGTCCTCGCCGCCGACGCCGTCACGTTGCGAACCCACCCGAGTTGATGACGGACCCCAGCCTGCCGGACCCGGCCCTCGGCTGGCGAGTGTTGTGAACCCACCTGGGTTGATGACAGACGCCTTGACCGCCGCTGGAAGCAGGCCCGCACGCTGGCGTTGCGAACCCACCTCGGTTGATGACGGACGGACGTCGCGGCGACCTGTACGCGGGTGCGGTCGTGTTGCGAACCCACCTGGGTTGATGACGGACCGTAGGAGGTGGCGACCGTGCCGTTCTCGTGGCACACGTTGCGAACCCACCTGGGTTGATGACGGACCCGCCTCTTGTACCGTCAGTTCGCGCGCCAGCCGGTGTTGCGAACCCACCTGGGTTGATGACGGACGCGCACTGAAGAACTCCGATTGGTGGCGCGAGAATAGGTTGCGAACCCACCTGGGTTGATGACGGACCCCGAACACTGCGTCGGTATCAACCCGCTTGCACGGCCGTTGCGAACCCACCTGGGTTGATGACGGACACCTGTTGGGGGCCGCCCCGTCCGCGACGGTCGCGGGTTGCGAACCCACCTGGGTTGATGACGGACCGTCCATGGCCGAGCCGGCGGCCGAGGTGAGCCGCTGTTGCGAACCCACCTGGGTTGATGACGGACCTGTTCTTGACGTAGGCAACCCGAAGATCCCCCTGCCAATGTTGCGAACCCACCTGGGTTGATGACGGACTGGGCTACATGGCGCTGCTGCGGAACCTGCGGAACTTGTTGCGAACCCACCTGGGTTGATGACGGACGTCCGGGGGCGCCACCAGGGAGGGACAGCACATGAGGTTGCGAACCCACCTGGGTTGATGACGGACCCGCGCCGCGAGCGCCTGGAGCTCCTGGCCGAACTCCTGTTGCGAACCCACCTGGGTTGATGACGGACCCGCATGGTCCTGCACCAGCAGCAGGCCGACGAACCCCGTTGCGAACCCACCTGGGTTGATGACGGACCCGAGGGTAAAGCCGCAGGTCGTCGGCACGCTAAGACGCCTCTTGACGAGCGGTTCTGCAGCGGTTCGGGGGTAGTGCATCAGTGCTGGTCAGAGCGTTGAAGATGATGGGTTGGAGCGCTCCTCGGAGGCCATTGTCAGTGGGCCTCGCTAGCTTATGACGGCTGGGCTCGGCACAGACAGGCGTCCAACACCACGAGCACAAGCGCGGCCAGCGCATATCACAACTTAGGTGGCTTCACTGTGTTTTGCGGGTAATGGCTATGGTTCGCTCCATGTTCGGTTAGAGTGCGCAGTGGCTGCGGCCGCTTCTCTCGGTATCTCGTTGGTCACTTAGGGCGCCGCCAGGGGGTGTTGATGCGGATCAGGGTGGACGTGGAGACGGATGCCGCGAGCCTGCGTTGGGAGGACGTGCACGGTCCGGCGCGTGGGGTGGTGTACGCGTTGCTCGGGAGTGAGGACGCGGACATGGCGCGCTCGTTGCACGACAACGGGTGGAAGGGGCATCCGCTCAAACCGCTCGGGCTGACGAGTCCGCAGTTTCGTGGTGCTCGGCCGGTGGACGGCGTCTACACCACATCCCGCGACGGGGCGATCTGGTTCGGCTCGCCCGTCCCGGAGATCGCCTCGGTGCTCGTGAAGTCGTTGGCCTCGCGGACGGAGATCGTGTGGGGGAGTACCCGGTTAAAGGTCCGCGGCTTCCAGCTCGACTTCGGAGCTACCCCGCAGGGCAAACTCGTTGAGCTCGCGACTGCCACTCCCGTCATCCTCAAGCGAGAGAACCGGTTCCTCCTGCCGGGGGAGCCGCACTTCATGGAGTGCCTGGAGCGCAACCTGGCCCACAAGGCGGATGTGCTCGGCCTTCCCGCCCCGCGTTCCGTCCAGCTTCTCGAGGCGGGGCCGCGACGACGATTCACCGTGCGGGGGGCGCCCCGGCACGGGGCGCAGGTGCGCGTCGCCATGGAGGCGGACGGTCGGTTCGTCGGGGCGCTGCGCTCGTGGGGCCTCGGTTTGGACACCATCCAGGGCTTCGGATGGATCCGATGAGCAGCGTCACCGCCACCGATGCCGTTCTCGTCGCCACCGGGCACCCGCTCCAGCGGGCCGGCGCGTGGGCCGTCGCGGTGCTGGCTGAGCAGCCGAGTCCGGGCGATGTCACCGACCAGCACCTTGACGATGTCGCCCAACGCCTGGTGGACGATGTCTGCGCCGCCGCGACGGCACCCAGCGACAGCGACGCCTACGACTGGTGGAAGGTGCTGTTCGCCCTCTACCCGAACTCCAAGGCCACCCACAGCAAGAGGTCCAGGCTGCGCCGCGACCTCGAGCCGGAGATCGCCGCCCTCTTCGCCCGCGACGAGCCCCGCGGGACGGCCGTGAAGGCGTACCCCTGCACCTTCTGCGGGACGCCCGCCACAACGCTCTGGACGAAGTCGAACCTGCCGATGTTCGACACCAACAAGGCATTGAACACGCTGCCCGCGGCCGTCGCCGGGTGGCCGGCGTGTCGGGGCTGTCGGATCGCGGCGTGGGCGCTGCCCTACGGGGCCTGGGTGACGGCCGGCTCGGCGACCGTGCTGTCGTGTGAGACCGAGGCCGCCGAGCGTCGTTTCGCCGAGCGGAACGTGTTGCGGGCCCGCCGTGTCATGCAGCTCGGGTTCGGCAAGCTGCGGGTGGGCTCACGCCCCGAGCTGGTCGCCCTGAACGCCCTCCGCTACGCGGACGTGGAGCTGGCGGCCACGACCCTGTGGAGCTTCAAGAACGACAATCAGGAGCCGTGGCTCCGCGTCACGCACGCCCGCCGCGCGGTGCCCCGGTTCCTCGCCATCGTGCAGGGCAACGCCCCGCTGCGCCGCGGCTGGCGGCTGCTTGAGGTGGCGCTCACCCAGCGGGACGCCGACGGCGCCGTCGTCAGGAGCGGCCCGGCCGAGGCGGCGCGCCTGCTGTTCGAGTCCGAGGACGGCGACGGCCGGTCGCTGCTGGTCCAGCTGAACCGGGTGCTGGGAGATCCGGACCGCCGTCTGCCCTTGCGCCACCGGGTCGACGCGACCCGACTCGCCTTCACCTACGCCAAGGAGATCTTGGGCATGGAACCGGATCTGACGCCGGTGGCGACCATGGTCGCCGACTGGATCGAGCACGGCGGTGGCGGCCCCCGTGGCCGCTGGGCCGAGTTCGAGAGCGCGCACCTGCGCCCGCACCAACTGGGCCAGGTACTGGACCTGGCCAAGCGCCGGCTGTACGCCACCGGCCGCGAGGTGCCCTGTACCGAGGACGACTGGCGGCCGTTCATCCTCAACCGCCCCGGCGGCTGGGCGCAGCGGATGCTGCTGAGCATGGCCGTGGTCCGCATCCTCCAGGAGCGGGGCGTCGCGGTCAGCCAGGCGCCGGCGGACCCGAACGAGGAAGCGCGGGTGGAGCAGCTGTTGAGCCAACCGATGCTCAGCAGCCAAGAGGACGACGACTACCTGATGGGAGCGGTGTGATGGCGTATCTCGCGGGCAAGATGGTGCTCTCGGTGCGGGCCGGCGCCCCCAACAACGGGAAGGGGGAGGCGACGACGGCCCGGGTGAAGCGCGCCCGGGTGCGCGGCGCCTCGTACCCGTACATCTCGGCCCAGGCGGTGCGCCGTTGGACCCGGGAGAGCATGGTCGAGCTGGGCGCGGTCCCGTCTCCCGTCACCCGGATCGGGAAGTCGCAGAACAAGGCGCAGAAGGCGAACACCGCGGCCGATCCGGTGCGGTACGCCGACGACGACCTGTTCGGCTACATGAAGGCCGGGTCAAGCAAGGACAACGCGGCGACCACCCTCCGGGACAGCCCCTTCATGATGGGCACCCTGATGGCGGTCGAACCCGCCTTCCCCACCGAGGACTACGGGGTCATGGCCCGGGGCGTGATCGAGCCCGTCCTGCACGGCCACGAGTTCTACACCGCCGACCTCGCCGCCCCCTTCCTCCTTGACCTGCCGCACATCGGCACCTTCACGCTGCCCGACGACGCCGGGGTGGGTCGCCCCAACTACCTGACCAAGGAACAGGCGCTGCAGGTCGCCGAGGCCGCCGCCCTTGGCGCGACGACCGCCACCTTCCGCGACCGGCCGGCCGTCCGTCTCCCGATCGAGGAGCGGCGAAAGCGCGCCGCGCTGCTGCTGGAGGCGCTGGCCCAGCTGAGCGGCGGGGCGAAGCAGGCCCTGCACTACGGCGACCGCGTTCCCGACCTCGTCATCCTGGTGCCGTTCAAGGGCGGCATCAATCCGCTGGCGCACTGCGTCGACGGCGAGCCCGGCGTGGGGCTGCGGGTGCGCGGCGACGTGCTCCGCAAGGAGTTGGAGGCGTGGGCGGGGGAGTGGGAGGCGCCGGTGCGGATCGGCTGGCGGCCGGGCTTTCGCGACGAGGTGCGGCATGCCTTCGAGAAGCAGTGCGCGCGTGAGCTGGAGGCCGGCACCATGGTCATCGAGCACCCGCGCACCGTCCTCCGCGGTCTGGCCTCCGAGATCCGCGACGGCAAGCTGGACGACTGGTTCGACGACCCCCGCCGATGACGACCGCCACCCTGGCCACCACCGTGATCCCCGCCCAGCGCGAGCCGTTGCGGGCCTGGCGCGCCGAATTCCACGCCCCGGTGGCGTCGTTCCGCGACCCCCTCTTCCCCGGGCTCAGCCGAGGACTTCCGCTGCCCTCTCCCTCGACCGTCCGCGGGCTGCTGGCCGCCGCCACCGGCGCCGACGCCGAGCGGCTGCCGTTCGGCATGGCGGCCTGGGCCGCGGGCGGCGGGGTCGACGCGGAGACGTACCACCCCATCAACGCCGACGGCTCCAACCCGGCCGTCGCGGGCCGGGTGCGGGCCGGCAAGGGCGGCATGACCCTTCGCGAGCGGCCGTTCCTCGCCGACGTCCAGCTGACCCTGTGGCTGCCGGGGCCGGAGGGCGGGCGCGTCGCCCAAGCGCTCAGGCGGCCGTGCTGGCCGCTGCGCCTGGGCCGGTCCCAGGACGTCGTCCACCTCACGGCGCTGCGGGAGGTCACGTTGGAGCCCGCCGCCGAGGCCGTCGTCGGCCGGGCCCTGGCACCCGCCGGTGGCCATGACGTCGGCTCGGCCCGCCTGTACCGCATGGCGGCCAGCGTCTCCGTCGACCGTCTCGTCACCTCGTGGGGCGACTACCTGTGGTGCGACCTGACAGCCGGCCGCTCCCGGCTGCGCGGCGCCTACCGCGAAGCGCCGTCAGCCGAGGAACAGGACCAGGCCGTATGGCTCCTCGACCCGTGACTCAGCCACCACAGCCCCGCAGCCTGGCCGATGTGCGCGCCAAGTCCCGCCCGCGCGAGGACCCCGAGCGGCTGACCACGCACTCGCGCATCGTCCGCGACACCGTCGACGCCATCGAGGCGCGCGTCGCCGACGCCGGGATCTTGGCCACCGAGCCCGGCTTCTGGCGGCGCGTGCGCCGGGCCGCCGTCCTGCACGACACCGGCAAGATCGCGGCCGGTTTCCAGGAGCAGCTCAGGCCGGGCGGACAACCTTGGGGCCAGCGGCACGAGGTGCTGTCGCTGGCCTACGTCGCCCTGCTGGCCGGGGCCGCGGGGTGGGGCGAGGCGGAGCGGCTGCTGGTCGGCACCCTCGTCGCCTCCCACCACCGGCCCCTGCACCCGACGTCCGCCCTCGCCTCGCAGCGCATGCTCAGCCTGGCCGAGCAGTACAACACCCACACCAACTGGAAGGAGGCGTTCACCGAGACCCCGCTGCCCGGCGGCCAGCCCCTGGTCCAGGTGCGGCGTGGCCTCCACCAGGAGCTGACGGCCTGGCTCGCCGGCATGTTCGCCACCGACCCGACGCCGCCGTCCGCCGCTGATCCGCCCCTGGCCGACCGGGCCCGAGACGGCCTCGAGGAACTGCTCGCCGCCTGGGCCCTGCCGGTCAAGCCCGACGTCGGGCTCCTGGCCGTCCTGGCCCAGGGCGCGTTGACCCTTGCCGACCACGCCGGCTCGGCCCACGTGCCACTCCAGACCCATATGCCGCTGGACGCCGACTACTTCGCCCGACTTCCGTACCCGCCCTATCCACACCAGCGGCGGGCCGCCGCCACCGACGGCCACCTCGTGCTCGTCTCCCCGACCGGCAGCGGCAAGACCGAGAGCGGGCTGGCCTGGGCCGCGCGCCAGACGCCCACCATGCCCGGGCAGCCCCGCGTCGTCTGGACGCTGCCCTACCGCGCCTCCCTCAACGCGGCACGCCTCCGCCTGCGACGGGACCTCGTCCCCGCGCCCGGCGAGCGGCTCGCGGACATCGGCCTGCTCCACGGCACCGTCGCCCACACGCTGCTCAACCAGGCCGTCGCCGACGACTGCGGCACGAACCACACCACTGGCGAAGCCACCGCCGCGCAGGCCGATCAGGCCCGCGACAGGGCCAACGCCATGCGGCTGTTCAGCCAACGCGTCCGGGTCTCCACCCCCCACCAGCTACTGCGCGGCGCCGTCGCCGGCCCGGCCTACTCCTCCGTCCTGCTCGAACAGGCCAACTCCCTCTTCGTCCTCGACGAACTACACGCCTACGAGCCCGAGATCTTCGGACGACTGTGCGCCGCGATGGGACTGTGGGAGCGGCTGGGCAGCCGCGTCGCCGTCCTGTCCGCCACGCTCGCCCCGCCCATGATCAGCCTCATCGACGACAGCCTCGCCCGCTCCGTCACCCTGCACCGCGCCCCACCCGGCACCAGCCCCGTCCGGCACCGGCTCGCGCTGGACGAGACTCCGCTCGAAGGAGCCGACGGCCTGGACCGCCTGCGCGGCTGGCTGGGGGAGGGGCACAGCGTCCTGGCCGTCGTCAACACCGTCGCCCGCGCTCAGCGGCTGTTCGAAGCGCTCGCCGAGGACGCCCGCGACGCCCGGCCCGGCGACCCGAACGCCGCCCTGCTGCTGCACTCACGCTTCAAGAACCGCGACCGCGACGCCGTCGAACGCAACCTGCTGCGCCGCCACCCCGAGCGCGACGTGAAGGAGACCGGTCCGCGCGGCGGGCTCGTCGTCGCCACCCAGGCCGTCGAGGTCTCGCTCCAACTCGACTTCGACCGCGGCGCCGTCGAGTGCGCCCCGATCGAAGCCGTCGCCCAGCGGGCCGGCCGCGTCAACCGGCGCGGTCGACACCCCGAAGGCGCCGTCGAGTTCCGCGTCCACCGCACCGACGGCGACCGCCCCTACGAGCCCGCGGCCGTCGCCGCCGCCTGGGCCGCCCTGACCCGCCTCGTCGAGGACGGGGCCACCGACCTCAGCGAGCAGGACATCGACCGCCTCCTCGACCTCGCCTACGAGACCGAGTGGGGGTCCGACTGGCTCAGGCGCGCCCGCCGCGCCCGGGACGAGTTCGCCACCACCTTCCTCACCTTCACCGAGCCCTTCCACGACCGCTCCCAGTTCGCCGACCGACTCAGCGAGAAACTCGACGGCGTCGAGGTCCTGCACCACGAGGACATCGACGAGTACCGCAGGCGCACCACCGGCAAGGACGGCGCCCAGCTGCTCGCCGCCGGCCTGCTCATCCCGCTCCGCTACCGCGACCTCAAGACGTACCGCGCCCAGTACGACCGAGGGCTGCGCGTCCACGTCATCGAGGGGGACTACGACCCCACCATCGGGCTGCGCCCCACCTCGGAAGCGGAGACCATCCTGTGAGCGAGCCACCCGAGACCGGCGCGTCCGAGATCGGCGGCGTGCACATCAAGTACCTGCACCACTGCCCTCGACAACTCTGGCTCTACGCCCGTGGCTACCGCCCCGAACAGCGCAGCGACCTCGTCGCCTTCGGCGAGGTCGTCGACGACACCACCTTCACCCGCCGCCGCGACGTAGACCTCGGCGAGGCGAAGATCGACTGGGTGACGACGGGCGCCGTCGTCCACGAGACCAAATCCTCCCGAGCACCCTCCGAGGCGCACGCCGCACAGGTCCGCCACTACTGCCTGCTGCTGGAACGCCGAGGCGTCGCCGTCCGCGGCGGCATCGTCCACTACCCGCTGGTCCGCCGCACCATCGACGTCCCCTGGGACAAGGACGCCAGGGCCCAGGCCGAACTGGACGAGGCCCGCGCCCGCGAGGTCATCGCCGCCGACACGACGCCGGCCCGCCTACCGCGTGCCCGCTGCCGCGGCTGCTCCTACCTCGACTACTGCTGGGGAGACTGATGCCCGCCGCCGGCCGCACCTACTGGCTCACCGAACCCTGCCGCATCCGGCGCGAGGACAACAGCGTCCGCGTCGAGCGCGCCGACGGCAGCCCCGTCCGGATCCCCATCACCGACATCCGCGACCTCGTCACCTTCGACCACGTCGACATCAACACCTCCGCCCTCTCCCTCCTCAGCCGCAACGGCGTGACCGTGCACGTCCTCGACCACTACGGCAACCACGCCGGCCACTTCGCCCCCTCCGAGTCCATGGCCTCCGCCACCGTCGTCCGCCGCCAGGTCGAACTCACCGCCGACCCCGACCAACGCACCGCCGTCGGCCGGTCCCTCGTCCTCGCCACCGCCGAGAACCTCCGCTGGGCCCTGGACACCGACCTCCTCGACACCGCCCTGGACACGCTGCGCGGCGCCCTCCCCGACTGCAAGGACAGCGACACCCTGATGGGCCAGGAGGGCAACTACCGCCGCACCGGCTGGGCCGTCCTCGACACCATCCTCCCCACCTGGCTCCGCCTCAACGGCCGCACCCGCCGCCCCCCGACCAACGCCGGCAACGCCTTCATCAGCTACCTCAACGCCCTCGTCTACGCCCGCGTCCTCACGGCGCTGCGCACCACGCCGCTCCACCCCGCCATCGGCTTCCTCCACGCCGACACCGACCGCCGGCGCAACACCCTGGCCCTCGACCTGGCCGAGCCCTTCAAGCCGCTCTTCGCCGAACGCCTTCTGAAACGGTGCGCCGCCCAGCGGTCTCTGAAGACCTCCGACTTCGAGACCGAGGTGGGACGAGCCTCCCTGAGCCGCGACGGACGCAAGAAGGTGGCCGCCCTGATGCGCGAGGAACTGTCGACGACGGTCTACCACCGCAGCCTGAAGCGGAAGGTGAGCTACGAGGAGCTGATCCACCTGGAGGCCCTCAAGCTCGTACGCCTCTGCCTCGAAGGCACCCTTTACAAGCCGTTCCGCCCCTGGTGGTGATCCCGATCTTCGTCATCCTCGTCTACGACACCGCGGCGGAACGCAACCCCAAGGTCCTGAAGACCTGCCGCAAGTACCTGCACTGGACCCAACGCAGCGTCTTCCAGGGCGAACTGTCCGCCGCCCAGTACCGCGCGCTGATGGGCGCCCTCACCACGATCATCAACCCGGCCCACGACAGCATCGTGACCTACACCGCCCGTGAGCCTGGGCTGGTCCGGTCGGCGACGCTCGGCCTTGAGCTGGGTGGGCCGGGGGAAATCCTCTGAGCCAGCGGGTGTGAGGGATTCCTGTCTCTTCTTCTCAATTGAGCGCTGATGATCCACGTAGGCAGAGCACTGGCGCTCGCATTGGAAACCCTCCTGGGTTGATGACGGACCTGAAGACGCTGGCGGACCAGCGCGACGCCATCAGGTTGCGAACCCCCCTGGGTTGATGACGGACCGACGGCGCCACCGCCGAAGTCACCCGCACCGCGACGTTGCGAACCCTCCGGGGTTGATGACGGACGGAGTGGCCGATGCCGTCCGTGATCGCCCCGGCGAGTTGCGAACCCTCCGGGGTTGATGACGGACCCGGCGAACCCCCGTCCCACCGACCCGAGGAGACCGAGGCCGTTGCGAACCCTCCGGGGTTGATGACGGACCCGGGTCATCACCCGAGAGACCTCCCTGGTCTCCCGTTGCGAACCCTCCGGGGTTGATGACGGACGCTGCGGATGGCGGCCGGCCCGGCCGGTTCAGGAATTGTTGCGAACCCTCCGGGGTTGATGACGGACATCAGGCAGAGGGTATTCACCATCCCCCTGATGTGCTTGTTGCGAACCCTCCGGGGTTGATGACGGACGACGGGCTGACGTTGACGGAGAACCGACGGCAGCGGTTGCGAACCCTCCGGGGTTGATGACGGACGGCCTGCTCGGGGGTGCAGGCGCGGGGGAGTTGGTCGGGTTGCGAACCCTCCGGGGTTGATGACGGACCCGAGGGTAAAGTAGCTGGTCAGCCTGACGATCGCACCGGTGGCGAGGCTCGGTTTTGCAGTGACTCGGCGGTAATGCATCAGTGCAGGTCAGGGCGATGTGTGCGACTTAGCCGCGCGGGGCGTCGGTGCTAGTTCGGGACGGGATCCAGCTTAGAGGTCGATGCTCACGCAGAATCCCAGCGAGCGCCCTTGTTGGCGGGGATGACGAGCCCCCGACAAGCGGTGCTTGCCGGGGGTGCCGGTGGTCCGGCTCTTGGTGCGTCGCTCAAAGTCGGTCGGCGAAGTCGTCTTCCTTCACCAGGAGGCGCTCTCGTACGTCTTTGGGGATCGACAGCTTCATGTGGATCTTGGGTGCCCGCATTCTGGGGATCTTGGTTCGGATGACCTCGCACTTGATGCCCACGCGGAGGAGGTCTTCCACCATCGCCTGGACGCCGCCCTCCTCCCAGCGCTGGCGGAACGTCTTGCCGTTGTCGACCTTCACCCACCGGTCCTCGGTCAAGGCCGGGTCGATCTGGTCCAGGTCGGAGATGAGCTTGTCCAAGGTGGTCTCGGCCTGTTCGCGGGTGAAGCGGGTCTTCTGGAAGCGGCCGCCGGGCTCGAGTTCCCTCATGTAGTAGGAGATGGAGCTTTCCAGCCGCTTCAGCTGCTTCTTGGCCTCGGCGCCCTTCACGTACTCGCGGGTCTGAACCGGCTCGTCGCCGAGGACGGTGAGGACGTCGTCGGTCAGCCGCTGGTAGACCGCTTCCGGGTTGGGCGCGCCGCGGCCGCCGCCGGGGCATTCGGCGCAGCGGAGGTAGGCGTAGGGCTTGCCCTTGGTCGTGGTCTTGTGGACGGTCAGGTTGGTGCCGCAGTCCACGCAGACGAGGACGCCGAGGAAGCGGGTGGAGCCGCCGGGGGTCCGGCCGGGCTGGTCCTTCGAGCGGCGGTCGAGCGCGGCCTGGAGTTCGTGGAACTCGTCCTCGGTGAAGACGGGCTCGGCCACTCTGACGGGCTTGCCGTCCGGACCGAGGACGAGTTTCGAGCGGCGGGCCCCGCTGCTTCTGTCCTCTTCCACCCGGTAACCCATGAGTGCGGGGTTGCGGAGGCGGCGGAGGAGCGTGCTGGCGGTGAGTCCGTCTCCGACGAGGCGGGAGCGCCTGAGGATGGTCGTCATCCGGCGGGCGGAGACGCCTCGAAGGGCGGCGCGCCGGCACCAGTGGAGGATCCGGTACGCGGTCCGGTCGATGCGGAGGCGGACCTTTCCGTTCTCGTCCTCGAAGGTCTCGTAGCCGTAGGCCGGTTTTCCGACGAGCCAGTCGGTCTGGGTCTTGGCGTAGTTCCAGAGGCTGGCCACCCGGGTGCTGGTGTTCGCGGCCTCGATCTCGGCCATGCCGCCGATCAGGGTGATGATGATCTTCCCGATGGTGGTGGTGAGGTCGATGGAGTCGTGCTTCGAGACCAGGTTCTTCTGGTACTTGAGGCACCAGTCGATCATGGTTGAGAGGTCGGAGATGCGGCGTACGAAGCGGTCGAGTTTCCAGAAGAGGAGGACGTCGAACTCGGGTGCCCGGTTGTTGAGCCAGTCGCCGAGCTGCTTCCGCTTCCACGGCGGGACCTTCGTGGCCGACACGT
This sequence comes from Streptomyces hainanensis, assembly GCF_004348415.1. GTDB lineage: Bacteria > Actinomycetota > Actinomycetes > Streptomycetales > Streptomycetaceae > Streptomyces > Streptomyces hainanensis. The sequence continues at coordinate 52,258 of NZ_SMKI01000001.1, forward strand.
TGAGGTCGCTGGCGATGCCGACGACCCGGTAGCCGCGCTCTCGCGCGAGGAGACGGAGGTCGAGTTCCTGGCGGACGGGGGAGGTGGTGTCGTCGGTGAGGATCGAGAGGCGGACCGAGAGGAGAGCTCGGGGAGCGTCCTCGGGGAGGAGATCCTCGGCTCGCCTGAGTTCTTCGAGGAGGGTCAGGTCGGCGGCCGACCATTCCGCTTCCAGGGTGTACTGCTGCTTGCGCTCGGGGGCCGTGCGATGGTTCTTGCGTCGCCGCATGAGCGCAGGTTAGAGCGGTGGCGGACGATTGTGGACGTGTCGGCTTTTGCCCGCAGATGAACACGGAGATCCAGATCGGCCCGACGGGCAAGAAGCTGCTGCCGTTGCAGGTCGTGAAGTCGGGCGCCGACCGGGGGGAGTAGGCCGGGGGGCTGCGGGCGGGATGATCTGCTCCCCGTTGCGGAACGTGCTCGGGGCGTTTTTCGGTCCTCCGACCGGGCGCTTGTCGACTCCTGGCACCCGCTGCCCCGCAAACTCGCCCTGGGCAACTGAGCGGCGGCACCCGGAACCGTATGAGCAGTCCTCACCCCGGGCGGGTTCGGTTCCCCGGGGTGAGGGCGCGCGCACCTGATCCGGTCCGGCGTTCCGCACCACCGGCCGGTGACCCGCGGTGGGGATCGCCGGGTACGGAGAGGCCGGGACGACTGCGACGGCCCTCCCGGGGAGGGGCGCGCCGTCGCCCACGGCGACGAGTCGCAGCGCGGGCACGGTCAGGGCGATGCCGGACCAGGCCAACGGCGTCGGCCGGTCGCCGAGGAGGCACACGCCACACGGCACCGACGGCGCGCCCCCCGTGACGGCACTCACGGGGACCACGACGCTCATGGGCCGCCATTCTCGCGGCCGCCGAGGAACTCGTCGCGCGCGAGGGCAGGACGGCGCTCGCTCCGGACGTCGTCGGTGGCAACGAGGCGGCCATAGTGGCCGCGAGGTGTCATCGAGGGCCTGTGAGGCGTGGATCGGGTCTCGTCATGCGCCGCGGTGCGCGGTGAAGAACAGGTCCGGGTCGACGTCGAGCGCCTCGAAGACGAGTGTGTCGTCCTGCGGGTACGTGGCGTAGCCGACCTGGGCGGGTCGGATGTCGCAGTTCTCGCTCCACCGGGATTCCACGAACGGGCTGAGCAGAATGTTCTGGATGGAGCCCACCGTGGCCAGGTACGCCTCCCACGAACAGCCGGAGTTCTGGGAGGCCGGCGGCTGGAGTGAGACGACGGCGGCACCGAGGCCACCACCGGTGACGGTCACCTGGTAGGGATCGCCGTCCGGTTCACCCGGAACGCCGAGCAGGCCGGCCAGATCCTGCTGCGCGACCTCCCACTGGCCGTTGATCGGGGGGAAGTCGATGTTCTGCGGCGCCCACGTCGACTCCAGGTCGACGCCCCCGCCGCTGGCCGGGATCCACCAGTACATTGTCCCGTCCGCCGCGGCTGCCAGGCCCTGTTCGCCCGGGCAGGAGTCCTCCGGCGCGTCCTCCGGAACCATGCGGACAACGTCCGGCGTGAAGCGCCACGCCCCCCGCCCGTCGTTGTCGTCGGGATCCCAGGACGACTCCACGATCGTCATCTCGCACAACACGTCGGTGGCCAGCAGCCGGACGGTTCCCGCCGGACCTCCTTCGAGGTCGGGCTCCACGTGGACGCGCACCGCCCAGTTGTCGTACTCGTCGCCGTAGTCCCAGGACGCCGTCCCCTGCCAGTCGCCCACGTACTCCTCGGTGTTCGGTTCGACCGTCGTCTCCTCCCGACCCTCCTGGGGCGGTGTGTCGGACGGGCCCGCCGAGTCCTCCGCCCCTCTGTCGTCCCCCTCGCCCGCCATGGTGATCAGGCCACGGACCAGTGCCCCGACGCCGATCACCAGGATGAGCACGGCGAACACCAGCACCCGCACCCGGCGGGTGGCCACGAGTGAGGAGGGTTCCGCCGACGACGCGGACGAAGCGGGTGGGCCGAAGCCGGCGGGCGGGAGCCCGATCGGGGCGGTGGGAAGGGCGGAGGCGGTTCGAGCCCCGTCCGCCGTGGGCGCGTAGGGAGTGGCGGGAGCGGGAGGCGTGGACACCGGGGCTCCGGCCTCCGCGTCGGCGACGAACGCCCGTACCGCGGCGTCGTGGTCCTGGATCGCTTGCAGGGCCGCGGGTGGTAGCCAGGGCCCCGGCGGCTGCGACTTCAGGTAGTCGAACGTCGTGGCGAGTATCGTCTCCGGGCTCGGCCGGTCGGCCGGATTCCTGTCCAGGCAGCTGGCGATCAGCGGGCGTATCCCGGCTGGCAGGTCGTCCAGACGCGGCGTGCCGCGGGTGATCTCCAGCATCAGCGCGTACAGGTCGCTGTCCAGCGGACCGAAGGGCGTGGCCCCGGTGGCGGCGTAGGTGAGGACGGACCCCAGCGCGAAGACGTCGCTGGCCGGGGTCAGGGCCGTGGGGGTCTCGAACTGCTCGGGTGACATGAAGGCGGGTGTGCCGACGGCTGCCCCCGTCCTGGTCAGCCGCCGCTCGGCCGACTCGACGGCATACGCGATGCCGAAGTCGATGACCCGAGGGCCCTCGACGGTGATCATCACGTTGGACGGCTTCAGGTCGCGGTGCACGAGTCCGGCGGCGTGCACGGCAAGGAGCGCCTGCCCCAACCCGTTGGCCAGCGCGAAGAGATGATGCTCGGCCAGCCCTCGCCCGAGCCGCGTCAGCAGGCTGTCGAGCGGCAGGCCGGGAACGTACTCGCTCACCACCCACGGCATGGCGGCCTCGACGTCATGGGCCCGGACCGCCGCGACCCACTCACCCTCCACCCGCATCGCCGAGCGGATCTCCCGCTCCAACCGCTCCTGGAGCAAGTGGTTGCTGGCCAGGTCGGGCCGCACCAACTTCACGGCGACCAGCCGGCCACGCTGCGAGCGCGCCAGATAGACCGCCCCCATGCCCCCCGAGCCGAGCGTTCCCAGCAACCGGTACCCGCCCACCTCACGCGGATCCTGATCCCGCAGTGGCCTCATATCCCCGTCCCCATTCAGCCAGTGCTCGAGACCGGCACACCTTGTCGCCCCACGCGCACGCGGAGCCGACGTTCAGACCGCGTCGGCGCGTCCGAACAGCGGCGCATCGGCGAAGCGCGTGGGACCGGCCCATGACGCCAACCGGGGCGCCCCGGCCCCACCGATGCCCGGCCGACCGCCGCCGCTCGAACGCGGCGCGGCCACGCCGTACGGGCCTCTGTTCTCCCGGCGGCCCCACGCGCCGACGACACCACGAAGCCGTGGCCGCGAACCGGACCACGCCCTCGCCATCGTCCCGCGCAGCCGTCAACCACGCGCTGACCCGCGAACCTACCACCCGGCCACACCGACCGGCCGAACGTGGTCCCGGTGCCGCTCGGAACGACCGAGCCAGGGTTGGCGAAGGGGCCGCTGCCGGCAAACACCGGCTGACGGGGAGGGTTCGACGATGCGGAGCAAGGAGAGCGGCACCACGCGCGGCGCGGCACGCACACTGGCGGAGAAGCCGCGGTGGCCGCGGGACATCAGGACGCCCCGGGGTGAACAGCCGCCCTCCTACGAGACGGCGGCACGGCAGATCGGCGAACTCACGGGCGTATCGATCTCCGGCCGTATTCCTGGGAGCCCGTCACCGGCCGGACGGCCAACCCGAAGCTCCATCACCTCCAGGCCCTCGCGCGGTTCTTCCACGTCCCCGTCGGATATCTCGCCGACCCGGAAGCCGATGGCGACCAGTTCGAGTCCGAGCAGCGAGAACTCGTGGACGGGGCTGCCGCCGACAGCGGGTTCCTCAGGGCTCTGGGGACTGATCGGGTGCGAGAGATCGCCGTTCGCGTCTCCCGACTCTCCAACGCCGGTCATCGACCGCTCACGGGGAGCGGGCCTTGCGGCCCGTGCCGTCGCGTTGACCTGTCGCCTACGGGCGACGGCGTGCCGCGGCATGCGCGGACCGTTGACAAGTTCGCAGTACGGCTGAACTCTCTAACTACTTCGTGCAAGCGCTCAACTTTTTTGCTTAATTTTCCGCAAGTTGAACGCAAGTTCGCGGCAGGCGTCCTGTTCGGCCTCTGTCCCGCCCGGCCGTTCCGCGCGCCGCGCAAGGCACTGGCTCTGTCGTTCCCACAGAACAGAGGACCCCCCATGAAGTGGAAGCATCACGTCCGGAGACTGCTGGTCGGCGCGGTCGTCGCAGGCCTGGCCGTCGTCGGACTCGTGCCGGGCGCCGCCTCGGCCGACGGGCCCGACCTGGCCCCTGGCAAGGCCGTCTCGGCGAGCGGATCCCATGCGAGCCATCCGGCGCGCGACGTCAACGACGGGAACCGGGGGACCTACTGGGAGAGCCCGTCCCACGCGTTCCCGCAGTGGCTCGGGATCGACCTGGGCGAGAGCACCGAGGTCGGGCAGGTGGTGCTGCGGCTGCCCTCCTCGTGGGAGGCCCGCACCCAGACCCTGAGTGTCGAGGGCAGCGCCGACGGCGGCGACTTCGCGACGCTGTCCGCCTCGGCCGGCCGCTCGTTCGACCCGGCCACCGGCAACACGGCCACCATCGACTTCCCGGCCACCAGCGTCCGTTACCTCCGGTTGAACGTCACCGCCAACACCGGCTGGCCGGCGGCCCAGGTCGCCGAGTTCGAGGTCCGCGGGGTCGACGATCCCGGCGGCGAGGACCCCGGCGGGGAGGACCCGGGCGGGGAGGACCCCGGTGCCGAGGAGCCGGTGGGTGCCGACCTGGCCCGCGGCAAGCCGATCGAGGCGTCCTCGACCACCCAGAACTACGTGGCCGCCAACGCCAACGACGGCGACGTCGGCACCTACTGGGAGTCGGGCGGCCACCCGGCGACGCTCACCGTCAGGCTCGGCGCCAACGCCGACCTCACCGGCATCGTGCTGCGGCTCAACCCCGACCCGATCTGGGGCACCAGAACCCAGACGCTCCAGGTCCTCGGCAGGGAACAGAGCGCCAGCGGCTTCGGCTCGCTGGTCGCGCAGGCCGGCTACGTCTTCAACCCGGCGACCAACCAGAACACGGTGACCATCCCGCTCACCGGCCGCGTCGCCGACGTCCAGCTGCGGTTCACCGGCAACACCGGCGCCCCCGGCGGCCAGGTCGGCGACCTCCAGGTGATCGGCGCCATGGCGCCCAACCCCGACCTCGCCGTCACCGACGTGACGTGGAGCCCGAGTTCCCCCACCGAGAGCGACCGGATCGCGCTCAGCGCGCGGGTGGCGAACATCGGCGCCCTCGGCGCCGCCGCGACCACCCTCGACGTCAGCCTCGGCGGCGCGGTCGTCGGCAGCGCCCCGGTCGCCGGGCTCGCGGCGGGCGCCTCGACCACCGTCGTCGTCGACGTGGGGACCCGCGCCCAGGGCAGTTACGTCGTCTCGGCGATCGTCGACCCGACGGACACCATTCTCGAACAGGACAACGCCAACAACAGCCGCACCGCCGCCTCGCGGCTCGTGGTCGCCCAGGCCGCGGGCCCCGACCTCCAGGTCCTCGACGTCACCACCAACCCGGCGAACCCCGCCGTCGGCGCCGACGTCTCCTTCACCGTCGCCGTCAACAACCGCGGCACCACCGCGGTCACCGCCACCACGGTCACCCGCGTGACGGTCGGCGGCACCACCCTCAGCGCCACCACCGGCGCGGTCGCCGCCGGGGCCACGGTCAACGTGCCCATCAGCGGCACCTGGCGGGCCACCGACGGCGGGGCGACCATCGTGGCCACCGCCGACGCCACCGGGGTCGTCGCCGAGACCAACGAGACGAACAACGCGTTCACCCGCGCGATCGTCGTCGGGCGGGGCGCGGCCGTCCCGTACACCGAGTACGAGGCCGAGGACGGCCGCTACCGGGGGACGCTGCTCCAGGCCGACGCCGAACGCACCTTCGGGCGCACCAACTTCGCCACCGAGTCCTCGGGCCGCGAGTCGGTGCGGCTCAACTCCACCGGGGACTTCGTCGAGTTCACCTCCACCGTGCCGACCAACTCCCTCGTCGTGCGCAACTCCATCCCCGACGCCGCCGGCGGCGGTGGTATGGAGGCCACCCTCAGCCTCTACGCCGACGACACCTTCGTCAGGAAACTGACGCTGTCGTCCAGGCACAGCTGGCTGTACGGCACCACCGACGACCCCGAGGGCCTGACCAACGCGCCGGGTTCCGCCGCCCGGCGGCTGTTCGACGAGGCCCAGGCGCTGCTGGCCGGGACCTACCCGGCCGGCACCACGTTCCGCCTGCAGCGCGACGCCGGCGACACGGCGGCGTTCTACATCGTCGACCTGGTCGACCTGGAGCAGGTCGCGCCGCCGACGAGCCAGCCGGCCGGCTGCGTCTCGATCACCGAGTACGGCGCGGTGCCCAACGACGGGCTCGACGACACCGCCGCCATCCAGCGGGCCGTCACCGCCGACCAGAACGGCGACATCGACTGCGTGTGGATCCCGCCGGGCCAGTGGCGGCAGGAGCAGAAGATCCTCACCGACGACCCGCTCGACCGCGGCCAGTACAACCAGGTCGGCATCAGCGACGTCACCATCCGCGGCGCCGGCATGTGGCACTCGCAGCTGTACACCCTCACCCCGCCGCACCAGGCGGGCGGCATCAACCACCCGCACGAGGGCAACTTCGGGTTCGACATCGACGACAACACCCGGATCTCCGACATCGCCATCTTCGGCTCGGGCACCATCCGCGGCGGCGACGGCGGTGCCGAGGGCGGCGTGGGACTCAACGGGCGGTTCGGTGGGAACACCCGCATCTCCAACGTGTGGATCGAACACGCCAACGTGGGCGTCTGGGTCGGCCGGGACCACAGCAACATCCCCGAGCTCTGGGGACCGGCCGACGGCCTCCAGTTCAGCGGGATGCGGATCCGCAACACCTACGCCGACGGCATCAACCTCACCAACGGCAGCAGCGACTCCCAGGTGTTCAACTCGTCGTTCCGCAACACCGGCGACGACGCGCTCGCCGTGTGGGCCAACCGGTACGTGCGCGACACGGCCGTGGACATCGCCCACGACAACCGCTTCGTCAACAACACCGTGCAACTGCCCTGGCGGGCCAACGGCATCGCGATCTACGGAGGGTACGACAACAGCATCGAGAACAACCTGATCTCCGACACCATGAACTACCCCGGCATCATGCTGGCGACCGACCACGATCCGCTGCCCTTCTCCGGGCAGACCCTCATCGCCAACAACGGGCTGTACCGCACCGGCGGCGCGTTCTGGGGCGCGGCGCAGGAGTTCGGCGCGATCACCGTCTTCGCGCAGGGCCGCGACATCCCGGGCGTCACGATCCGGGACACCGAGATCCACGACTCCACCTATGACGGCATCCAGTTCAAGACGGGCGGCGGGCTGGTGCCGGACGTCGCCATCACCAACGTCACCATCGACGACTCGAACAACGGTGCCGGCATCCTGGCCATGAACGGCGCGCGCGGCAACGCCACGCTGACGAACGTCAGCATCAGCGACTCGGCCGACGGCGACGTCGTCGTCTCGCCGGGATCGACCTTCGTGATCGACGGCGTGCCGACCGGCCGGCGCGGTCGAGCGGACTGAGGCCCGCTCACCCGAGGCAGCCTCGTGGTCCCGAGCCGAGGAGGGCGCCGCCGACGCCCTCCGACGCCGGGACCACGCGGGGGGTGGGGGGT
>NZ_SMKI01000200.1 GCF_004348415.1 Streptomyces hainanensis
GTTGGCCGACACCGGGGACGCCGAGGGCGCCACCCGCTGGACGGCGCCCTGCGACCTGCCGTCCACCGGCTACTGGTTCCCGCCGACGCTGTTCACCGGCGTCACCCAGGCGCACCGCATCGCCCGCCGGCCGGGTCCGCCGCTGGGTCGAGATCAACGGCACCCGCCACCAGATCGCCCGCTCCAGCCTCGTGATCGGCCGCAGCACCGAGGCCGACGTGCGGGTGGACGACCCCGGCGTCTCCCGGCGGCACTGCGAGATCCAGGCCGTCGAGCCGCCCGTGGTGCGCGACCTCGGATCCACCAACGGCATCGTGGTGGACGGGCAGCACACCAAACGCGCTACGCTCCGCGACGGTTCACGCATCGTCGTGGGCAGCACCACCATCATCTACCGGCAAGCCGAAGGGTAAAGCGGGGGGCAATGTCAGAGCTGACCCTGACGGTCATGAGGCTGGGCTTCCTGGCCGTCCTGTGGCTGTTCGTGATCGTGGCCGTCCAGGTGATCCGCAGTGACCTCTTCGGCACCCGCGTCACCCAGCGCCCGGTCGCACGCCGCCCCGAGCCGCAGCCGGCCCAGGGCCAGGCCCCGCCGCAGAGCCGCCGCGCGTCGCAGCCCCAACAGCGCGGGCGGCAGCGCCGTGGCGCCCCCACCAAGTTGGTGGTCACCGAGGGATCCCTCACCGGCACCACTGTCGCCCTCCAGGGGCAGACCATTACGCTCGGCCGGGCACACGACTCGACCATCGTGCTGGACGACGACTACGCGTCGGGCCGGCACGCCAGGATCTACCCCGACCGGGACGGCCAGTGGATCGTGGAGGACCTGGGTTCGACCAACGGCACCTACCTGGACCGTGGCCGGCTGACCACCCCGGTTCCCATCCCGCTCGGCGCGCCGATCCGCATCGGCAAGACGGTCATCGAGCTGCGGAAGTAGGCGGACACATGACGACCGGAGGGTGGGCGAGGCGCGTATGAGCCTGTCACTCAGATTCGCCGCCGGATCCCATGTCGGGATGATCCGCGACCACAACGAGGACTCGGGCTACGCCGGCCCCAGGCTGCTGGCCATCGCCGACGGCATGGGCGGCCAGGCCGCGGGCGAGGTCGCCAGCTCCGAGGTGATCTCCACCCTCGTCCAGCTCGACGACGACATTCCCGGCTCCGACATCCTGACCTCCCTCGACACCTCCGTGCAGCGGGCCAACGGCCAGCTCCGCGCCATGGTGAACGAGGACCCCAGGCTGGACGGGATGGGCACCACGCTCACCGCCCTGCTGTGGACGGGCCAACGGCTCGGCGTCGTGCACGTCGGCGACTCCCGCGCCTACCTCCTGCGGGACGGCGAGCTCACCCAGATCACCCAGGACCACACCTGGGTGCAGCGCCTGGTGGACGAGGGCCGGATCACCGAGGAGGAGGCCACCACCCACCCGCAGCGCTCGCTGCTGATGCGGGCCCTCGGCAGCGCCGACCACATCGAGGCCGACCTCTCCATCCGGGAGGTCAGGCCGGGCGACCGCTACATGGTCTGTTCCGACGGCCTGTCCGGGGTGGTCAGCGCCGAGACCCTGCGGGACACCCTCGACGCGTTCCACCCGCCGCAGGACACGGTCCGCGAGCTGATCGAGCTCGCGCTCCGCGGCGGCGGCCCGGACAACGTCACCTGCATCGTCGCCGACGTCCTCGACGTCGACGTCCAGGTCGGCGACACGCTCGCCCGCCAGCTCTACGACGCCCCGCAGATCGTCGGCGCCGTCGCCGAGGTGCAGGCCCAGCTGGCCGGCGAGACGCCGCACACCCCCGCGTCCAGGGCCGCCGAGCTCGGCCGTCCCCCGGCCCCGCCCACCGAGCCGGGACCGCCCACCGGCGCGTTCGGCGCGTTCACCGACGAGGAGTACCTCAAGCCGAGGCGCGGCCGGATCTGGAAGCGCTCCGCCCTGATCGTGCTGGCCCTCGCCGTGGTCGGCGGCGGCCTCTACACGGGCTACCGCTGGACCCAGACCCAGTACTACATCGCGGCCAACGGCGACCACGTCGCCCTCTACCGCGGCCTCAGCCAGCAGCTCGGGCCGCTGAGCCTGAGCAGCGTCGAGGAGGACTACCCGGACATCCGGCTCGAGTTGCTGCCGACCTACAAGCGCGACCAGGTCGAGGGCACCATCTCCGCCGACAGCCTGGGCGCCGCCGAGACCCGGATCACCGAGCTGGGCGACCAGGCCGAGGCCTGCCGGCTGCTCTCCGAGGAGCGCGCGGCCGAGGACGCCGCCAACGGCGGAACGGACGGCGGCGCGGGCAAGGGCGAGGAGGAGCCCGCCGAGGGTCCCGACGCCCCGAGCATGACCGAGGAGCAGCGCGAGCTCGCGCGGCAGTGCAGCGCGTAGCGGCCCACCGACGCCCCACCGACGCCCGGTCGATGACCGCCAAGCGACGACCAGAGACGACACACGATGAGCAGCACTAGCAACACCACAGTCTCCACCGCCGGCCCGCCGAGCCGGCGGAACACCGAGTTGGCCATGCTCGTGTTCGCCGTGCTCGTCCCGGTCCTGGCCTACGCCAACGTGGGCCTCGCCAAGGACGAGTCGCTCCCGGCCGGCATGCTCGGCTACGGGCTCGGGCTCGGGCTGATGGCGGGCGTCGCGCACCTGGTGGTGCGCCGCTGGGCGCCGTACGCCGACCCGCTGATGCTGCCGCTCGCCACCCTGCTCAACGGCCTCGGCCTGGTGCTGATCTGGCGCCTCGACCAGGAGCCGGAGATCACCAGGCCGGCGCTCGGCGGCCCGATGGCCGCCGACCAGCTGCTGTGGTCCGTCGTGGGCGTGGCGCTCTTCCTCGGCGTGCTGATCTTCCTCAAGGACCACCGGATCCTCCAGCGCTACACCTACATCTCGATGGTGGTCGCGCTGCTGCTGCTGATCTCCCCGATGATCCCGGGCCTCGGCGACGAGGTGAACGGCGCCCGGATCTGGATCCGGATCCCCGGCCTCGGCGGGCTCCAGCCAGCCGAGTTCGCCAAGATCGTGATGGTGGTGTTCTTCGCCGGCTACCTGATGGTCAAGCGGGACGCGCTGGCACTGGCCAGCCGCCGGGTGATGGGCATCTACCTGCCGCGCGGCCGCGACCTCGGCCCGATCCTGGCCGTCTGGGGGGTGAGCCTGATGATCCTGGTCTTCGAGACGGACCTCGGCACCTCGCTGCTGTTCTTCGGTGCCTTCGTGATCATGCTCTACGTGGCCACCGAGCGCACCAGCTGGATCATCTTCGGCGTGCTCCTCTCCGCCAGCGGCGCGGTCTTCGTGGCCTCCACCAACCAGCACGTCGGCGACCGCGTGGAGAACTGGCTCAACCCGCTGGCCCGCATCAACGACGGCGTCACCGAGACCGCGCAGGTGATGTACTCGTTCGGCTCCGGCGGCCTGTTCGGTTCCGGGCTCGGCCAGGGCTACTCCCGGCTGATCGGCGGCATCGCGGCCAAGAGCGACTACATCCTGGCCACCGTCGGCGAGGAGCTCGGCCTGGCCGGCATGATGGCGGTGATCCTGCTCTACGCGCTGCTGATCGAGCGCGGCATGCGCACCGCGCTGGCCGCCCGCGACCCGTTCGGCAAGCTGCTGGCGATGGGCCTCTCCGGCGCCTTCGCGCTCCAGGTGTTCGTGGTCGCCGGCGGCGTCACCGGCGTGATCCCGCTCACCGGCATGACGATGCCGTTCCTGGCCCAGGGCGGCTCGTCCGTCATCGCCAACTGGGCGCTTATCGCCGTCCTACTGAGGATCAGCGACACTGCCAGGAAGCCGGCACCGGCCCCGGCGCCCTCCCTCGACGCGGAACAGACTCAGGTGGTTCGAGCATGAACAAGCCCATGCGCCGGGTGGCGGTCTTCTGCGGCCTGCTCATCCTCGCCCTGCTGGTCCGGGTGAACTGGGTGCAGTTCGTCCAGGCCGACGAGCTCGCGAACCACGAGGACAACCGACGGGTGCGGATCGAGCAGTTCGCGCACCCCCGCGGCGACATCATCGTCGACGGCGAGCCGATCACCGGCTCCGTGGAGACGGAAGGCAGCGACTTCCGCTACGCCCGCACCTACACCGACGGCCCGATGTGGGCCCCGGTCACCGGCTTCGCCTCCCAGGCCTTCGGCAGCAACCTGCTGGAGAACGTGGAGGACGACGTGCTCTCCGGCACCGACGACCGGCTGTTCTTCAACAACACCATCGACATGTTCACCGGCGAGGACCAGCGCGGCGGCAACGTGGTCACCACGCTCAACGCCGCCGCCCAGGAGGCCGCCTACAACGGCCTGTTGGAGGCGGGCCAGGGCGACGACACGGCCAAGGGCGCCGTGGTCGCCATCGACCCGCGCACCGGCGCCATCCTCGCCGCGGCCTCCACCCCCTCCTACGACCCGTCGTCCTTCGCGGGCAACGGCGAATCCGACTCCGAGGCGTGGACCGCCCTCGACAAGGAGAACGACCCGGACGACCCGATGCTCAACCGGGCCCTCCGCGCCACCTACCCGCCAGGCTCCACCTTCAAGATCGTGACGGCGGCCGCCGCACTGGAGAACGGCCGGGTCGACGACATCGACGAGTCGTCCCAGACCGAGTACGACAACCCGTTCCAGCTGCCGGACAGCACCACCGAGATCTCCAGCCAGGCCGGGGCGGCCTGCGACGAACCGAGCATGCGCGAGGCCCTGGTGCTCTCCTGCAACAGCACCTTCCTCGGCCTCAGCCACGACGTGGGCAACGAGGAGATGATCAGCACCGCCGAGGACTTCGGGTTCAACGAGGAGCAGTTCCTCCCGGTCCGCGCCGAGGCCAGCGTCTACCCCGAGGACGACGACCCGGGCAACGCGATGGCCGGCATCGGCCAGGCCTCCAACCGGGCCACCCCGCTCCAGATGGCCATGGTGGCCGCCGCCGTCGCCAACAACGGCACGCTGATGGAGCCGTACATGGTGGACGAGCTGGTGGCCCCCAACCTCTCCACCATCGAGCGGCACGAGCCGCAGGAGCTGAGCCAGCCGCTCTCCCCGGAGAACGCGCAGCTGCTCCAGGAGGCCATGGAGTCCGTGGTCAGCGAGGGCTCGTCCCGGGACGCCGCGTCGATCGACGGCGTGCGGGTCGGCGGCAAGACCGGCACCGCGCAGAACGGCGAGGGCAACGCGAACAACCCGTTCGCCTGGTTCATCTCCTACGCCATCACCGACGACGGATCACCCGTCGCGGTGGCCGTGGTGGTCGAGGACGCGGGCGCCGAGCGCGACCAGATCTCCGGCTCCGACCTCGCCGCGCCCATCGCCGGCGACGTGATGCGGGCCGTGCTCGACGGCGAGAACTAGCGGGCCGGCGCCCTCCCGGCCCGCCCCGGCGGAGTTCCGGGGGGTGGCCGGGTGGCAACCGAATGGCCCCCGGCACACGTCCTACCCATGACCGACCGCTGGCGTTCGGTCGCGGCGCCCGGCGATACCGGTTGGATATCGTCCGAGCACCGCCGTCCGGCGGGCCGATCCCGGCGGGTACCGTAAGCCAGGGTCGACTTCCGGAGTCCAGCAGGAGCCAGGAGGCGCCCGGGACCGAACGGAGAGGGCAGGAAACATGGAAGAGCCGCGTCGCCTCGGCGGGCGGTACGAGCTGGGCCAGGTGCTGGGCCGTGGCGGCATGGCCGAGGTCTATCTCGCCCATGACACGCGTCTCGGCCGCACGGTGGCCGTCAAGACGCTCCGTGCCGACCTCGCCCGCGACCCCACGTTCCAGGCCCGCTTCCGCCGGGAGGCCCAGTCCGCGGCCTCGCTGAACCACCCGGCCATCGTCGCGGTCTACGACACCGGCGAGGACTACGTCGACGGCATCTCCATCCCCTACATCGTGATGGAGTACGTCGACGGCTCGACGCTGCGGGAGCTGCTGCACTCGGGTCGCAAGCTGCTGCCCGAGCGGTCGCTCGAGATGACGATCGGGGTCCTCCAGGCCCTGGAGTACTCGCACCGCAACGGCATCGTGCACCGGGACATCAAGCCGGCCAACGTCATGCTGAACCGCAGCGGCCAGGTCAAGGTGATGGACTTCGGCATCGCCCGCGCCATGGGCGACGCCGGCATGACCATGACGCAGACGTCCGCCGTCATCGGCACCGCCCAGTACCTCTCCCCCGAGCAGGCCAAGGGCGAGGCGGTCGACGCCCGCTCCGACCTCTACTCCACCGGCTGCCTGCTCTACGAGCTGCTGGCCGTGCGCCCGCCGTTCATCGGGGACTCCCCGGTGGCGGTGGCCTACCAGCATGTGCGCGAGGAACCGCAGCCGCCCAGCGTCTACGACCCGGAGATCAGCCCCGACACGGACGCCATCGTCCTGAAGGCGCTGGTCAAGGATCCGGACTACCGGTACCAGAGCGCCGACGAGATGCGTGCCGACATCGAGGCCATGCTCGACGGCCGGCCGGTGGCGGCCGCCGCGGCCATGGCGGCGGCGCCCTACGGCTACGACGACCGGCCGACCACCGCGCTGCGGGCCACCGATCCGGCGACCGCGATGATGTCGCCGGCCAACGACCCCGGGTACAACGGCTACAACAACGGCGGCTACGACGAGTACGGCGGTCGCGCCGACCGCCGCCAGCGCCGTCGCAACACCTCGACGATCCTGCTGGTGCTGGCCGGGATACTGGTGCTGATCGGCGCCATCTTCATCGGCCGGGCGCTGTTCCCCGGCGATTCGCCGCCCTCCCAGTCCCAGGTGCCCGACGTGGCGGGCCAGGAGGTGGAAGCGGCCACCAGGGAGCTGCAGAACGCCGGGCGCTTCCAGGCCGAGGAGGGCGAGAGCCGGCCCTGCCCGCAGGACGAGGGGCTGGTCTGCGAGACCGACCCGCCCGCCGGCACGGAGCTCGAGGAGGGCTCCACGGTCACGCTGATCATCTCCGAGGGCCCGGAGGCCGTCGAGGTGCCCGACGTGGTCGGCGACGACCTCGAGGACGCCCAGGCCGAGCTCGAGGAGGCCGGCTTCACGGTGGAGACCGAGGAGGAGGAGTCCACCGAGGAGGACCCGGGCACCGTCCTCGACCAGGATCCGAGCGGCGGCCAGGAGGCAGAGCCGGATTCCGTCGTCACGCTCACGGTGGCGGTGGAGCCGGAGGGCGTCGAGATGCCCGACGTGGTCGGCAGGAGCTTCGACGAGGCCAGCCAGATCCTGTCCGACCTCGGGCTGACCGCCACCCGGGTCGACCAGCCGGACGACAGCCGGCCGGAGAACCAGGTGATCCAGCAGGAGCCGAGCCGCGGCGAGCGGGTCCCGGAGAACGGCACGGTGCAGCTGATCGTGGCGGTGCCGTCCGCCACCGAGGAGCCCCCGCCGGTGCAGGTGCCCGACGTGACGAACCAGCCGCTGCCCCAGGCGAGGGCGACGCTGGAGGACGCGGGCTTCACCGTCCAGGTCGCGGGACCCGACACCGAGACGGCGACCGTGATCGCCTCCAACCCGGGCCCTGGCCAGCAGGTCGAGCAGGGGGCGACCATCACGCTCAACACCTTCGACATGGGCGCCGCCCTCGGCGGCAACAACGGCGGCGGTGACGGCGGCAACGGCAACGGCGGCGGGGGTGACGACGGCGGCGGCGGCTTCATCTCCGGCATGGGCTGAGCCCTCCGCACCGCGTCACCCCGGCGAGAGGCCCGCGGCGACCCACCCGAAAGGGTGGGTCGCCGCGGGCCTCGCTCGTTCCCGGACGGTTCCGGCCCGTCCGACGCCTCCCACGCCGGCGGCTAGCCGGCCTCGGCCTCCGGCAGGACCTCGGTGCCCGGGGTCGGCTCGGCCAGCCAGTCCGGGTCGTTCTGCCCGCTCCACCACTTCCAGGCGGCGAAGGCGCCGCCGGCCGCCAGGCCGAGCATCCCGATCCTGCGCACCACCCGGCCCGCCGCGTGGCAGCGCTGGCGGCGCCGCAGCGCCGAGCGCACGTCGCCGGGCGTGACCTCGCCGCGCAGCACGGCGAGCGCCGCCTGCGACCTGGCGGCGGCCTGGCGGCCGGCCGGCCCGGCCGAGGCCATGGCGCGCTCCATCCGGGGGGCCAGCTGGGTGGCGTAGCCGGACCGCGCCTGGTCGGCGACCCGGCGGGCGCGCGGCCCGACGTACGCGCCGGCCTGCTGGGCGTACTGGCTCGCGTTGCGCCTGGCGCCGGCCGCGTAGGGCGTCACCAGGTCGGTCGCGTGCCGGACGCCGGACTTCCCGTTGTGGCTCACGTTGTCTCCTCCTTGCTCAGCGAACGGTCTGTTGGCGATCCTCGTGGGCTTTTGTCCCCTCGTGCGAAAATCATTCCTGTTATGGCGCGATCCGGCACCCCAAACGGCCATCCGGGGGCACGGCGTGTCGACGAGGCATGGCAGGATCGGGCAACGTCACTGACGTAGACGGAAGGTAAATCGTGGCTGAGCAGCTCTACGCCACCCTGAAGACCAACCGCGGCACCATCGAGGTCCGGCTCTTCCCGAACCACGCGCCCAAGACGGTCAAGAACTTCGTCGAGCTCGCCGAGGGCAAGCGCGAGTGGGTCAACCCGCAGACCGGCGCGCCGTCCACCGACAAGCTCTACGACGGCACCGTCTTCCACCGGGTGATCAGCGGTTTCATGATCCAGGGCGGCGACCCGCTGGGCAACGGCACGGGCGGTCCCGGTTACAAGTTCGCGGACGAGTTCCACCCGGACCTCGCCTTCAACCGCCCCTACCTGCTGGCCATGGCCAACGCCGGCCCCGGCACCAACGGCTCGCAGTTCTTCATCACCGTGTCGGAGACCACCTGGCTGACCGGTAAGCACACCATCTTCGGTGAGGTCGCCGACGACGCCGGCAAGCAGGTGGTGGACGCGATCGTCAACACGGCCACCAACCCGCGCACCGACCGGCCCGTGGAGGACGTGGTGATCGAGTCGGTCACCATCGAGACCCGCCCGGCCTGAGCCGCCCTCCGAGCGGCTCCCCCGGGAACCTTTCCGGCCCCCTGTCCGTAGGATCAGGGGGCCGGTTCCGCGTCAGCGCCCCGGAGAGCGAGAGCCGGCAGGAGCGAAGGGACACCATGGCGCAGGCGTACGGACAGCCGTCGCAACCCACCGGCCTGCCGCGCTGCTACCGGCACGGCGAGCGGGAGACGGGCATCCGCTGCACCCGCTGCGAACGGCCGATCTGCCCCTCGTGCATGATCTCCGCCGCCGTCGGCTACCAGTGCCCCGACTGCGTGCACGGCGCCCAGGGCGCCGCCCGCGCGGCCCGGCCGCGCACGCTCGCCGGCGGCGCCGTGTCCACCGATCCCCGGCTGGTCACCAAGATCCTGCTCGGCATCAACCTGCTGGTCTTCGTGGCCGTGCTGGTCGGCGGCGACCGGCTGGTCGAGGACCTGGGGATGCTCGGCCACGCGATAGACCCGTCCACCTTCAGCTGGGTCGGCGCGGCCGACGGGCAGTGGTACCGGCTGCTCACGGCCGCGTTCCTGCACCAGCAGATCTGGCACATCGCGTTCAACATGATGGGCCTGTGGTTCCTCGGGCCGCCGCTCGAGGCGGCGCTCGGCCGCGTCCGCTTCGTGGCCCTCTACCTGATCTCGGCGCTGGCCGGCTCCGCCCTGTTCTATCTGCTGGCCCCGCAGAACCAGCTCTCGCTGGGCGCCTCAGGCGCGATTTTCGGCCTCTTCGGCGCCACCGCCGTGCTGGCCCGTCGGATGCGGTACGAACTGCGGCCCATCGCGGGCCTGCTCGCGGTCAACCTGCTGATCACGTTCCTGTGGTCCGGGATCGCCTGGGAGGCCCACATCGGCGGCCTGGTCGCCGGCTCGCTCGTCGCCCTCGGCCTGGTCTACGCCCCGCGCGCGCACCGCACCCTGGTCCAGGTGTCGACCTGCGTCCTGGTGCTGCTGGTGATCGCGGTGGCCTGCGCGGTCAGAACCGCCCAGCTGCTCTGATCGGCTCCCCGCCCCGGCCCCCGCAGCCGGTCGCATATCCCTGACGTTCCCGGCAGAGTTATCCACAGGCGGTCACGATTCACGCGCCGGCTGTGGACAACTCGCGTTTTCGCAGGCGAACGGGGGTGCGGAGGCCGTTCGGAAGCCGTACGAACGTTCCCCCGCCGGCCCGGTTATCCACAGATCTTGTGATGTTCGGTGGATAACCCGACCCGGCTGGGCCCGCCCGGTGGCCCGGGCGCTACTTCCACTGGGTGGAGACCACGAACCCCAGCGCGATGAAGCCGAAGCCGACCACGATGTTCCAGTTGCCCAGGGCCGCGATCGGCAGGTCGGCTCTGGTGATGTAGTACAGGACGATCCAGGCCAGACCAATCGCGAACATCGCCAGCATCAGCGGTGCGACCCACCTGCGCCCGCCCATGTCGATCTTGGTGGTCTGCCGCTTCTCAGGCGGCGTGTACGTGTCGTCCTTCTTCTTCCGGATGCGGGACTTCGGCACGAGTGGCTCTCCTGTCGATCGCGCTCGGCGACGCGTAACGGTGGGATCGTCCGTTAGCGTAGTGCGTCCAGGGCGGATTAAGGAGACCAGGGGGATGGTGAACGGCTTCCGCTTCCGGCCGGGGCGGCTGGGCACCCTCTCGGTCTTCGCCCTCGCCGGGCTCATATTCTGGCTCAGCTTCCAGGTCTCCCAAGGCAACAACATCCGTACCGACGACTCCCTGCTTCAGATGTCCGACCTCGTCAGGGAGCGCGCCCGCGAGAACGCCGGCCTGGAATCCACCGCCGTGGAACTGCGCGCCGAGGTCGAGGCGCTCGCCGGCCGGGACAGCTCGGTCGACCCCGCGGAGCGGCGCCGGCTCGACGAGCTCGGCCGCCAGGTCGGCCTCACCGAGCTGACCGGCCAGGGCCTGACCGTCACCCTCACCGACGCCCCGCCCGACGCCACCCCGCTGGTGCCGAACGTGCCCGACCCGTCCCCCAACGACCTCGTGATCCACCAGCAGGACCTCCAGGCCGTGGTCAACGCGCTGTGGGCCGGCGGCGCCGAGGGCGTCCAGGTGATGGACCAGCGGCTCGTCTCCACCAGCGCCGTCCGCTGCGTCGGCAACACCCTGATCCTCCAGGGCCGGCTCTACTCCCCGCCCTACACCGTCTCCGCGGTCGGCGACCGGGACGCGCTGCGGGCCGCGCTCGACGCGGCACCCGCCCTCCAGGACTACCAGCAGTACGTACGGGCCTACGGCCTCGGCTGGCGGGTCGCGGAGCACGGCTCGCTCACCCTGCCCGGCTTCGACGGCAGCGTGGCGCTGCACCACGCCGAGCCGTCGTCCTCCGAGGCCGCCCCCGCGACCGAATGACTCCGATCCCCTCCGCCCCTTCCGCCACCCGTCGTACCCTTGGGTCAGCAGCGGCGGACGAAGGGGAAAGCGAAGCCAATGTACGGGTGGATCTGGCGGCACCTGCCGGGCAACACCGCGGTGCGCGCGCTGATCTCGCTGGCGCTGGCGATGGCCGCGGTCTACCTGCTCTTCGAGTACGTCTTCCCGTGGGCCGAGCCGATCATGCCGTTCAACAACGGGGGGGCCGTCGAGTGAGCACCCGGGTGCTGGTCGTGGACAACTACGACAGTTTCGTCTACAACCTCGTGCAGTACCTGTACCAACTCGGCGCCGAGTGCGAGGTGTCACGCAACGACGCGGTCACCACCGCGGACGTCGCGGCCGGCGGCTTCGCCGGCGTGCTGCTCTCGCCAGGCCCCGGCACCCCCGAGGACGCCGGCGTGTGCGTGGAGATGGTCCGGCACTGCGCCGACACCCGCACCCCCGTCTTCGGCGTCTGCCTCGGCATGCAGGCCATGGCCGTGGCCTACGGCGGAGTGGTCGGCCGGGCCCCCGAACTGCTGCACGGCAAGACCTCGCCGGTCCGGCACGAGGGCGCCGGCGTGTTCGCCGGGCTGCCCTCGCCGATGACCGTCACCCGCTACCACTCGCTGGCCGTCGACGAGTCCACCGTGCCGGCCGGGTTCGAGGTCACCGCGACCACCGAAACCGGCGTCGTCATGGGCCTGCGCCACCGTGAAGTGCCGGTGGAGGGCGTCCAGTTCCACCCCGAGTCGGTGCTCACCGAGGGCGGCCACCGGATGCTGGCCAACTGGCTCGCGGTCTGCGGCGACGACGGCGCCGTCGAGCGGTCACACGGCCTGGCGCCCGTCGTGGGGTCGGCGGCGTGACCCAGCCGGGCTGGGGCCCGGACCAGGGCTCCGACGCCGTTCAGGACCCGGAGGAGACGATGGGCCTGCGGCGCCCGTCCGACCTCACCACGGCGCCTCCCCCGGCCGAGGGCCGCGCGGCCAGGCGCCGCGCGGCGGCGGCCGCGGCGGCCGCCGCCGGTTCCGACTCGGCCTCGGCCTCGGCCTCGTCGGCGGCGGAGCCGGCGCCCGGCGGGCGCGCGGCGCGCCGCAAGGCGGCACAGGGCCGCTCACGAGGCCGGGCCCCGGCCTCGGCGCCACCGCCGGCCTCCCCCGAGGTGTCCGGCGGGCGTGCGGCCCGCCGCAAGGCAGCCAAGGCCGCCACCAAGGCGGCCAAGCAGACCGGCACCGCGATCAGCAACGTGATCGGCGAGCTGTTCATCACCACCGGCGCCCTGTTGCTGCTCTTCGTGGCCTACCAGCTGTGGTGGACGAACGTGGAGGCCCGCGCGCACGCCAACGACCAGCGCGAGGAACTCGAACGCCAGTGGAACGACGATGAGAACCCCGAGGTCGACCCCCGCGAACCCGGCGCCTTCTCACCGGGCGAGGGCTTCGCGATCCTCTATCTGCCGACGCTCGACGTGCGGGTGCCGATCGCCGAGGGCGTCGCCGAGGACACCGTGCTCAACAACGGCATGGTGGGGCACTACACGGAGGAGGACGGCCTGCCGACGGCCATGCCGTGGGACGAGGAGGGCAACGTCGGCCTCGCCGGCCACCGCAACACCCACGGCGAACCATTCCGCTACATCAACCAGTTGGAGCCGGGCGACCCGATCGTCGTCGAGACCGGGGACGCGTACTACACCTACGAGATGACGAGCCGCCTGGACTCGACCTCCCCCTCCAACACGGCCGTCCTCGACCCCGTCCCCGACCAGGGCGGCTTCACCGACTCCGGCCGCTACATCACGCTGACCACCTGCACGCCGGAGTTCACCTCCACCTACCGCCTGATCGTCTGGGGCGAGATGACGCGGAGTACCACGGTCTCGGCCGGGACCTGGCCTTCGACGCCGGGGGCGGCTACGCGGGCGAGGGGCCGCTCGGCTACCTCTACAAGGCGGACGCGAACGGCGTGCGGTTCCGCCGCGCCCTC
>NZ_SMKI01000201.1 GCF_004348415.1 Streptomyces hainanensis
AAGAGACAGCATGAACCCCGTGCCGCTCGCCACCCGCGCCCCCGTCCCCCCGCTCGCCGGGCGGGTGGCGGCGGTAGGGGCGTCGCCGGTGCGGGAGATCCTGGCGTTGACGGCGCGGCCCGAGGTGATCTCGTTCGCCGGTGGGCTGCCGGCGCCCGAGCTCTTCGACGACGCCGCGATCCGGGCCGCGTACGACCGGGTGCTCGCCGAGGCGCCGCGGAAGGTGCTCCAGTACGCGACGACCGAGGGCGACCCGGCGCTGCGCGCCGCCGTCGCGGGCCGGCTGGGCCGGCGCGGGCTCCCGACGGAGCCCGACGACCTGCTGATCACGGCCGGCTCGCAGCAGGCGCTCGCCATCCTCGCCACCGCGCTGCTCGAACCCGGCGACGTGGTGCTCGTCGAGGACCCGACCTACCTCGCCGCCCTCCAGTGCTTCGGCTTCGCCGGTGCCCGGGTGCTGCCGGTGCCCTGCGACGCGGACGGCGTCGACCCGGCGGCGCTCGAGCGGCTGATCGTCGCCGAGCGGCCCAAACTGCTGTACCTGATACCGACGTTCCACAACCCGACGGGCCGCACCATGCCGGCCAAACAGCGGCGCGCGGTCGCGGACTCCGCGGCGCGGCACGGGATCTGGCTCGTCGAGGACGACCCGTACGGCGAACTGCGGTTCGAGGGCGAGCCGGCGCCGTGGCTCGCGTCGTTCCCCGATGTCGAGGACCGGGCGGTGCTGCTCGGCAGCTTCTCCAAGATCATGGCCCCCGGCATGCGCCTCGGCTGGCTGCGCGCCCCCGCCGCGCTACGACGCGCCTGCGTGATCGCCAAGCAGGCCGCCGACCTGCACTCGTCCACCGTGGACCAGGCCGCGGCCGCCCGCTACCTCGCCGACAGCGACCTGGACGCGCACCTCGCGCGGGTCCGCGCCGCCTACCGCGAGCGCCGGGACGCCCTGCTCGCCGGGCTGCCGGCGGCACTGCCGGCGGGCAGCACCTGGAACCGCCCGACGGGCGGCATGTTCGTCTGGGCCCGCCTCCCGGCCGGCCACGACGCCACCGCGCTGCTGCGCACGGCCATCGACCACGACGTGGCCTACGTGCCGGGCGCGCCCTTCTACGCGGGCCCGGCCGATCCGACGACGCTGCGGCTGTCGTTCACCACGCACACCCCCGACGAGATCGCGGAGGGCCTGCGCCGGCTGGGCCGCGCCCTGCGCTGAGGGGCCACCCGGCGTCCTTCGCCGCCCGAGCCGCGCGCCCTGTCGGAGCCGGCGGACCGGCTCCAGCGCCCCGGCTCGGTGGCCCTGGCCCTGGCCGGCCCGAGGTGGCCGAGGCGCTCGCGGCGCTCGGGGAACGAGCGGACCGCGACGGCCTGCTGGAGCTGGTGCGGCCAGCCGACGGGCGGGCCGTCCACCGCCTTGACAAGGTGCTGGCGACACTGGCGGACCGCGCGCTGGTGTGGGCGACGGACTCCGGCGAACTGCACATGACCGCCATGCCGCGGCAGGCGTGGGAGACCCCGCTGGGCCTCGACCGCCCCCTGGAGGAGCTGTTCGCGGCGGCGCCGTCGAAGGAGCCGCGCGGCACCCTGGCCGAGCTCGGGCTGAAGGCACCCGACGAAGGAACCGAGCCGCGACCGCGTCTTCGCGCTCGGCCGCATCGAGAGCGTCATGCCGGCGGCCGCGGCCCTCTCATAGCCGGACGCCGTGCCGATCCACTGCCCGGGCGAACCGGGCGCTGGATCGACACGGCGTCGGAGTCCGTGTCCCTGGGAGCGGTCAGGCCGCCTGGGACCGGCGGGTCACCTTGCCGCTCTTCAGGCAGGAGGTGCAGACCTTCACCCGCTGCGGCGTACCGTCGACGACCGCCCGCACGGACTGAATGTTCGGGGTGAACTTACGCGGCGACCGCGCCTTGACCCGACGCGCGATGGCGTTCTTGCCGAGACGGGAGACCCTGTTGCCGAAGGAGGGTTCCTTGGCGCACACATCGCAACGGTTAGACATTCGACTACTCTCCGTACGGGACCGGTCCTAGGTACTGCAACGACAACGAGCCCTCAGCGGGCATACATCCCTTGAGTCTAAGGCACGCCCCACCGTGCCTTGGACCGCCCGGGGCGGTTCCGGCCCCCGAGGCACCCGCCCCAACGCGCGAGCGGGTGGTGAGCCGGTGCCTCCCGTAGTCGGCCTCAGCTCGCCACCCGCGCTTCGCGGCACGCCCCATCGTGCCCCTCTGACCCCCTCGGGCCGGCTACCACATGAGGGCGGAGTCCATGTCGGTCTGCCAGTAGGTGACGGCGGCCGCGTCGCCGACGAACACCTCGCCGCCCGGCAGCGCCAGGTCGACGTACTCACCCACCATGTTTCCGTTCACGTCCATGAAGGTGAGGACCATGGAGGTCGAGGTGTAGCCCTCTGCCGAGTCGGCGGCCGAGGTGATCACGCCGGCGTACGCGGAGTCACCCGGCTGGAGCGAGACCACGGACTGGGGAACGCTGTCGTCGACGACCGGCAGCGGGCCCTGGGAGTTGTCGAACCCGATGAGGGGGTAGCTGTAGGCGTCGCACACCTCGTCGCCGGTGTTGGTGACGGTGAGCAGCAGGTGGTTGATGGGCCGCTCGACCGGGGAGACGGTCACCTGGGTGTTCTGGTCGGCGCAGGGGATGATGGCCACCTCGTCGCCGGCCTCGCCGTCCTCGCCCTGGCCGCCGCCCTCGACGATGTTCTCGCCGCCCTCCTCGTCGGGCTGGCCGCTGTCGTCCGTGGCGCCGTCGTCGCCACCGTCGCTGCCGCCGTCCTGCTCGGCGGGCGCCTCGGTCTGACCGCCGCCGCCGATCTCCGCGAGCTCGTCGTCCTCGCAGGCGGTGAGTGAGAGGGCGGCCACGGCGGCGACGGCGGCGACGAGGGTCCGGGTGCGGCGGCGGAGGGTGAAGGCGTTCATGTCGTGTGCTGCTTTCTCGAGTGGCTGTCAGGTGCTTGTCGGCGGCGAGTCACCGCCGGACGACCACAGATTGGGCCGGGTTCTGTCCCGCCCACCAGCGACGATGGCCGGGACGGGGGGATGGGACGTTCGAACGGCCGGTGAGCTGGGAGGATGTGAGCCGCGTCGAATGTCCAGCCGGGACGCGGAAACGAGGGGGACACGTGACAGCGGAGGCGGAGACCGCCGATCTGGGAGTGCTGCTCGAGGAGTTGAAGGGACGCTCCGGGCTGAGCTACGGCACACTCGCCAAGCGGCTGCACATGAGCGCCTCGACGCTGCACCGCTACTGCAAGGGGGACGGGCTGCCGCCCGAGTTCGCGACCGTGGAGCGGTTCGCTCGGCTGTGCAGGGCGACGCCCGAGGAACTGATGGAGCTGCACCGGCGGTGGATCGCGGCCGACACGGCGCGCGAACGGCAACGGGAACGGCGGGCGCCCGAGTCCGAGCCACCCGCCGTCGCGCCCCCCGCGCCGCAGCCGCCCGCCTCCACTCCCACGCCACCGCCTCCACCACCCGCCCGCCGGCGCGGGCGGACCGTGCTGCTCGTCGGCGCCGCCGCCCTGGCCGTGGCGCTGACCGTCACCGGCGCGGTATGGCTCGCCTCGTCCGGCGACGACGCGTCGGACGCGGGCGATTCCGGCGACACGACGGCGGACGCGGGGGCGGGCGGCGACGGCGAGCCGGCGCCGGTGACGGTCGCCGCCCGCCCGCACGCGTTCCAGGAAGACTCCCCCTGCGGCAACTGGTACCTCGTCGACGCGGAGCCCGAGCAGGTGCCCCCGCCACCCGACGAGGCGGCCGCGCCCGGCTGGGCCGCCGCGATGGGTGCCGTCTCGGCCGACGAGCAGTACGTCGAGCTCACCATCCAGAGCACGGGCGACGAGACGGTGGTGTTGCGGGAGTTGCGGGTCCGGGTGTCCAGGGCCGAGGACCCGCTTCCCTGGAACCTCTTCACCGGGTACGGCGCCTGCGGCGGCGGTCCGGTGGAGACCACCGCCTTCGACATCGACCTGGACGCGGCCGCCCCGGAACCCACCGCGGCCGGGGACCAGCCGGAGCTCCCGCTGTGGGTGGACGAGACCGACCCGCTGGTCGTGTACATCACCGCGAGCACCGAGGCGCACGACGTCGACTGGTTCCTGGAGCTCGACTGGGCGAGCGGCGACCGCGAGGGCGTGCTGCGGATCGACGACGAGGGCCAGCCGTTCCGCACCAGCGCCACCGAAGGCCAGCCGGGGTGGTCGTTCCCCATCGGCGGCACCGAGTGGTACACCCACGACACCGAGTGAGCCGCGCGCCGACCAGGACCTAACCGGCGGTGCGCACCGTGACCGCGACGAGCGCGACCAGCACCAGGCCCAGCAGGGTCACGGTGCCCGGGCCGACGTGGCGCCAGTACCAGACGCGGAGCGGCGAGGCGCCGGCCGGGAGTCCGCGCAGGACGTCGGCCGGCGAGTGGGCCGGCAGGCCGAGGCGGCGCCAGAGCGGGCCGCCGAGCGCCAGCCACAGCCGTTGGGTGTGGAGGGCGGGGAACCGCCACGGCGCGACCCCGGCGCCGGTGGTGAGCCGGTGCCCGCGGTAGGCGAGTTCGGCGCGCCAGCCGCGCCGCTGGGTGCGGGTGACGCGGCGCGGCGGGTCGACGGCGCGCAGGTAGGCGATCCGCAGCGCGGGCCCGGCGCCGGCCAGCAGGACGGCGAGGGGCAGCAGCATCCCCCACAGTTCCGGCGAGGCGACGACGGCGAGCGGCACCACGACGGCCAGCGGGGCGAGGACGCCGGTCAGGACCAACGCGGCCAGCAGCCACGGGAGTCCACGGCCGGCCCGGCGGGCGACGCGGCCCGCGTCGCCCGGCGCGGTGAGCGCGGCGTCGGCGTCGGCCTCGGCGATCCACCGGTGCACGTCGTCGATGCCGGCCCAGTCCGACGAGGCGGTGGCGGCGGGCGGCAGCGCGTACAACGAGTCCAGCAGGCCGTCCCGCTCGCGCCGTACGGCCCGGCACTCCTCGCCCACCGGGCCGTAAGGGGTGGTGAGCCGCCGCACCGCGCGCCAGGCCAGCGCGCCCGCGCCGGCGCCCGCCGGGAGGGTGAGCAGCGCGAACCAGCCGAGCCCCGCCGGGTCGAGGAGCGGCGTCACGGCCAGCACGGCGACGGCGGTGGCCGCCGCCGTGGCGCCGAGCGCCCCGAGCCAGGCGCCGGCGCCGACCCGCCGCAGGTGCTCCGCGTCCAGCTCGGTCAGCCGGACGGTCAGGGCCCGGTGCATGGCCAGCAGCGGCTCGTGCCGCCCGGGGGACATCAGCCGGCCTCCGCCGCCGGTTCGGGGAGCGCGCCGTCGAACTCGAGGGTGCGCCCGATGTGCGCCAGGTGGGCGCCGAACAGGTCGAGGTGGTCGAGGCTGGGCGTGAACACCGTGACGTACAGGCAGTACGCGGCCGGGGCCGGCACGATGAGCTGGTGGGTGGCGATGCCGAGACGGGCCTCGCGCCCCGGGTCCTCGGCGGACGGCAGCAGCATGGCCCGCAGCGAGGTGACCGAGACGGCGGGGCCGCAGGGCAGCCGGGCGGCCAGCAGGGTGTCCTCCGGGCCCTGGACCCCCTTGACCGAGGCCCGGTCGATCTCGGTCAGCTCGGGCTCCCGCCCCGGGGTGCCCGCGAAGTAGGACTCCTTGAGGCCGCGGTAGATGCCCTCCGCGGCCGCGAGGTCGTGGTCGTGGCCGGTGTGTTCGACCGAGACGATCAGCACGCCCAGCACCATCGACTCGTCGCGGTGGCCGACGCAGAGCGCGGTGCGCACGGTGTTGTGCGTGGTGAGCTTGTCGTGCGCCTCGCACAGCACGGCGGCACTGACCGCCAGTTGGGCCTCGTCGGACGCCGGCAGCAGCTCCTTGAGCGCCGCCTGCCAGTCCTCCGCCGAGCCGCCGGTCGGCAGTGGCACGTAGTCGTCGGGGACCTCGCAGGTGAAGTGGTAGCCGAACCCGGACCGGGGCGTCGTCGTCACGCGGCGGTCACCAGGCCGTCCTGCTCCAGGCCGTTCGCGAACGCGTCGCTCGCCGCGGTCAGCCGCTGCGGCGGGCTGAACCGGGCCGCGTTGGCCTGGCCTCCGTCGCCGCTGTGCTGGGACCACAGGTCGCCGAGGGTGCTGAACGGCGCGAGGAAGGGGACCGAGAAGTTGCGGCCCAGGTCGGTGTAGGCCGCCCCGTTGCCGCCGACCGTACCGGTCCAGTTCAGGCCGTTGCCGACGCCGACCAGGCTCCAGCCGCGCATCGTGACCCCGACGCCGCGGAACCACTGCCCGAGGCCGGCCAGCCGGCCGGGGCCGCCCACCGCCTGGGCGAAGCCGGCGGCCCGCATCCCCTGCCCGGCGGCGACGCCCGCCCGGCCGGCGGCGACCACCCGGCCGGCGCCCACGCCGAGAGCGCCGCCGAGCACGCCGACGGCGTCGCAGACGATGGTGTCCCAGCCGATGTCCTCGCCGCCGGCCTTGGCCGCGACGTGGAAGCCGAGGGCGAGGGTCGAGGCGACGAGGGCGGCCATCACCAGCCAGCCGGCGGGGTTGGAGAACAGCATGATGATCATGCAGAGGGTGCCGAGCACCATGGCGATGTTGGAGAACAGGTCGCCGATCGCCCGCCACACCGCCGGGTCGGCGAGGAACTCGATGACGTCGGCCAGGAAGTCGCCGATGTCCTCCAGCGCGCTGCCGATCCGGTCCAGCAGGTCGGGCTCGGGCGGGGCGGACTCGCCGGCCCGCCGCAACTGGCGCGCGGTGTCGTCGGCCGCCGAGACGAACTCGGCGTTCAGGCCCTCGGCGCGCGAACGTATCGCCGCCAGGCCGGCGTTGGCGGTGGAGAGCCGGTTGCCCGCCCGCTCCGCGTCGTCCTCGTGCCGGCCGCGTTCGTCGTCCGTCATGCCCGCGGTGTCGGTCGGCATGCCGTCCACGGCGACCCGCGCGGCGTCGGCGGCGGCCTGCGCCGAGGCCGCCTCCTCCTCCAACGCCCGCGCCCGTGCCTGGAACCCGGCCAGCTCGCCGGCCCAGCCGCTCAGCGCGCGGGCGGCGACGTCCATGGCCGTCACGGCGCGGTCGAGTTGGGGCGGCACCTCGGAGAACGCGTCCCCGAACGCGTCGGCGGCGCGGCCGACCCAGATGCCGTCGGTGGTGTTGATCGAGGTCAGGGTGGTGTGCGTGCTCGAACTCCGCGCGGTGACCTCACGCATGGTGCCGGCCAGCGCGTCCGCGATGGTCACGTCGCCGGGGCAGGGGTCGAACCCGAGGTGTGGGTACTCGGCCATCTTCGCGCTCAACTCCCCGCCCCGGTCCTGGCCTCGCGGGCCGTCCGCTCCAGGTCCTGGTCGGCCTGGGTGAACGCGTCGGCCGCGTTGTTGGCGACGTCCCCGATGCCGCGGGTCAGGTCGGACAGCTGCCCGAAGCCGTAGTCCCACGAGTCGGCGAAGTCCTCGCACTGGCCGGCGAGGCCCGGCGTGCCGATCTCCCCCGCCTCGGTGTTCGCCAACCGCCGCGAGGCCGACCGCAACTCCTCGCCGCTGGCGGCGAGTTGCCTGGCCATCTCCCTGACGTCGTCTTCCATGAAACGTAGAAACGACATGGCTTTCCGTGCTCCCCCGTAACGATGTCCACGGCCCGCCCCGGCGCGTTCCCGGAGGCGGGTGTTCCGCCTGCCCGTCAATGACCGACCGGTGATTTCGCCATCGTATTGACGCCGAATCCTCAGGGCGGCCTCAAGGCGCAACACGTGCGTCACGACCCGGTGACAGAACGACACGACCGAGGTCGTCGAGGTTCAGCGGATCCGCTGCGGTCGGACGCTCTCCAGGGTCGGGCGGACGGGTTGGAGCAGTCCTTCGCGGGAGAAGGTGAGCCGGTCGATGGTGGTCTCGCGGTGGGTGCCGTCGCCGTCCGGGATGGCGAAGCGGTGGTAGGCGATGTACCAGTCGTCCGTGCCCGGCACCTGGAGCACCGAGTTGTGGCCGGTGCCGAGGACGCCGAGCGAGGAGTCACGCTGGAGGATCACGCCGTGGTACGTGAAGGGCCCGTACGGGCTGTCCGACGTGGCGTAGCCGACCCGGTAGTTCGGGCTGCGGGTGTCGTCGATCGAGTAGGTGAGGTGGTAGCGGCCGGCGCGCTCGACCATGAACAGGCCCTCGCGGAAGTCCGGCAGGTCGGGGATCCGGCGCACCTCGGCCGGGTCGAAGGACACCATGTCGTCGGCGAGCGGGACGACCCAGGCCGAGCCGTTGCC
Organism: Streptomyces hainanensis; assembly: GCF_004348415.1. Lineage (GTDB taxonomy): Bacteria > Actinomycetota > Actinomycetes > Streptomycetales > Streptomycetaceae > Streptomyces > Streptomyces hainanensis. Next base: position 8,232 of record NZ_SMKI01000201.1, read on the forward strand.
CCAGTAGAGGTACGACTGGCCGTCCCGGTCGGTGAAGACGGCCGGGTCGATGGGCTGGCCGCCGCCGTCGGGGTTGGCCGCGATCAGCGGGGCGCCGGAGTCGGTGAACGGGCCGGTCGGGGAGTCGCTCACCGCGACGCCGATCTTCGCGTCGGCGCAGTAGTAGAAGTAGTAGCGCCCGTCGCGCTCGGCGATGGTGGGGGCCCAGGCGCGGGAGTCGGCCCAGGAGACGTCGGGCCCGAGGTCCAGGATCACGCCGTGGTCGCGCCAGTTCACCAGGTCCTTCGACGACCAGGCGCTGAACGTGGTGCCGCTCCAGCCGGGGAAGCCGTCCGTGGTGGCGTACAGGTAGTAGGTGTCGCCGAACGCCACGATGTTGGGGTCCGCGGTGAGCCCGGGCAGCACCGGGCTGCGCATCTCCACCGCGCGGACGGTCCAGGCCCGGGTGGCGCCCTCGGCCGAGGTGACGGTGTAGGTGACCGGCCGGCGCAGGTCGACGGGCCGGTCGCCGCGCGGCGAGATCCGGGCGCCGGGCGCGAGGGTGAACTCCGGGCGCAGCCGGCGGAGATCGGTGCCCGGCTCGACGGGCAGGGTGACGGTGCCGGTGGGTGAGTCGATCACCGCGGGCACCCGGAGCGCGGGCAGGTCGACGGCCCGGACGGTGGTCGCGTTGGCGGGCAGCGCGGCGATCTCGTCGACGGACAGCGCCCGGTTGTGGAGGCGGACGTCCCGCATCGAGCCGCGGAAGCGGGCGTCCGCCGAGTACTGCGAGCGGCCCAGGTAGTTGGCGGTGGTGCGGCCGCCGGCGATGTCCGAGGGGCGGAGCGTCATCGCGTCGTTGCGCGCCGCCTCGACCCCGTCGAGGTAGAGCACGGCCGTCGAACCGTGGATGGTGTAGGCGACGTTCACCCAGCGGCCGCGCGGCAGGCCGCCGGCCGAGGCGGCCTGTTGTTCCCGCGTCCAGTCGCCGTCGGAGAGCGCGGCGCGGAAGCCGCTCTCCTCGGTGCCGCCGGTGGCGAAGAGGTAGCCGTCACCGCGGCCGTCGGCGGCGGTGTTGCCGAAGCCGAAGAGGAAGTAGGGGGCGCGTTGGGCGGGATCGACGAGGACGTCGGCGGAGACGGTCACCGCGTCGACGCCGGAGAGCAGGTCGTTCGGCAGCCGGACGTGTCCCTCGGTGCCGCCGAAGGCGAGCGCGCCGTCCCGCCAGGAGACGTCGCCCGCGGTGGTGCCGTCGTAGCCGTGTCCCGAGGCGTCGGCCGCGGTGCCGTCCAGCGGCCAGTGCGCGACCAACCCGTCCTCGTCCGCCCGCACCGGCGGCACGCCCCAGCGCTCGGCGAGCCGGTCGTACTCGGCCTGGGTGACGGGCAGCACGGTGCCGTGCCGGGGTGAGGCGGGCAGCCGGTAGCCGGTGGACTCGGTCCACCGGCCGGACGCCAGGTCGGTGGTCTCGAACGGGACGTAGCCGCGGCCGCCGAACTCGTCGATGAACAGGTACCACTTCTCCTCGGTGTTGGACCGGAAGACGGTGGGCCCCTCGCCCTGCGACAGGGCGCCGCGGCCGAGGCAGTCGGCGACGAAGTCCCAGGCGGGGTCGAGGAGATCGGTGGAGCTCTCCTGGGTGACGAACTTGCTGCACGGGGTGGACGAGGACGGGTTCCGCTCGTCCTTGGTGAAGCGGTGGAAGACGCCGTCGTCCTCGATCACCGTGGAGTCGATCACCGAGTAGCCGGGGTCGTGCCAGGTCTCGGGCTCGCTGAACGTGCGGAAGTCGCTGGTGGTCGCGTACAGCATGCGGTTGTGGGTGTCGCCCGTGTGGTCCGGGTCGTTCGCGGCGTACACCTTGGACGCCCAGAAGACGACGTACGCGTTCCGCTCCGGGTCCCAGTACGCCTCGGGCGCCCAGACGTTGCCCGCGGTGGGCGGGGCCACCTCGACCGAGCGCTGCGCGGACCAGTTCACCAGGTCCGTCGACTCCCACACCATGATCGACCGGCTGCCGTGCCGCTGCACCCCGTCCCAGTCGCCGTCGCCGTGCATCCGCAGGTCGGTGGCGATCAGGTAGAACCGGTCCCCGGCGGGCGAGCGGATCACGAACGGGTCGCGCACGCCCAGGTCGCCGAGGGTGGAGGTGAGGACCGGGTTCCCGCCGTTGAGCTCCCGCCAGTTGAGGGGGTCGTTGCCGCGGCTGAGCGCGAAGTGGACCTGCTCGCCGTCGGCCGTGCCCTCTCCCGTGAAGTAGGTGAAGAGGTAGCCGGCATAGGGCTCGGCGGAAGAGTCGGCAGAGGGCTCGGCGTACGGCTCGGCGTCGGGGGCGGCGTGCGCCGGCGCGGGGAGGGTGAGGAGCGCCGCCAGGAGCACCAACGCGCCGCCGAGCGCGGCGGCGAGACGGGACAACGGTCGTGTGGGGGGCATACGCCCCAGTATTCGAAATGACCGACCACGGTCAAGACCTCGCGCGCACAGAGGCACAGGGTCACACAGAACCGAACACGCGTGGTGGGGTGCCGCTCGGGCCGACGGCAGCTCAGGCCAACGGCAGCAGCGACTCGGTGAGTCGGACCCCCGGCCGGTAGACCACGCACATCACGTCACGGTCGCCGAGTCCCCAGGTGCGCTCGGTCGGGAGCACCGGGTAGAAGTCGAGCCCGGCCGCCGCCTCACCGGGCCAGTAGCTCGCGAAGCCGCGCCCGCAGATCTCCCAGCCGAAGGCGGCGAGCCGCTCGGCGCCGTACGCGTCACCGGCCACGTCCTCCGGGGCGGCCACGAAGCCGTACACCTGGTTGTCGGCGCCCTCGGCACACGGGGTGTAGAGCACCGTGTCCTGGCCCAACACCTCGGAGTACGCCGGGTCGACGAAGCACTCGCCCGCCTCCAGGTCGAACACGCCCCCGGTGTCCGCAGTGATGAACGCGTCGCCCTTCTCGGTCGCCGACCACGTCGGGGCCGCGTCGGCGGCGGGCAGCAGGAGCAGCGCGCACACCGCCGGCACCGCGCCGAACGCCAACCAACTCCGCCGAGGCATCGCCACCATCCGCGTCCGCCTCCCTCAGCCACCGTCCGACGTGCCCGGAAGCTACCGGCCCGCCGCGTGCCGTCGGCGAACGCCCGACGAACGGCCGGCGGCGCCCGGGCGAACCCCCACGCGCCGACCACCGGCCCGCCACACCCGACTCACCTCGCGCGTAAGTGTTCACCGGCCGGCCAGGAAAGACCGGCAAGCCGTTCGGCTGCCCCTGGGTGAATCCAGTCGCCTCCGGCGCGCCGACGCCCGAGGCCCACACCCACCCCCGTGAGGAGTCCTTCGTCCCGTGAGCGACATCCCGAGAGTCTGGGCCACGCGGTCCACCCGTACGAAGGTCGCCGTGCTCGGCACGGCGACGCTCGTCGTCAGCGGACTGCTGGCCGCCCCGATGGCCTTCAGCGACTCGCCGACCCCGCCGACCGAGTACCCGGCCGCCGAGATCCACCGGCCGTCGCCGATGCCCGACCGCGTCGTGCTCACCCCGACCACCGCCCCCGCGACCAGCCAGAACGTGACCTGGCGGGCGGACGCGCCGAACGGCTCGGCCCAGGCCCAGATCCTCCAGGCGCCCCGCGCGCTCGGCGACGTCCGGCCGGCCGAGGGCGACGTCGCCACCGTCATGGCCGTGTCCAGCACGCCGGTCAACACGAGCCTCGGCTACGCCTCGACGTACCACACGGTCAACTTCACCGACCTCCGGCCGGACACCCGCTACACCTACCGGGTGGGCGACGGCGTCAACTGGAGCGAGTGGGTCGACTTCACCACCGCGGCCGAGGGCATCGAGCCGTTCTCCTTCATCTACTACGGCGACGCGCAGAACTACATCGACTCCGCCGTGCCCCGCGTCTTCCGCCAGGCGTTCGCCGACCGGCCCGAGGCGCGACTCGTCGTCAACGCCGGTGACCTCGTCGACTCCCCCAACTCGGAGGAGGAGTGGGGCCAGTGGCACCAGGCCGACGGCTTCATCGACGCCCAGATCAACAACTTCTCGGTGCCCGGCAACCACGAGTACAGCAGCGGCCGGCTCTCGTCGTTCTGGCGGCCGCAGTTCCCGTACCCGGACAACGGTCCGGGCAACGCCGAACTCGACGGCACCGCCTACACGGTGGACTACCAGGGCGTGCGCTTCATCGGCCTGGACTCCAACCTCCAGAACAACCCGACCCTGATGGCCGCCCAGACCGAGTGGCTCGAAGGCCTGCTGCGGGACAACCCCAACAAGTGGACGGTGGTCTCCTTCCACCACCCCGTCTACTCGATGACCGGCACCCGCAACAACCCCAACGTGCGGAACCAGTGGGGCCCGCTGTTCGAGGAGTACGGCGTCGACCTGGTGCTCCAGGGCCACGACCACGCCTACGGCCGCGGCAACCAGGCGGACGCCCGCGAGTCCGTGACGGTGCACAACGGCGTGACGTACGCCGTGTCCGTCTCCGGCGGCAAGATGTACGACCTCAACAACGGCGAGAACTGGACGGACAACGGCGGTGAGATCGTCACCGACGGCCAGGACATGCAGCTCTACCAGCTGATCGACGTCACCGAGGACACCATCCAGTACGAGGCGCGCTACGCCAACGGCGAGCACCACGACGGCTTCCTCATCCGCAAGAACGACGAGGGCGAGCGCACCGTCAACGAGATCCGCACGCCGGAGAACACGGTCGGCGAGCAGGTCACGGTGGACCGGACGTCCGTGCGCCGCGGCGAGCGCGTCCAGGTGGCGGCGTTCGGCTACGACCCGGGTGAGCGCGTCACGGTGCGGCTCCGCGCCGACGGCGACGACGGCCAGGGCCGGACGATCAGGACGGTCACGGCGGACGAGATCGGCCGCGTCTCCTACGCCCTCGACGTGCCCATGTGGGCCCACCGGGGCTCCTCCTACGAGGTGTACCTGACCAGCGAGAACCAGCAAATCGACAGCCCGGCGATCGAGATCACCAGGTAGTTCGTCACGTAGTTCGTCAGGTAGTCCGTCAGATAGTCCGCCCCTTCCCCGGTGCGGCGCCGCCCGCGCGGCGCCGCACCGGGG
>NZ_SMKI01000202.1 GCF_004348415.1 Streptomyces hainanensis
GAGTTCGTCGGCTGCGTCAGATGTGTATAAGAGACAGCTCCCCCCACGGTGCCCCGCCAGGCCCCGTCGCCCGAATCCCGGTCCGACGAGCCCGCCGTTTCACGTGAAACAACGTCGGTTCCTGTGCTCCCGGCGCGGGGGCGGCGGCCCTGGCCACGGATGGCGCTCGCCGCCGCTGGGGCCCTGGTGGCGCTGGGGTTGGGCACCATCCTGACCCAGTCCCTGGTGACCGGCGCGGGACACGGCGGCGACTCCGGTCTCGCCGACGCCGAGATGGACGCGCCTGCCGAGTTCGCGTCGCAGCCGCTGGAGGACCAGGTCAGGGAACTCCTCGCCGAGACCGAGGAGGCTCCGGGAACCCTCTCCAGCCTGGAGGGTGCCGCGGCGGACGAGTCCGCCGCGTCGCCGGAGAGCTCCCCGGAGGACGACGCCGGCGGCGACGCGGCCACGGACGAATACCCGCTGGAAACGCAGTCCAGCCCGCCGGCGTCCCAGGAGGAGGGGGAGCTGGTGGCCCAGGTGCCCTCGTGCGTCGAGGACGCCATCGGCCGTCGGGAGGCTCCCCTGGCCGCCGAGGCGGAGGACTACGGCGGCGTGGACGCCTACCTGGTGGTCTTCCGCCACGCGGCCGACCCCGAGCAGGTAGACGCCTATGTGGTGGACGCCGACTGTGTCAGCGCCACCCCGCCGGCATCCGGCGAGATACTGGCTCAGCGGAGCTACCCGCTGGAATAGCCCCGGCTCTTCCTGCCGGGAATGTCTGGGACCCTAGGATCCGTTACTGGACTGAGGGTCTTCACCGGACCCCGGCCGTCCCATCCGAGACAAGGAAGATTCCCGTGAGCGACGTCCGCAACGTGATCATCATCGGCTCCGGACCTGCGGGCTATACCGCCGCGCTCTACACCGCACGCGCCTCGCTCAACCCGCTCGTCTTCGAGGGGGCGGTCACCGCGGGCGGCGCCCTGATGAACACCACCGAGGTGGAGAACTTCCCGGGGTTCCGCGACGGCATCATGGGTCCCGACCTGATGGACAACATGCGGGCCCAGGCCGAGCGCTTCGGCGCCGAGCTGGTCCCCGACGACGTGGTGGCGGTCGACCTTAGCGGGGAGATCAAGAAGGTCACCGACACCGCCGGGAAGGTCCACGAGGCGCGGGCGGTCATCGTGACCACCGGCTCGCAGCACCGCAAGCTCGGTCTGGACAACGAGGACGCCCTCTCCGGTCGCGGCGTCTCCTACTGCGCGACCTGTGACGGCTTCTTCTTCCGCGAGCAGGACATCGCCGTGATCGGCGGCGGCGACACCGCCATGGAGGAGGCCACCTTCCTCAGCCGCTTCGCCCGCACGGTCACCATCGTGCACCGCCGGGACACCCTGCGCGCCTCCAAGGCCATGCAGGAGCGTGCCTTCGCCGACCCCAAGATCAAGTTCATCTGGGACAGCGAGGTCGCCGAGATCCAGGGCACCGACGGCAAGCTCTCCGGGCTGACCCTCCGCAACACCCGCACCGGCGAGACCTCCGCGCTTCCGGTCACCGGCCTCTTCGTCGCCATCGGCCACGACCCGCGGGTGGAGCTGTTCAAGGGGCAGCTGGACCTCGACCCCGAGGGCTACGTCCGGGTCGAGTCGCCCACCACCCGGACCAACATCCCCGGCGTCTTCGCCGCCGGCGACGTCGTGGACCACAGCTACCGCCAGGCCATCACCGCCGCCGGCACCGGCTGCTCCGCCGCACTCGACGCCGAACGCTACCTGGCCGCCCTGGCCGACGCCGAGAACATCACGTCGGACGTCCAGGTCTGACCTCCGCCCACCACACGCCATCAGACAACAGGCCCCCACCCAGCAGAACGAAAGCTAAGGAGAACAGCCATGGCCGGTGCCACCGTGACCGCCACTGACGCCGACTTTGAGGAGAAGGTCCTCAAGAGCGACAAGCCGGTGCTGGTCGACTTCTGGGCCGAATGGTGCGGTCCCTGCCGCCAGGTCGCCCCGGCCCTGGAGGCGATCGCCGCCGAGAACGCCGAGAAGATCACCGTGGTCAAGCTCAACATCGACGAGAACCCGACGACCGCCGCTCGCTACGGGATCATGTCCATCCCGACGATGAACGTCTACCAGAACGGTGACGTCGTGAAGACCATCGTCGGCGCCAAGCCGAAGGCCGCGATCGAGCGCGACCTCAGCGAGTTCATCTAATCCAGTAGGGCATCCCGTCGACGGCCAGAGGGCCGGCGCGTTTCACGTGAAACGCGCCGGCCCTCTGCCATGTCCGCTCAGCGTCGACCCGACGGGCGTCAGGACGGATGGAATGCCGGTCTGGCCTTGGTGCCGGCCAGCAGCCGATCCAGCGCCTGTTCCATATCGCTCCGCCAGGAGACCGTCCGCCGGAGTTCGAGTCGCAACCGCGGAAAGGCCGGGTGGTCCCGTGTCACCTCGAAGCCGACCGCCAGCAGGTACTCGGCCGGGAGCACGCAGCGCGGCTCCTCCCAGCGAGCGTCGCCGAACGCCTCGATCGCCCGAATTCCCCGGCCCAACAGGTCCTTCGCCATCGACTGCATCAGGATCCGGCCCAGCCCCTGCTGCTGAAAGCCCGGCTCGATCCGGGCGGTCACCAGCTGGGCCGCGTCGCGGGACACCGGGCTGGTGGGGAAGGCCGTGGCTCCCGGGACATAGGCCGGCGGCGCGTAGAGCACATAGCCGACCGGCCGCCGGTCGACACAGACGAGACGACCGCAGGAGCCCCACTCCTCCAGCACGGTCGAGATCCAGGTCTTCTTCTCCGACTCCGACTGGCCGGCCCGCTCCGCTGACCGGCCGCTGACCGGGTCCAACTCCCAGAAGACACAGCCCCGGCAAGCGGACGGCAGGTCGGCGAGGTTGTCCAGCGTGAGCGGCACAAGCTGACGCCCCATGGATCCCATCGTATCCATGGGGCGTCAGGCGCGATCGGGCAACCGTGACGGCGGCGGCGTCAGCCGGCCGCCTCGGTCTCCTTCTCGGTGTCCGGCGCGTCAGCCCGGATCTGATCCAGCACCGGCCCCTCACCCGGGGCGAGCTGGCCGAGGATGCGCTCCAGATCCTCCATCGAGGCGAACTCGACGACGATTTTTCCCTTCTTCTGGCCCAGGTCGACCTTTACCCGGGTCTCGAAGCGGTCCGAGAGCCGGGTCGCCAGGGAGTCCAGAGCGGGGGCGATCCGGCGGCCGGCACGTGGCTTCCGAGGACGGGCGCCGTTCTTGAGGGCCGATCCCTGGAGCATGACGATCTCCTCGATCGCCCGCACCGAGAGCCCCTCCGCGACGATGCGCTGGGCCAGCCGCTCCTGCTCCTCCGCGTCCTCCACGGACAGCAGAGCGCGGGCATGGCCGGCCGAGAGCACTCCTGCGGCCACCCGCTGCTGCACGCGCGGGGAGAGCCGGAGGAGCCGCAGAGTGTTGGAGACCTGAGGTCGGGACCGGCCGATCCGGTCGGCCAACTCGTCATGGGTGCACTTGAAGTCCCGCAGCAACTGGTCGTAGGCGTAGGCCTCTTCCAGCGGATTGAGCTGCACCCGATGCAGGTTCTCCAGCAGGGCATCGAGGAGCATCTTGTCGTCCTCGGTGGCCCGGACGATCGCCGGAATCACCTCGAGCCCGGCCTTCGTGCAGGCCCGGAAGCGCCGCTCGCCCATGATGAGCTCAAAGCGCTCCGGCTCCAACTGCCGCACCACGATCGGCTGGAGCAGACCCACCTCCTTGATGGAGGTGACCAACTCGGCCAGCGCGTCGTCGTCGAAGTCCTTCCGCGGCTGGCGCGGGTTGCGCGTAATGGCACCCAGCGGCAGCTCGGCGAAGAAGGCTCCGGCCACCTCCGCACCGACTCCGGCGGCAACGGCCTCGGCCACCGAACCCGGCTCCGCCGTTTCACGTGAAACGGCGTTCTGCCCCTCGCCGACGATGAACTCCTGGCCCGTCGGAACGGCCAGCCCACGTTCCGGGCTCAGCGACGGCACCGCACCGGGCGATGTCGAGGCGCCAGGCTTCGCCTCGACATCGTCGGCGCCCCTGGGGGCCGCCGGAATCAGGGCGTTGAGCCCACGGCCAAGGCCCCTGCGTCGTTCGCTCACTGTGTCCCCTCCACCGGGCCGCGCTGCTCCTGCTGCGGCAGTACATGCTGAGACGTCACGCCCCGAAGGGCGATTTCGCGGGCCGCTTCCAGATAGGAGAGCGATCCGCTGGATCCCGGGTCATAGGTCAGAACTGTCTGCCCATAACTGGGTGCCTCCGAGATCCGCACCGACCGCGGGATGTTGGTCCGCAACACCTCGCTGCCGAAGTGGCTCCGGACCTCGTCGGCGACCTGTGAGGCGAGCCGGGTCCGCCCGTCGTACATCGTGAGGAGAATGGTCGAGACATGCAGCTCCGGGTTGAGATGGCCGCGCACCAACTCGACGTTGCGCAACAGCTGCCCCAGCCCCTCCAACGCGTAGTACTCGCACTGGATCGGAATGACCACCTCGGCGCCGGCGACCAGCGCGTTGACCGTCAGCAGCCCCAGTGACGGCGGGCAGTCGATGAAGACATAGTCCAACGGCTGTTCATAGGAACTGATCGCGCGCAGGAGCCGGCTCTCACGGGCCACCACCGAGACCAGCTCGATCTCGGCGCCCGCCAGGTCGATGGTCGCGGGCGCGCAGAACAACCCCTCGATGTCGCGCACCGGCTGGACCACCTCGGCGAGCGGCTTGCCCTCGATCAGCACGTCGTAGATGGACGGCACCTCGGCGTGGTGGTCGATCCCGAGCGCGGTGGAAGCGTTGCCCTGGGGATCCAGGTCGATCACCAGGACACGGGCGCCATGCAGGGCCAACGACGCCGCGAGGTTCACCGTGGTGGTGGTCTTGCCGACACCCCCCTTCTGGTTGGCGACGACCATGACCCGCGTCTGCTCCGGCCGGGGCAGACTGCCACCGGCGCGATACATGGCCTCGACCGCCTGCTGGGCTGCCCTACCGGGCACGACCCCCGCGGGAGGCGGCGCACTGGGGGCGATGTCCACCGCACCCCCGGGGGCGTCCGCCGATTCGGATCGAGGGCCGGGCACGGGATCGGCCGTCGGTCCCGCGATATTGGCGTCGGACCGCAATGGTTCACTCTCCTCGACACGCGCAGCCTTCGTGAGATCAAAGCCTGCCATGTCTTGGGGGGTACGAACCACCGAGGCGTGCTTACTTGTGGATAGCTGGCCCTCTGTGGATCCCCGCGCCCCACGTGTGGGTGATGGGCGGGGGGTACGGCGGTCACGCGGCTCGGCGGCCGCACGTCCACGATTGATGATTCCTTGGAGCAGCGAGCGGCGTTTCACGTGAAACACGATGCCCAGGGCCGCCAGGAGGCGGACGGACGACACTCCGCCTCAGGGATATATTCCGCTCTTTAGTCGGCGCAACGGGTGAGGGCCGGGGCGCCCTGTCGGCACCCCGGCCCTCGTCCTGGCCCTCGTCGAATCCGAAGACCGATCGTTCTCGTCAGCGCGGCCCGCGCGGCCCCCGGCCGGCTCGCCGGGCGGCCTTCGCCCGCTTGGCGGCGAACCGCACCCCACCCGGGCTCTCACCGACCTCCACCCGGACCACGGTGGACGCGGGGTCCACCAGGCCGGCGCCCACCTGGACGACCTCGCTGCGGACGACACCGAGCTTGCCCAGCGCTGCCCGCGCGCTCTTGAGCTCCTGCTCCGCCGTGTCGCCCTTCAGCGCCAGCATCTCGCCGTAGGGACGCAGCAGGGGAACCCCCCAGCCGGCCAGCCGGTCCAGCGGCGCCACCGCACGCGCGGTGACCACATGGACCGGGGGCAGGGTGTTCAGGACCTCCTCGGCCCGACCGCGCACCACGGTCACCTGCTCCTCGAGCCCCAGCAGCTCCACCACCTCCTGGAGGAAGGTGGTGCGGCGCAGCAGCGGCTCCAGCAGGGTGATCCGCAGATCGGGCCGGACCAGCGCCAGCGGGATGCCCGGCAGCCCCGCACCGGACCCCACGTCGCAGACGGACACGCCGGCCGGGACGACCTCGGAGAGCACCGCGCAGTTCAGCAGGTGGCGCTCCCAGATCCTGGGGACCTCACGCGGGCCGATCAGCCCGCGCCGGACGCCCGTGTCGGCAAGCAGTTCGGCGTAACGCACGGCATCCGGCAGCCGCTCCTCGAAGATCGTGTCGGCCACCTCGGGGGGAGGTTTCAGGCCCGACCCGAGGTCATCGGGGAGAAGCCCGTCGGAAGCGTCCTCGCTCACGGCAGAACGACCACGCGACGCTGCGGTTCCTCGCCCTCGGACTCGCTGCGCAGCCCGGCCGCCGCGACCGCGTCATGCACCACCTTGCGCTCGAAGGGCGTCATCGGCTTGAGCTTGACCGGCTCGCCGCTGTCCCGCACCTGCTGCACCGTCTCCTGGGCCAGGGAGGTCAGCTTCTCGCGCTTCCGGGCCCGGTGCCCCGCGATGTCCAGCATCAGCCGGCTGCGCTCGCCGGTCTCCCGGAGCACGGCGAGCCGCGTCAGCTCCTGCAGGGCCTCCAGCACCTCACCGTCCCGGCCGACCAGCTTCTGCAGATCACGGGCGGATCCATCGGCGACCACCGAGACGGCGGCCCGGTCCCCCTCGACGTCCATGTCGATGTCACCGTCGAGGTCCGCGATGTCGAGCAGCCCCTCGAGGTAGTCCGCCGCGATCTCGCCCTCCTGCTCAAGGCGGGTGAGGATATCGGCGTCCTCCTGGGGAGCTGCCGATGCGGTGGAGGTGGTGTCCGTCACGGGTGGGGCTCCTTCGTCACTTCTTGCTGTTGGCGGACGGCTTGCTGGGCTTGCCCGGCTGGGACTTCTTGGACTGCTGCCGCCGCGGTTGCTGGCCCTGTGGCTTCTGCGTCTGTGGCTTTTCGGCCTGCGGCTTCTCGACCTGCCCCGGCTGCTGCTGGCCGCCGCCCGACTGGCGCTGCGCCTTGCTCTGCCGCTTCGGCTGGCTACGAGCGGCGCGCGCGGCCTCGGCGGCCTTCTTCGTGTCCGTCTCCACCGGCTCCTCGGCCAGCTTGCCCTTCTTGCGGAGGCGCTCCTGGCGCTGCTTGAAGGCGAGGCTGCCCGGGGTGGGGTTCCGCGCGATCACGTACATCTGCTGGCCCATGGTCCAGACGTTGGTGGTCAACCAGTAGATCAGGACGCCGACCGGGAAGTTGATGCCGAAGACGGCGAAGATGATCGGGAAGATGTACATCAACATCTTCTGCTGGTTCATGTACGGCGTCTTGACGTCGAGGTTCATGTTCTTCGTCATCAGCTGGCGCTGGGTGAAGAACTGCGACGCCGACATGAGGACGATCATGATGATCGTGACGGTGCGCACCGTGCCGAGGGAGGCGCCGAGCTCGGCGACGTCGCGCGCACTGTCCATGAACCGGGACGCGATCGGGGCCCCGAAGATCGTGGCCGACCTGGCGCTCTCCACCTGCGACTGGGTGAGGACGCCGACCGTCTGGTTGTTCGCGATGTGGCTCAGCGTCTGGAAGAGCGCGATGAAGAAGGGCGACTGCGCGAGGATCGGCAGACAGCTGGACAACGGGTTGGTGCCCGTGTCCCGGTACAGCTTCATCATCTCTTCGGACTGACGCTGCCGGTCGTTCTTGTAGCGCTCCTGGATCTTCTTCATCTGTGGCTGGAGCGCCTGCATGTTCCGGGTCGACTTGATCTGCTTGACGAACAGCGGGATCAGGGCGATCCGGATCACGATCACCAGAGAGACGATCGACAGACCCCAGGCCCAGCCGCTGTCCTCGTCGAAGACCAGGCTGTACAGCTTGTGAAACTGGACGATGATCCAGGACACAGCGATATAGAGGGGACTGAGGATCGTATTGATCGTGTCCACAGGTCAGGCTCCTTGGGCATGATTGGGGGCACCCCCGGGCGAGGCGTGGGTAAGAGTCCTGTTGTGCCGCAGGCGGTCACGCAGCCGCCGGTGCCACACCGGACGCTTCCGGGGAGGAACGTGATCGACTCCACCGAGCGACCAGGGGTTGCAGCGCAGGATGCGCCACACGGTCAGGGCCGTCCCCTTGATCGCACCGTGCCTGTCGATGGCGCTGTACCCGTAGTGAGAGCATGACGGGTAGTAACGACATACCGGCCCGAGCAGCGGGCTGATGGTCCACTGGTACAGCTTGATCAGCAGCAGCAGCGGGTACTTCAAGGCCGTACCCCTCCCAGCAGCCGCTCCAGCGCGGCATCGAGGTCCCGGGCCAGCTGATCGTAGGTAGCACCGTCCGCACCAGGCAGGGCCCGCACGACAACCAGGCTACCGGGGGGCAACCCGGACAGCCGATCGCGCACGAGATGCCGCAGCCGCCGTTTGACACGGTTGCGGGTCACAGCATTGCCCACGGCCTTGCTCACGACGAAACCCGCACGCGGCGGCAGAGGAGTCTCTGCCGCCGGGTGCGGGTCATTACCGCTGCTCAGATGGACGACGAGGTGCGGGCGCCCGGCCCGGCGCCCTCGGCGCACCGCGGTCCCGAAGTCGTCGCGCCGCCTCAGCCGGTTCTCGGAGGGCAGCACCGCATCGACCTGTGGTCGGTCAGCTCAGGCTGACAGACGGGCGCGGCCCTTGGTGCGGCGGCTGGCGATGATGGCGCGGCCGGCACGCGTCCGCATCCGCAGCCGGAAGCCGTGGGTCTTGGCCCGGCGCCGGTTGTTCGGCTGGAAAGTGCGCTTGCTCACTCGGGGGCTCCAGAAGATCTTCGGTGCTCGGCACGCCGGCCGAGACAGGAGGTGGTCCGCCGACAGCTGTCACCGTGCGCCCACGAGAGCTCGCAACGCCCGAGTCAGCTGCCAGCGCAACGCATCGGGGAGGCTCACCTCTGAGGAGGTGGCCATCAAAGGCAGGCGGCAGCAGCTGTCGACGACTCGACCTGGCAACGGTACGCGCGAGGCGTGCCGCAGGTCAAACCCGGACGGCCCATACTTGTACACACCCTGTGGACAACGACTTGATGTGCGCGCGCCGCGCTGACTACCGTGACTGAACTCGGAATCCTTTCCCGATTCCCTCTGTCCAATCGCACCCGCCCAACCGTCCCAGAATCGCAGCACAGCACACCCACGGGCGCCCGCCAAAGCCAGCGCCACCCCTGCGAGTGAGAGAGCGTGCCTCGTGGCTGACCTTCCTGCAGATCTTGCCGTGGTCTGGCCTCGCGCGCTCACCGCGATGCTCTCGGACGACCAGCGGCTGGAGCCCAAGGACCACCGCTGGCTACAGGACTGTCAGCCGCTCGCCCTGGTCTCGGGCACCGCGCTCCTCGGGGCGCCGAACGAGTACGCAAAGAGCGTGCTCGAGGGCCGGCTCAGTCCCCTGATCCGTGAGGTGCTCAGCCACGAGTGCGGCCAGCCCGTCGGGCTGGCCGTCACCGTGACGGCTCCGCCCCCGGTGCCCCAGCCGCGCGCGGAGCCCGTCGAGCTGCCGCCGGCGCCCCAGCCGCTCCACGATCCGTACCACTCCGGCGACGGATACCCCGGGCACGAGCGGCCGGCGGCCAGGCCCGCCTACCCCGACCATCCGCGCGCGCCCCGCCCGGCCGAGCGGCCGATGAGCTGGCAGCAGCCCACGGGTGGGTATCCCTACGCCCGTCAGGAGACGTACGAGGCGCCCGAGCCCGAGCACCGGTACGGGCCGCCGGGCGTCGGCGGCCCGGTCGGCAGGCCCGTGGTCCCCGACCAGGGGGGCCCGCGGCCGGTCGGTGGCCCGCCCGGCGGGCGGCCGCCGGCTCCCGCCACGTCCGGCGGAGCACCCGAGCCGACCGCGCGGCTGAACCCGAAGTACCTCTTCGACACCTTCGTCATCGGCGCCTCCAACCGCTTCGCGCACGCGGCCGCGGTGGCGGTGGCCGAGGCGCCAGCGAAGGCGTACAACCCGCTCTTCATCTACGGCGAGTCCGGCCTGGGCAAGACGCACCTGCTGCACGCCATCGGCCACTACGCCCGCAGCCTCTACCCGGGGACCCGGGTGCGGTACGTGAGCTCGGAGGAGTTCACCAACGAGTTCATCAACTCCATCCGGGACGGCAAGGCGGACGCGTTCCGCAAGCGCTACCGGGACATGGACATCCTGCTGGTCGACGACATCCAGTTCCTGGCCAGCAAGGAGTCCACCCAGGAGGAGTTCTTCCACACCTTCAACACCCTGCACAACGCCAACAAGCAGATCGTGCTCTCCTCCGACCGGCCGCCCAAGCAGCTGATCACCCTGGAGGACCGGCTCCGCAACCGCTTCGAGTGGGGCCTGATCACCGACGTCCAGCCGCCCGAGCTGGAGACCCGGATCGCGATCCTCCGCAAGAAGGCCGTGCAGGAACAGCTCAACGCCCCGCCCGAGGTGCTGGAGTTCATCGCCTCCCGGATCTCGCGCAACATCCGCGAGCTGGAGGGGGCGCTGATCCGGGTCACGGCCTTCGCCAGCCTCAACCGGCAGCCGGTGGACCTGGGCCTCGCCGAGATCGTTCTCAAGGACCTGATCCCGGGCGGCGAGCACGCCACCCCGGAGATCACCATCGACATCATCGTCTCGGCCGTCGCGGAGTACTTCGGGCTCACGGTCGACGACCTGGTCGGCTCGTCCCGCAGCCGGATCCTGGTCACCGCGCGGCAGATCGCCATGTACCTGTGCCGGGAGCTGACCGACCTGTCGCTCCCCAAGATCGGCCAGTACTTCGGCGGGCGCGACCACACGACGGTCATGCACGCGGACCGGAAGATCCGCTCCCTGATGGCCGAGCGGCGGCCCATCTTCAACCAGGTCACCGAGCTCACCAACCGCATCAAGAACGGCGGCTGACCCACCAGCCCCACCCGCACCGGCACGGCGCCCCCGAGGAGGTCCTCGGGGGCGCCGTTCGATTACCGCCCGGCAACCGGGAGTTGTCCACAGATTCGCCGGACATGCGTCGTCCACACCCTGTGCGTGGCGGGAGTTGTCCAGAACGCTGTCCACAGGCCCCGGCGAGAGATGACAAGTTCGCAGGTCAGCAGGGTGTGGAAATGTGGAGATCGCTTGTCCACAGACTGTGGACAAGCTCTCGGGCGGCGAACGGCCCGCAGGCGTTGTCCACCGCGACACCTCGATGATCCACAGCGAAGGGGCGGTTGTGCACAGGCAATCCACAGCTTTGTCCACTGTTCGGCAACACAACGCGCGGTCTCACCGGCAAGAGTGAATCAGCTCACACTGGAGTGGACCGGAGCCTGTTGAGAACTCGGCGGAACCTGGGGACGGAGCGGTGGATAACCCGGCCCTCGCTGTGGATCGCCTGTGGAGGACCGCGCTTCGTCCACAGGAACCCCCGCTTCATCCACCGCTCCACCCACAGGCGATGTGGACAAAAACCAGCTGCTGAGCTGGGAAAACGAGGTTATCCACCGTATCCACAGGCCCTACTACTACGACTACACAGTTAGAGGGCGAGACTCGTTTCGAAGTGGGTGCTGTGGACAGGCGAGCCCGGAGACGCCATACCCATCCGGAGTCGATTTGACTCACCGAAGCCCCTACTGTCAGTGGGGTGCGCCAGACTGGACCCCTGACGGGAGGCCGGCGGGGCGCACGGCACGAAGACAGCGGGAGGCGGCTGAAGTGAAGATCCGGGTGGAACGCGACGTGCTCGCCGAGGCGGTGGCCTGGGCCGCCCGTAGCCTGCCGGCCCGGCCGCCGGTCCCGGTGCTCGCGGGCCTGCTGCTGAAGGCCGAGGAGGGCGCGCTGAGCCTCTCCGGCTTCGACTACGAGGTGTCGGCCCGGGTCTCGGTCGAGGTCGACATCGAGGACGAGGGCACCGTCCTCGTCTCCGGCCGACTGCTCGCCGACATCTGCCGCGCGCTGCCGAACCGCCCGGTGGAGATCTCCTCCGACGGCGTCCGGGTGAGCGTGGTCTGCGGCTCCTCGCGGTTCACGCTCCACACGCTGCCGGTCGAGGAGTACCCGTCGCTCCCCCAGATGCCGAACGCCACCGGCACGGTGCCGGGCGAGGTGTTCGCGTCCGCCGTCTCCCAGGTGGCCATCGCGGCCGGCCGGGACGACACGCTCCCGGTGCTCACCGGCGTGCGGATCGAGATCGAGGGCGACACCGTCACCCTGGCCTCCACCGACCGCTACCGGTTCGCGGTCCGGGAGTTCCTCTGGAAGCCGGAGGTCGCGGACGTCTCGGCGGTCGCCCTGGTCCCGGCCAAGACACTGCTCGACACGGCGAAGTCGCTCAGCAGCGGCGACACCGTGTCGCTGGCGCTCGCCGGCTCCGGCTCGGGCGAGGGCCTGATCGGCTTCGAGGGCGCGGGCCGGCGCACGACCACCCGGCTGCTCGAGGGCGACCTCCCCAAGTACCGGACGCTGTTCCCGACCGAGTTCAACTCGGTGGCCGTGATCGAGACCGCGCCGTTCGTCGAGGCCGTCAAGCGCGTGGCGCTGGTCGCCGAGCGGAACACCCCGGTCCGGCTGAGCTTCGAGCAGGGCGTGCTCACCCTGGAGGCCGGCTCGAGCGACGACGCACAGGCTGTGGAGCGGGTGGACGCCAAGCTGGAGGGCGACGACATCTCGATCGCCTTCAACCCGGGCTTCCTGCTCGAGGGCCTGAGCGCCATCGACTCCCCGGTCGCCCAGCTCTCCTTCACGACCTCCACCAAGCCGGCCCTGCTGAGCGGCCGCCCGGCGGCCGACGCGGAGGCGGACGAGGCGTACAAGTACCTGATCATGCCGGTTCGCCTGAGCGGCTGAGCCGACCGGACGGCGCGACGGGCCTGGCGGCCCGTCCGCCGGGGCGCCGCGCTGGCTGCCCGACGGCGGCTGGTGCGGCCCGCGGCACCGTGGCGGGCCGCCCCGTGGCGGGCCGCCAGGCCCGCTCCCGGGGCCGTCCACAGCCTGTGGGCCGTAGCGTGGGCCGGGATCCCCCTCAGCCCCTCGCGCCTCCGGCACGGACCGCTGAGCGCCTGCGGCGCGGCAGCGACGAACCGTGGCCGGCCGCCAGCCGGGCGGCCCACATCCCAGGCCGGCGGCGCGCCTCAGGGCGCCACCCGCCCGCTCCGCGGCAGCGGTGGGTTCGCGTCCGGCCGCCGGCCAAGGGCACGCGTACCCGGCGCTCCGCGCCATCGCCGTCCACGCCCCGCGTGCCGCACGCCCCACCGCCCTCGGCGGTGGATGCGACAGGGCCCGGGGGCCCTCCTGAGGGGGCACGTCGCGGGGG
>NZ_SMKI01000203.1 GCF_004348415.1 Streptomyces hainanensis
CTGCTGATCGCCCCGCCCCAACACAACCACGCCGCCGGCGTCTTCGGCGCCTGGGCACCCGTGGACCGTTCCAACGCGGCGCGGGAGGAGGTCGAGGACAACCTCGACCTGATGCACCGCTACTACGTCGACTCGGTCGACCAGCGCCACTGGTACGGCTTCTGGGACTACGGCGACGTCATGCACGACTACGACCGGGACCGTCACGCCTGGCGCTACGACATCGGCGGCTACGCCTGGGACAACTCCGAACTCTCCACCGACCTGTGGCTGTGGTACCACTACCTGCGCACCGGCGACGCGCAGGCGTTCCGCCTGGCCGAGGCCATGACCCGCCACACAGGCGAGGTCGACATGTACCACCTCGGGGAATGGAAGGGCCTGGGCACCCGGCACGGCGTCCAGCACTGGGGCGACAGCGCCAAACAGGTCCGCATCAGCAACGCCGGCTACAAACGCTTCCTCTACTTCCTCACCGCCGACGAACGCGTCGGCGACGTGCTGCACGAACTCGTCGACGCAGACCGCACCTTCCTCGTCCTCAACCCCGGACGCAAGCTCACCGACGAACCCTTCGACCCCGACCCCGCCGCCCTCGGCGTCGGCAAGTCCACCGACTGGGGGGCACTGGCCCTGGCCTGGCTCACCGAATGGGAACGCAACGGCGACGAGATCGCCCGCACCAAGCTCATCAACGGCGCCACCACCATCGCCGCCCTCCCGAACGGCTGGGCGCAGGGTGGCGACGTCACCTACGACCTCGCCACCGGCCGCTTCACCGGACCATCCGAACCCAGCATCAGCATCGGCAGCCTCAGCTCCGTGTTCGGCCTGATCGAACTGATGACGGAACTCCTCCAACTCGTCGACGACGAGCAGGTCTCCGCCAAGTGGGTGCAGTTCTGCCGGCTCTACAACTCCAGCGCCGCCCAACAACGCGAGGAGACCGGCGCCTCCTGGGGCAGTCTCAACCTCCGCCAGGCCTACTCACGCGCCACCGCCTACGCCGCCATCCGCCTGGACGACGACACCCTCGCCCAACGCGCCTGGCAGGAACTCCGCACCGGCCACGCCGGCTACCCCGAGAACCACGACTTCACCTCGCAACGCGTCGAGGGGCCCGCCGTGCTCAACCCCGTCGACGAGGCGCGCCTCGGCACCAACGCGAGTGCCCAGTACGGCCTGGCCGTCATCCAGTGCCTCGCCCTCGTCGGCGACCACATCTGACGCGCCGCCACTCCTCGGTACGGCCGACCACGACGGCCGGCGGCGTGAAACCGGACCCGCCGGCCGTCCCCGCACCCACTCCTCCGTCGAAGGGACGAATCCCCTCCCCATGAATGCCCTTGAAACGATTCATCGACGGCGAAGGCAGCGCTCTCCCAACGCGCCCGACGCCGGTCGCGAACGGCGACCCGCGCCATCGGCTGGTGGGGCGCCTGGTGTGGTGCGGCGGTTGTCGCGGGACCGGTTGTTGCTGCTGCTGGGTCTGCCGGGTGCGTTGGTGTTGGTCGGCTTCCACTACCTGCCGATGCTGGGCAGTGTCATCGCTTTCCAGGACTACCAGCCCTACCTGGGCATCGGGGACTCGCAGTGGGTGGGTGTGGAGAACTTCTCCTTCCTGACCGACGGGAACCCCGAGTTCTGGAACGCGATGGTCAACACCCTGCAACTGACCCTTATCCAGACGATCCTGGTCTTCCCCGTGCCGTTGGCGTTGGCGCTGCTGCTCAACAGCCTGGCGGGTGAACGGCTGAAGCGTCTGTTGCAGTCGGTGCTCTACCTGCCGCACTTCCTGTCGTGGGTGATCGTGGTCGCGATCTTCCAGCAGATGCTGGGCAACGCCGGCACGCTCAACACGTTCCTGGTGCGCAACGATCTGCCGACGGTCGAGATCATCGGCACACCCGAACTGTTCATGACGTTGATCACCGCCCAGTCGATCTGGAAGGACGCCGGCTGGGGCACCATCATCTTCCTCGCCGCGCTCTCCCGCGTCGACGAGGAGCAGTACGAGGCGGCGGCCATCGACGGGGCCAACGGCTGGCACCGCCTCATCCACATCACGCTGCCCTCGCTGCGCGGGCTGTTCATCCTGCTGCTGATCCTGCGGCTCGGCAACAGCCTCTCGGTCGGCTTCGAGCAGATCATCCTGCAACAAGGACCGGTGGGGCTTGAGGCCAGTGAGGTGCTGGACACCTGGCTGTACAACTACGGCATTCTCGGCGGCGGTTGGGGCGTCTCAGCAGCCGCGGGCCTGGTCAAGGGGCTGGTGGGCGTGCTCCTGGTCATCGGCGCCAACCGACTGGCCCACGCCTTCGGCGAACGCGGGGTCTACCAGAAATGACCACACTCGAACAAGCCACCATCGGCGACGACACCATCCGCGAACCCGGCCGTGGCCGTGACCGTAAGCGGCCCATCTGGATGGAGAAACCCCACCCCGCCACCCAAGCCCTCAAATTCGTCACCCTGCTGATCGCCGTCGCGCTGGTCATCGTCCCGTTCTGGTCGATCATCATCACCTCCCTCGCCGACCAACAGGCCATCAACGACGCCGGCGGCGGCATGCTGATGTGGCCCGACGGCCTCAGCCTCGACGCCTACCAGGCCGTCCTGTCCGGCGGCGTCGTCACCCGCGCCCTACTCATCTCCATCGCCATCACCGTCATCGGCACCCTGTTGTCGCTGGCCGCCTCCGCCGGGCTGGCCTACTGGCTCGCCAGGCCGGGCGCCGTCGGCAGCCGGCCGGTGCTGATGCTGCTGCTCGGCGCGGTGCTCTTCTCCCCCGGCATCATCCCCACCTACCTGGTGGTCAGGGAGTTCGGCCTGCTGGACAGCTACGCCTCGCTCGTGCTGCCCGTGATGATCAACGCCTTCAACGTGATCGTCATGCGCGCCTTCTTCCAGGAACTCCCGCAGGAGCTCTTCGAGTCCGCGCACATCGACGGCGCCACCCCCTTCACCGTCCTCACCCGCATCGTCCTGCCCCTGTCCAAGGCCGTCCTCGCCGTCGTCGGCCTCTTCTACGCCGTCGGCTACTGGAACGCCTTCTTCAACGCACTCCTCTACATCCAGACCACCGACAAGTGGCCCATGGCACTGGTGCTGCGCACCTTCGTCGTCAACCAGAGCGCCATCGGCGGCGACCAGGTCGGCGGCAGCGAAGCGCTGCCCCCACAACTCCCCATGCAGATGGCGATCCTCGTCATCGCCATCGTCCCCATCCTGCTCGTCTACCCCTTCCTCCAACGCCACTTCGCCAAAGGCGTCCTCATCGGCGCCGTCAAAGGCTGAGCAGCCCCCTCCCCTCCGCACATCCGCACATCCCACAGAGGTGATTTCGTTGTCTGTCAGACCCCTGTCCCGCCGCACCCTGCTCACCGGCCTCGGACTCGGCGCAGCCGCCCTGGGTCTCGGCCCACTGACGGCCTGCTCCTCCGGTGGGCGTGCCACTCGTAACAGTGCTGAGGCGAACAGTGCTGTCGAGTTGCCGAGTTACCTTCCTTTTGAGGGTGTGACGCCTGATCTGCCGGGTGATGAGACGACCGGCGTCCTGCCCGCCTTCCATCACTATCCGGTCGATACGCCGCGCAGTGTGGCGGAGCGGCCGGGGAATGGTGAGTCGGTTTCCGGGTTGGCGAACATCTACAGTGCGGTGCCCCCTGGCGTGGATCGCAACTCGTACTGGCGGGGCCTGAACGAGCGTTTGGGCGTCGATCTGGAAATGCAGATGGTGCCCAACGCCGACTACGAGCAGACGTTCTCCATCACCATGGCCAGTGGTGATCTGCCCGATGTGATGCAGCTGTGGCCCGGGGCGAACTTCGCCGACATGCTCCACAACTCCTTCGCCCCGCTGGACGAGTTCCTTGGCGGCGACGCCGCGGCCGACTACCCGAACCTCGCGAACATTCCCACCGCCCACTGGCGCAACTGCGTCTACAACGGCGCCCTCTACGCCATCCCCGTCCCCCGCGGCCGGGTCCGGCACTACAACCTGTTCCGCAAGGACATCCTCGACGACCTCGGCGTCAACGGCGAACCCCGCGGTTGGGACGAGTTCCTCGCCCTGTGCCAGGAGTTGACCGACCCGTCGAGCCGTCGGTGGGCGATCGGCAGCGTCACCCAGGCCATGTACTTCCTGGCCCGCATGAACGACGAGCCCAACATCTGGCGCGAAGAAGGCGGCAACCTCACCCACTTCTACGAGACCGAGGAATACCAGCAGTCCGTCCAGGACATGGCCGCGCTGTGGGAGGCCGGCGTCATCCACCCCGACACCTTCAACCCCAGCACCCCCTTCCCCCAGTACTTCGGCGCCGGCACCACCGTGCTGTCCCTCGCCGACGGCTACGGCTCCTGGTCCACCACCACCCTCGCCAACACCGACAACGACGGCTTCGAACTCGGCCTCATGCCCGTCTACAACCGGGAGGGAAGCGAGCTCGCCCCCTGGCACACCGGCAACGGCGTCTTCAACACCGC
Organism: Streptomyces hainanensis; assembly: GCF_004348415.1. GTDB lineage: Bacteria > Actinomycetota > Actinomycetes > Streptomycetales > Streptomycetaceae > Streptomyces > Streptomyces hainanensis. The sequence goes on from NZ_SMKI01000203.1 coordinate 4,489, forward strand.
CGGCCTGCGCAAACAGGACGACCCCGAACGCATCCGACTCGTCCTGCGCGTCCTCGACTGGCTCGCCGCACCCTTCGGCACCGAAGAACACCTCTACCGCGTCTACGGCGAGGCGGGCGTGGACCACGAACGCAACAGCGACGGCGACCCCATCTTCACCACCGACGGCCAAACCAACACCACCGTCCCCACCCGCTACCTCGTCGACGCCCCCGCCGTCCTCTACCAACCCGGCCGACCCGACGACGTCGACTACCAACACGCCTACCAGACCACCGTCCTGGCCAACCGCAAGGACGACCCCACCCTCGGCCTCTACGTCGAATCCGCCACCGCCAGAGCCGAAGCCGCCGAACGCAACCTCCTCGCCACCCGCGACGACATCATCCAAGGCCGCAAACCCCTCACCGACCTCGACCGCGCCGTCAACGACTGGCGCACCGCCATCGGCGACCAGATGCGCACCGCATACGAGGAACAGCTCCAACAAGCCGGCGGCACACGCTGAACCTGCGGTCGTCGAACGCCCTCGCACCAAGCCGATCCGGCTACGTTCACGGGAAGGGCCATGGCCGACATGCTCGTCGCGCAGCGGCAGGCGCTGCTGATCAGGGAGCTGGAGGCGGCCGGCGTCCTGCGGGTCACCGAGCTGGCCACCCGGCTCGGCGTCTCACGTGACACCATCCGGCGGGATCTGCTGGATCTCCAGGCGGCCGGCCGGGTGACCCGGGTCCGGGGCGGGGCCCTGCTGGCCGGCCAGGAACCCGCACCCGCCGCCGAGCCGGCGTCCGCGCCGGCGGGGAACTCGCCCGTCCCCTCCGGGCAGACCCTCGGGCTGCTCGTGCCGGCCACCGACTACTACTACCCCCGGGTGGTCGCCGGGGTCCGGGCGGTGGCCGAGCGGCGTGGGGTGCGGCTGGTCATCGGGCTGACCGACTACGCCCGTCCCCGCGACCTCGAACAGGTGCGGGAGTTGGGCATGGCGGGGGCCACGGGCCTGCTCGTGGTGACCGCGGAGACCGTCCACCTGCCGGCGGCCTCCCTGGAGCGGCTTCAGGCGGGCGGGCTCCCCTTCATCCTGGTGGAACGCAGGCCGAAGGACGTGTTCGCCGTCTGCGAGTACGTCATCTCGCACCATCAGCAGGGCGCGTCCACCGCCGTCCGGCACTTCGCCGAGCTCGGCCACCGGAGGGTGGGCCTGTTCACCAACGGCAGCCCCACCGCACCCCTGGTCCACGAGGGATACGCGGACGCCGTCCGGCATCTCGGCCTCGACCCCGCCCCGGTCCTCGACAGTGGCCATCCGAGGGCGGACGCCACGCGTCTCTACGACCGGTTCATCGCGGACTGCCGTGTCAGCGGCACGCTGGCCGCGCTCGTCCACTCCGACCACGACGCCATCCAGCTGATGCAGCGCATGCGCACCCAGGGTCTGCGTCCGCCGGACGACCTGGCGCTGATCGCCTACGACGACGAGATCTCCGCCCTCGCCGACGTGCCGCTGACGGCCGTCGCCCCACCCAAGCAGGAGCTCGGCGAACTCGCGGCGCAGCTCCTGCTCGAACGTCTGGAGGCCACCGACCCGCGCTCCGTCCCCGTCCGCCAACTCACCCTGCAGCCACGTCTCGTGATCCGCGCCTCGTGCGGGGCGGCCGGCCACGACTGAGCTCGGTGGGCCGTCCATCCCTGCCGGGGGCGTCAGGGCGGCTCCGCGTCGTGCAGTGCGCGGGACCAGACAGGCGCCGCCGTCACCACGAAGGCGAGGCCGAGCAGCAGCCAGGCGACGGGCAGCACCGCAACGACGTAGACCACGGTCACCGCAGCACCACCTGAACCAGCAGCCCCGACAGCCACCCGGCGACCCAGCCGTATAGCAGCAGCAGGGCCACGTCGACGGCGTGGCCGCCGCGCGGCGGGCGCACTTCCCGGCGGGCGCTATGCCTCGGCATCGGCCACCGCCTGGTCGACGCGTCGGCGGAGGCATGGCTGGCACACCATCAGGTCGTGGCCGTATCCCTGCGGGTCGTGGACGGTCGCGAGTCGGTAGCCCGGGTCCGGGAACAGCAGCTCGCCGCCCCAGGCGCAGAGGAATCCGGCCAGCTGCCACCTGCTCATCTCGCCGAACGCGGGCACCGGAAGGGTGATCGTGGGCTCGGTCGCCTCGGCCGGCGCGCTCACCTGGCCGTCGCCTTCCCGGGGCGCCAGCAGCAGTGGGTGGCGTGGTCGTCGTCCACCACGATGGCGTTGCCGCAGTAGCGGCAGGTCACCGGCTCCGCGACGTCGACGGCCCGCTCCAGTCCGGTCACGATGGTGACGTCGTCGGGGTCCGAGGCGGCCACGGTCCGCTCAGGCATGGCGCGCCTCCCACACGGCCGGCGCGAGCAGTGTCGCCGCCAGCGCCTCGCGCAGCGCCTCCGCCTCCGTCAGGCATCTGCCGCGCGGTGGCACCAGCCAGCGGAGGGGCGGTGCGCCGTCTCGCGAGGCGCGCCACTCGGCCGGCGGGATCGCGACGTAGTGGCCGTGCCCGATGACGCGCACGCCGGGCAGCCGCTGCCACCCGGCTGTGGCCCGGGGCGCCACCAACCAGCGGACCACGGCGCGTTCCTGGATCTCGATCACCGGCCCGGACCGCGCGTCGAGCCGACCAAGGACGTGGGCCGAGGTCGAGCTCGGGACCTGCACCACGTCCCACCAGCGGCCGGCCGGTAACGTCCGGGCGCCGGAACGCAACGGCGGGATCCAGTCAGGCAGTGAAGGGGACGTCGTCGTCATGGCCGACTCCAGGGGGAGGCTGTGACACATGACGCTATGTAGGACGGCGATTACTCTCAATAGGTAATTTCACCGACCGTGATGGGGAAGTACTAGTGAGCTACAGCGGCAGCCTGATCGCGTCGGCCAGCGTGCGCATCTCCGGCGTCAACGTCCTTCGCCTCTCGACGACCTCGCCCAGGATGTCCCGCGCGTACTGCTGCCGCGAGAGCCAACTCGGCGCCGTCGTGTGCACACCCCACAAGGTCTCCATCGCCTTGTCGAAGTTCCTCAGCCGCGCGTGGATGTGTGCCACGTCCAGCCGGTGCCGGTTCGCGTTGCCGTCACTCGGGAGCCGCCGCGCCCCCGCTTTGCTCGCCTGCTTACCCGCCAGCTTCAGAGCCTCGTCCGGGTGGTCGGTGATGACGTAGTGCTCGACCTCCTTGTGCGCCACAACCGTCGGCCCCCATCTGTTCATCCGCCGGCCGTACCCCAGGTCGCGGCCGGTCATGACCGCCGCGCCCTCCGCGAGCCGGATCGCGACAGCAGCCTCGCCCTCCCGGTTGTCCCGGACCGCGGCCGCTGCGGCGTGTAGCAGCAGCCAGCCCCACGCCGCGAGATCGTCCGGGGTCGCCCGGGAGATGCGACGCGGTTCGAGGTCGTCGGCCCACTTCGTCGCCAGCTCACGGGCCTCGGACAACTGCCCTTGGCGCATCAGCAGCCAGCAGCGCGTCGTGACCACGCCGGCCGCGACGGCCGAGTCGGGCGCCTCGTCGAGTGCGCGCTCCAGCGCGGTGTCGGCGGCGCCCCAGAGCCGGACCTGCGTCAGAGCGGCCCCGGTGAAGTGCAGCAGCCGCGCGCGGACGTCTCGGGCCTCGGAGGTGTTGCCGAGCGAGTCAGCGTCACGAACGAGGGGCGGCAGCAGGGTGGCCAACTCGGCGTAGTTGTCCGCGTAGTAGACGGCTCGCGCCGCCTGGAGGGCTTCCTCAACTCCATCGAGCGTGGGCTCGGGGAGGTCGTCGGCACCCGGCGGCCGTTGGACAGCGTGCTCTACCGGGAGCCACATGTCGGCCGCCAGGGTAATCTCCGGCACCGGTTCCTCCTCGCGCCTGACGATCTTGCTGGTCGGAGCACGCAGGGCGGATGCCAGCTTCCGCGCGGTCTCCAGCCGAAGGGCCTCCTGGACACCTTGCTCCAGGTTCCGGATCGTGGCGAGAGACACCCCGGAGTGGTCCGCCAAGTCCCGCTGGGTCAGGCCGCGTCGTTTCCGCAACTCGCGCAGGCGGGCACCGATGCGCCCGTCAGTCTGCTCGGGCATACTGAACTCCCAGTTTTATGGTGGCACTTAGGACGGTACCCCCGCGTGATTGCCAGGGAACGGCGAACGGCCTCGTCATCACCCGGCGGGGCCGTTGTGCTGTCTCGCGTCGCCAGCGACAACCCGCTTCGACGCCGGTCAGGTCTGATCTGGTGGGGCGGCTCGCCCGAAGGGGTCGACCGGCGGCGGCAGAACGCGGAGCCGTTCGTGGAGGTCTCGGACCGCGCTCGTGGCGACGCCGGCCAGCTCCTCGTCGAGCGTCGCGAGACGCGCGCGTGTGGTGGCTCGCAGGCGGTTGGTGGGGACCTGGTCCAAGACGTCGAGCGCGCGGGCGGCGGCGTCCGAGTGTCGGCTGGCCGCCGCCTCCGTTCGGGCAAGGAGGAGCGTCGCCGCGGCCCAGCCGGGCGTCCCCGGCACGCAGCCGGCGGCGGACGCCTCGGCCAACGGCCGCGCGCCGTCGGGCTGGCCGAGCGCCAGATACGCCTCGGCCTCGTGAAGCCGCAGCTCGGCGACGTCGAACCCGAAGCGACCCGGCTCCTCCCCGCCAGCGGCCTCCATGGCCTCGTCGGCACGCCGCCGGGCGTCCTCCGCGTCCGGTGCGCGCCCCTGTGCGGCGAGGGAGGGCAGCAGGGCCCACCCCAGGATCTGCGCCCGGGCCAACGGTGTCGAGGTGGCGGCCAGCGCGCGCTCGGCGAACTCGACGGCCATGTCCGGGCGGTGGCGCGCGCGGGCGGTCATGCTCCGGGCCCCGAATGCCCAGGCCGTCAGCTTGGCGTCTCCTGACTGGCCCCCGAAGGTCGCGGCCGCGGTCAGGTGGACGCGGGCACCGGTGTTGTCATCGAGGTGATGGGCAAGGTTGCCCAGCAGGCCGGAGAGCCATCCGAGGAGGCGGTGGAGCTCGGTGCGGTCTCGGGTACCGGCCGCGAGCGCCTCGGTGAGGAACTCGCGAGCGGCCCGCACCTCCGAGAACAGGACGTGCGGTGGGTGCTTCGAGTACCCCAGGGCGTAGTGCTCCACGGCGGCCTCGGCGGCGTCGAGCACGGCCGGGCCCCCACTCGGATCGACGAGCAGCGCCAGGCGAAGGGATTCCCGCACGGCGGGGAGCCCTGCTTCGGTCGTCATCAGCTCTCCCATCGGCGGCATGGCGGGGTCGGGCCGACCGTATCGGATCGCGGTGTCCTTGGCCGTGGTGAACGGGACGGCATGGCGTGTTAGTTCGAGGTCCACCAGGGAGGCGCCGTAAGCACGGCTGATGACCCCGGTGTACTCGAATCCGGGGCGCTCTCGCGGGTCGTGTTCCCAGCGGCAGAGCATCGATTCGGTCAGCCCCGGCGGACGCAGATCCTCGTCTCGGTAGCACTGGACGATCTGCTCGATCGCGACCGCGCGGGACCAGCCGAGCGCCAGACGCCATGCCTCCAGCGCGGATACCTCGGGTAACGCGATGCGGATGGCGGCGGCGATCCGCGACGTCAGGTGGCCCCGGCGCTGGCCGTCTCGGCGGATCTGTGCTGCCTGCCGAACGATCGCGGCGCGCCGAGCTCGGGTGATCACAGCCACGACATCCCCCCGGGGGTGTGACGGCTCGGGCGCTCACCGTAGCCCCTGGCGGGCCGGAGCGGGAGAGCGTGTTCGGGGGCGCTCGCGATGGCATTGCGGTTGCCCGCAATGTGCCCGGCCGCCTCCGGCAATGACCCCAGAAGCCGTGCCGGCGAGTCTGGTTGTGCCGGGCCAAGCGTCCCGGGAGAACGCCACCTGATGGAGGTAGCTCAATGCTGGACATCGACGTGTTGGAGGGCGGTGCCCCCGTGCGGCGCTACGTGGCGCCGTCCGTCGCAGTCGCCGGGAAGGTCACCGACGTGACCCTGTCGAAGAAGACGTTCGACACCGACGACGACACCGAGTACGAGAAGAACTGACCCTCGGCTCACCGGTGTGGCTCGCTGAGACGGGGCCCACCAAGGCGGGGCCCGGCCGATCGGCCGGGCCCCGCGTCCACAACCCCCCAGGCCATCTTGCGAGGAGACGGATATGCGTTGGTGTGTGGGATGGAGCGGGACGGGACCGCCTGACGTGCGGCCTGCGGCCGGCCGGCCGATGCCCGGCTGGAGAGCGGCATGGACGGTCGGCTGGCCGGCGGCGGCCGTGCGCACGGCACAGGCGGGGAACACCGCGCTGGTCGTGGTCGGCGAGTGCGGCGCAGACGACGACGCTCTCGAACGAGCGCTCCCGGCCGTGCGGGCACAGCGGTGGCGGGACCTGACCGACTGGCCCGGGGCCTACCTGGTGATCACCGGCCACGGGCAGGTGACCACGCTGCTCGGTGACCTTGCCGGGCAGTACCCCGTGTATTGGCGCCGGGCCGCAGGTGGGGTGTGGTGGTCCACCGCGGCCGTGCCGCTGGCCGCCCTGGACGGCGCGCCGGTCGACCCGGTCGGGCTGGGGCTGCACCTGGCGGTGGGCCAACCGGACGTGGCTGGCACCACCAGCCTGTTCCGCGAGGTGCGCCGGGTGCCGTCCGGGCACGTGCTGCTGCTCCACGGCGCGCACGTGAGCACGGAGGCGGTCGAGCCCGTCGAGTACCCGCCGGTGGACATGGAGGAGGCGGCCGGCACGGTGCGGGCCGTGCTGGAGATGGCCGTCGCCTTCCGCCTCGGCGACAGCCCGGTGAGCACCGACCTGGCGGGCCTCGACTCCACGACGCTCGCGTGTCTGATCGCCCAGCGACGGCCAGTGACCGCGGTGACCTTGGCTGACCGCCGGCTCCGCAACGACGACCTCGCCTTCGCCCGGCGCACGGCGGAGAGCATTGAGGACATCACCCACCGCGTGGCACGCGGCACGGCTCACACCGTCTACTACGCGCCGCTGGCCGATCCCAGCTCGCCGGTGACCGACGCCCCCAGCCCGTACACGGTGACTGCCACCATCAAGGACCACGTCCTGAGGACCGCTCGCGAGGACCTGCCCGGGCCGGGGCCGCACTTCACCGGGGTGGGCGGCGACGTCGTGCTGTCCGCCGACCCCGATCACCTGGCCGACCTTCTGCGCGAGCGACGGCTAAGGACCCTCGCGGTCCACCTGATGTGGCAGGCGCGAGTGCGGCAGCGCTCGCCCCGCAGCGTATGGGCCCACATCCGGCCGGCCTCCCGCATGGCGCTGGACCAGGACCTCGCCCAGGTCGCGGCCACCCTTCGCGAAGCGCCCCGGCCATGGCGCCCGCAAGCCGAGTACCCGGCCGCATGGGTGCCGCTGCTGGCCACCGCGGACTGGATCACTCCGCCGGTGCGCGCCCACCTCGCCGACCACCTTCAGCAGATGGCCACTGCCCTGGACGGACCGGCGCGGCTGGCGACCTGGCAGGACCGGCAAGACCTCCTGTCTCTGGGCGCGAACCTCACCGGCTGGCGCACGCTGGCCTTGGCCGGCCACGGCACAGAGCTGGCCGCCCCGTACCTGGATTCCACCGTCATCCGGGCGTGCCTGGCCGTGCCGGCCGAACAACGGGGCTCCCCCGGCCGGTTCAAGCCGCTGCTCGCCGCAGCCTTCCCCAACGGCCCGGTGCCCTGCTTCGTGCTGGACCGCACCACCAAGGGCGCCTTCAGCGGCGTCTCCTCCGCCGGCCTTTCCGAACACCTGCCGCTCATCACTGACCTGCTCCTCGGCCCCGACGGACGGATCGCCGCGCTCGGACTCCTCACGACCGAGGCCGTGCGCGAGCAGTTGGCCCGCGCCGGCGCCGGCCGCCGCCTGGCCAAGGGCGCTCTACACACCGCCGTCGCCACCGAACTGTGGCTTCGGCAACTCGACGCCCACCGCGTCACCTGGTGGCAGGAGGCACCCACCCATGCGCGAACTCGCTGACCGCGCCCACCCCGCGCTCACCCTGGACGGTGGCGCCATCCTCGACGAGTGGACCGGCCAGTGGCATGAGCTCTCCCCTGCCGCCTCGGTGGCGCTGCTCCTCCTCGGGAACGCGACGCCTGAGCAGGCCGCCGCCAACTACGCCTCCCACTTCGGCATCCCCGCGGCACAGGCCACCGCCGACATCGCCCAGGTCCACCGGGCCCTCGACGACGCCGGCCTCCTCGCCCACACCAAGCCGGCCGCACCGGCACGCGGTCGCCGACGGTGGAGGTGGTGGCGATGACGATGATCCGCGGCTACCGCACCACCCGTGCCGGCACCCGAACCGAGCGGTGCGCCGCCTGGGCCGGCCTCCTGCTCGCCGTGCTCGCCCTCAGGGTGCTGCCGTTCCGCCACGTCACCCGCATCGCGCGGGCTGCCCGCCGAGTCGGCCGCCGCCCCACCACCCGCGGCCGAGCCGAAGACATGGTCCAGGCCGTTCGCCACGCAGGCCGGCACTGGCCAGTGCGCATCGCCTGCCTGGAGACCAGCCTCGGCTCCGTGATCGCCGCCGCCCTCATCGGACGCCACCTCACCTGGTGCGTGGGCGCGCAGTTCGCCCCACCGCCGACCGTCTACCACGCCTGGGCCGAGCTCCCCGGCCACGGCCCGGTCGGCGAGGAAGCCGCCGCCGGCTGGCACCACCACGCCGCCCTCGCGATCTGACCGGCCGCCCGTAACCCTCACCCGTCCGGCCCCGTTGGAGGGGTGACCACACCAACCACCCGAAAGAGTGACGCGTGACCATCGCCCCCGACATCACCGTCTCCCCCACCGTCGCCGACGCCGCCACCACCCTCGAC
>NZ_SMKI01000204.1 GCF_004348415.1 Streptomyces hainanensis
GCGAGGGAGGGCAACGGGGCGGTGACGGTGAGCCGGTCGAGCAGCGTGTCGTGGACGAACGCGACGGCGTCCACCACCCGCACCGGGCCGGGCAGTTCGTCGAGCAGGCCGGCCAGACCCTCGGTGCAGGAGGCGGCGTCGCTGACCACGGGCAGCTCGCCCTCCCGGGTCGCGGCCCACAACGCGGGGCGCACCCGGTCGGCCATCCGCCGGTGGCCGCGGTCGTGGCCCTTGGACTTCCAGGGCGTGCCGCAGCACATGGCGTCGATCCCCTCGGGCACGGTGACCTGGACGCCGGCCCGGTCGCAGAGTTCGAGGAAGGCGGCGGTGACCCCGTCGCCGCCGTCGCCCGGGCCGAACACGGCGCCGGTGCAGGACGGCACGTAGACGGCGACCGGCCGCTCGGCGGCGCGCGGCCGCCGCCGGTCGCCGCCGCCCGGCAGCCCCGGGTGGTGGGCGGGCACGGTGTCGGCGCCGAGCAGGGCCCGGCCGGCCGCGGTGGCGGCGGTGGCCAGCGGGGTCGGCAGGGCGGCGGCCAGCGAGAGCGCGGCGCCGCCGGCGCGGGCCGCTCCGGCCCAGTGTCCGGCGGCCAGGTTCCAGCCGGCCCGCTCCAGCGGGCGGGGCCGCTCGGCGCGCAGCCGCCGCACCAGGTCGCCGGTGTTGATCCGCACCGGGCAGGCGACCTGGCACATGCCGTCGACGGCGCAGGTGTCCACGCCGTCGTAGGCGTAGTCACGCTCCAGCTCGGCCAGCAGCGCCGTGTCGCCGGCCTCTTCGGCGGCGCGGGCCTCGCGGCGGAGCGCGATGCGCTGGCGGGGCGTCAGGGTGAGGTCGCGGGAGGGGCAGGCCGGCTCGCAGAAGCCGCACTCGACGCAGCGGTCGACCTCCTCCTCGACGGCCGGGGCGCGCTTGATGTCGCGCAGGTGGGCGTCGGCCCGGTCGGTGAGCACCACCCCGGGGTTGAGCACCCCGGCCGGGTCGCAGAGCCGCTTGGTCTCGCGCATCACCTCGTACAGTTCGTCGCCGTACTGGCGCCGGACGAAGGGGGCCATGATGCGGCCGGTGCCGTGTTCGGCCTTGAGGGTGCCGTCGTTGCCGAGCACCAGGTCGACCAGGTCGTCGGTGAAGCGGCGGTAGCGGTCGAGTGCCGCGGGCTCCTCGAACCGCTCGCTGAGCATGAAGTGGATGTTGCCGTCCTTGGCGTGCCCGAAGATCACGCTCTCCGGATAGCCGTGCTCGGCGAACAGGGCGGTCAGCCGCTCGCAGGTGTCGAGGAGCGCCGGCACGGGGACGGCGATGTCCTCCAACAGGGCGGTGGTGCCGGCGGGCCGGGCGCCGGCGACCATGGTGTAGAGGCCCTTTCTGACCTGCCAGAGGGCGGCCCGCTCGCGGGCGTCGCCGGTGAGGGCGAGGGGCGCGACGACGTCGAGGTCGGCGAGCAGCGGCTCGGCCGCGGCCCTGGCGGCGGCCACCGCGGCCTCGTCGGCGCCGAGGAACTCGACGAGGAACGCGGCGTGTTCGGCGACCGGCGGGAGTGCGGCGAGGGCGGCGGCCGGGTCGCGTTCGGCCTGGGCGAGCCGCAGCGAGGTGGCGTCCATCAGCTCGATGGTGGCGAGGCCGGCGCCGGTGAGCGCGGGCAGCGCCGCGGTGGCGGCGGCCAGGGTGGGGAAGACCGCGAGCCCGGTGGCGGCGTGCGGCAGCGCCGCCACGGTGCGGAAGGTGGCCTCGGCGACGAAGCCGAGCGTGCCCTCGCTGCCGATCAGCAGGTGGGCGAGGATGTCGGCCGGCTCGTCGTGGTCGAGGTAGGCGTTGACCCCGTAGCCCATGGTGTTCTTGATGGCGAACTGGCGCCGGATCACGCGCACCGACTCCGGGTTGCCGCGCACCCGGTCGCGGAGCGCGGCGAGGCCGGCGTACAGCTCGGGTTCCGCGGCCCGCAGCCTGGCGTCCGCGTCGGGCGCGCCGGTGTCGACCACGGTGCCGCTCGGCAGCACGGCGACCAGCGAGTCGAGGGTGCGGTAGGTGTTGTGCTCGGTGCCGCAGGCCATGCCGCTGGAGTTGTTGGCGACGACGCCGCCGACGGTGCAGGCGATCTCGCTGGCCGGGTCGGGGCCGAGCTTCCGCCCGTGCCTGGCGAGGCGGGCGTTGACCTGGCGGACGGTGGCGCCCGGCTGGGCGCGCACCCGGGCGCCGTCGTCCAGGACCTCGACGTGGCGGAAGTGGCGGCGGGTGTCGGCCAGCAGGCCGTCGGTGACGCCCTGGCCGCTGAGGCTGGTGCCGCCGGAGCGGAAGGTCAGCGGCAGGCCGCGTTCGGTGGCGGAGCGCAGCAGGGCCGCGACCTCGCCGACGTCGCGCGGGGTGGCCACCTCGGCCGGCACCAGCAGGTAGTGGGAGGCGTCGTGGGCTGCGGCGAGCCGGTCCAGCGCCCGGGTGCTCGTGGTGGTCATCAGGTCTCGTCCACGGTGCGGTAGTGAACGGCGGCGTAGGTGTTGCGCAACGCCGCCATGGAGGCGTCGTACGAGGATTGCGCCACTCCGGTGAAAAGGCAGTCGACGACCATGAGTTGCGCGATCCTGCTACCGAGCGCCCCGGAGCGGAACCGGGTCTCCCGGGCGGCGGTCGTGAGCACCACGTCGGCCACCTCGCCGAGCGGTGACCGCTCGTGGTTGGTGATGGCGATGGTCGTCGCGCCCGCCTGGCGGGCGATGGCGACGAACTCGACGGTGTCGATGGTGGTTCCGGAGTGCGAGATGGCGATGGCGACGCAGGAGCCGTCGAGGGTGGCCGCGGCCGTCCTGGCGGCGTGCGAGTCGCGCCAGTTGAGTGCGGTGCGGCCGATCCTGACCAGCTTGTGCTGGAGGTCGAGGCTGACGAACGAGCTGGCGCCGACCCCGAAGCCGTCGACCCGCCGGGCGCCGGCGACCAGTTCGACGGCCCGGGCGAGGGCCCGCCGGTCGAGGGCGTTCATGGTGTCGGCTATCGACAGCGTCCCGTTCGTCGCCACCTTGGAGATGATCTGCTCCAGGGTGTCGTCGCGGTCTATGTCGCCGGAGACGGCGGGCAGGTCGGCGTGGGCCAGCTTCTCCCGGGTGGCCTCGCGCGCCACGTCGATGCGCAGGTCCCGGTAGTGCGCGTAGCCGATGCGGCGGTAGAAGCGGACCACGGAGGTCGGCGAGGTGCCGCAGCGCTCGGCGAGGTCGGCCATGGAGAGGCGCGCCGAATCGGCCGGGTTGTCCAGGAACGCCTGAGCGATGCGTCGCTCGGAGGGGCGGAGTGACGGGAGTGCCGCCCGCATCCGCACCAGGACCGTCCTGGAGTCCGGCCGTTCAGTGGCTTCATCGCCCACGCTCGTTCCTTCCTTCCGGCGCCCGTCGGCGCGCGCCGGCCCACGCTAGCGGTCCGAACCCAACTCGCAAGGCTGTACGGGGAACATATTTACACCAGTGATTTCTTGAAGGTAAGTTTCTGACAGTTCCGCTGCGCAGACGCCTTGGTGTCACGCTCCGGACGTCACTCGATACCGTGCGCGGCTGAGTACCACCCACAGCTTTGAGGAATCCCATGTCACACAGAACGCGGATAGCCCGCAGCGCCCTGGCGACACTGAGCGGGGCCACGGCTCTCTCGCTCGTGCTCGCCGGCTGCTCGGACTCCGGCTCGTCCGACGGCGACGGGCCGGCCGGCGGCGACCTGGTTATCGGCGTCACCTCGGACCCCGACACGTTGTTCCCCTGGAAGGCCACCCAGTTCCAGGCCGTCAACGTGCTGGAGAACATCTACGGCAGCCTGACCGAGCTCGACTCGGACATGACGGTGGTGCCGGGCCTCGCCGAGGAGTGGGAGACCTCGGACGACGGCCTGACCCTCACCTTCTTCCTGCGCGACGGCGTCACCTTCCAGGACGGCAGCGCCCTGGACTCCGCCGACGTGGTGTTCTCGCTGGAGAGCATCAAGGACGAGGCGACGGCCGCCGTCGCGGCGTCCTCGCTCGCCGCCGTGGAGTCCGTGGAGGCGCCCGACGAGCACACCGTCGAGCTCCACCTGGCGAGCCCCGACGCCTCCCTGCCGGCCAACCTGGCCTCCGTCAACATGTCGATCCTCTCCTCCGACGACACCGAGGAGGAGCTGAACGGCCAGCCCAACGGCACCGGTCCCTTCACCTTCGACGACCGGGTGTCCAGCCAGTCGATCACCCTGGTGCGGAACGAGGAGTTCTGGGGCTACCCGGCGGGCCTCGGCAGCGTCGAGTTCCGGGTGATCCCCGACGAGTCGGCGATCGTCTCGGCGCTCCAGTCGGGCAACGTCCAGATGGCCGTCTTCGACGACCCGCTGGTCGCCCAGACCGCCGAGTCGGGCGACGTCACGGTGGACCCCACCGCGCAGCTCAGCTACCACGCCCTGATGCTCAACGCGACCCGCGGCGACCTGGCCGACGTCAACGTGCGGCTCGCCGTCCAGTGCGCCATCGACCGGCAGCAGGTGCTGGACACCGCCGCCCTCGGCGAGGGCGAGGTCACCGGGCCGATCACCTCCCCGGCCTACCGCTCCGACCCGCAGGCGCGTCCGTGCCCCGAGCGTGACCTGGACCAGGCCGCCGAGTACCTGGCCGACTCGGGCCGGTCGGACGTCACGATCGACGCCATCGTCTCCCAGGGCGAGTACGCCACCTCCGTCAACGAGGCGCAGAACATCCAGGCGCAGCTGGCCGAGGCCGGCATCACCCTGGAGCTGGAGGTGCTGGAGTCCGGCGCCTACGTCGACCGCTGGGTGGCGGGCGACTTCGACGCGGCGGTCGCGCTCAACGGCGGCAACCCCGACCCCAACGGCATGTACGGCCGGTACTTCACCAGCGACGGCAACCTGAACGCGGTGGCCGGCTACAGCTCGCCCGAGCTCGACGAACTCTTCGCCGAGGGCCGCTCCGTCGAGGACCCGGAGGAGCGCCGCGAGATCTACCGCCAGATCTCCGCCCACCTGGAGGAGAACGCGGCCTGGATCTGGATGTTCACCAGCTACAGCTACACGGCGATGACCTCGTCGGTGCAGGGCTTCACCGCGATGCCCAACGGCTCCCTGCGGTTCCTCCGCACGACGGCCCTCACCTCCTAGGTCTGCGGCGGGGGGTGGCGTCCGGGCAGTCCGGCGCCGCCCCCCGCGGCGGGAAAGATCCGCGTAACCATGCTCCGCACCCTGACCCACCATCCCGTCGCCCGGCGGGCCGCCGCCGCCCTGGCGACCCTGTTCGGCGTCGCCGTCTTCGTCTTCGTGCTGCTGCGCGCCATCCCGGGCGACCAGATCACGGCCGCCCTCGGCACCGAGGCGGCGGCGCTCACTCCCGCGCAGCGGAGTGACCTGGAGGCGTACTACGGCATCGACCAGCCGCTGGTGCTGCAGTTCTTCTCGTGGCTCGGCAACCTCCTGACCGGCAACCTGGGGTACTCGACGCGCTCCCACGAGAGCGTGCTCGAACTGACGCTCCGCTCGCTGCCTGTCACCTTCGAGCTCGCCCTGCTCGCCATCCTGATCGCGCTGCTCATCGGCATCCCGCTCGGCATGCTGTCCGCGTCCAGGCCCGACTCGCCGCGCGACGCCGCGGGCCAGCTGGTCGGCCTGGCCGGCCTGTCCATCCCGGCGTTCCTGCTGGCCACCACGCTGCTTTCGGTGCTGGCCTCGAACTTCGGCTTCAACCCCAACGGCCAGGCGTTCGCCCCGCTGTTCGAGGATCCGGTGCTCAACCTCCAGCAGCTGCTGTTGCCCTCGCTGGTGCTCGGCTTCGGCATCGCCGCTCCGATCATGCGCACCACGCGGACGGCGGTGCTGGAGGTCCGCTCCAACGACTTCGTCCGCACCGCGCGCGCCAAGGGCGTGGGGGCCCGCCGGCTCCAGGTCCGGCACGTGCTGGGCAACGCGCTGGTGCCGATCGTCACCATGGTCGGGCTCCAGTTCGGCTACCTGCTGGGCGGGGCCGTGGTGGTGGAGCAGGTGTTCTCGGTGCCCGGGATCGGCCGGCAGGTGCTGCTGGGGATCCAGCAGAAGGACTACGCGCTGGTGCAGTCCACGGTGCTGGTGATCGCGGCCGCCTTCGTCCTCGTCAACCTGTTGACCGACCTGGCCTACCGGCTGATCGACCCGAGGGTGCGTGCCGCATGACCGACCTCACGCGTACCGCCCCGATCGCGGTTCCCGCCACCCGCCGGGCGGGCCGGCTGCGCGCGGTGCTGCGCAGCCCGAGCGGCGTCGTCGGGCTGGTGCTCGTCGGGCTGCTCACCGTCGCCGGGCTGCTCTCCTTCACGGGGTTGCTGCCGTACGACCCGGTGGCCCAGGACCCGCCGAACCGGCTGCTCTCACCGTCCGGCGAACACCTCTTCGGCACCGACCAGTTCGGCCGCGACGTGTTCTCCCGGGTGGCCGCCGGGGTCGGCAGTTCCGTGCTGATCTCGGTGGTGGCGGTGACGCTGGCCACCGTGGTCGGCACCCTGGGCGGCCTGGTCGCCGGCTTCTTCCGGGGCTTCACCGACACGGCGATCGGCGGCCTCACCAACGTGCTGTTCGCCTTCCCGCCGCTGCTGCTCGCCCTGGCGCTGGCCTCGGTGTTCGACCGCAACTGGTTCACCGTCGCGGTCGCCATCGCCGTCGTCTACGCGCCGATCTTCGTCCGGGTCACCCGCGGCCCGGTGCTCTCGCTGCGCGAGATCGAGTACGTGAAGGCCGCCACCAGCACCGGGCAGGGTCGGCTCTCGATCCTCTTCCGGCACGTGCTGCCCAACATCGGGTCGATCGTGATCGTGCAGGTGACGCTCTCGCTCTCCTGGGCGGTCCTCACCGAGGCCAGCCTGAGCTTCCTGGGCCTGGGCACCCCGCCGCCGGCGGCGTCGCTCGGCTCGATGATCTTCGACGCCCGCACGCTGGTGGAGATCGCCCCCTGGACGATGATCGCGCCGGGCGTGGCGGTCGTCCTCCTGGTCGTCGGCCTCAACCTGTTGGGCGACGGCCTGCGCGACGCGCTGGACCCACGAAACCGAGGAGGACGCGCCCGATGAGGGTTCTTGGCATGATCTCCGGCACCTCGCACGACGGCATCGACGCCGCGCTGGTCGAGTTCACCCCGACGGACGGGGCGCTGCACGGCGCGGTGGAGTACACCGCGAGCACCCCCTACCAGGACCCGCTGCGCAAGCGGCTGATCGCGGCGCTGCCGCCGGCCGCCACCAGCCTCGCCGAGATGTGCGAGCTCGACACCCTGATCGGGCAGGAGTTCGCGGCGGCCGCCGCGGCCGCCGTCGAGGCGGCGGGGCCCGTCGACCTGATCGTGTCGCACGGGCAGACCGTCTTCCACTGGGTGGAGGGCGGGCGGGCGCTGGGCACCCTGCAGATCGGGCAGCCGGCCTGGATCGCCGAGCGGACCGGCGTGCCGGTGCTCTCCGACGTCCGGGCCAGGGACGTCGCGGCCGGCGGCCACGGCGCGCCGCTCGTCTCCTACCTGGACGGGCTGCTGCTCGCCGGGCTCGGCGGCACGCCGGCCGCGCTCAACCTGGGCGGCATCGCCAACATGACGGTGCTGCGCGGCCCTTCGGACCTCTACGCCTACGACATCGGCCCGGCCAACGCGCTGATCGACGCGGCCGTGCTGGCGGCGGGCCTGAATCCGGCCGGCTACGACGCGGGCGGCCGGATCGCCGCGTCGGGCACGGTGGACGAGCGGCTGCTCGCGGTGCTGCTCGACGACCCGTACTACCTGCTGCCGGCGCCGAAGAGCACCGGCAAGGAGCACTTCCACGGCGACTACACGGCGCGCGCCGTGGCCTCGGCCGGCGTCACGCCGACGGCCGCCGACCTGGTGGCCACCCTCACCGAGCTCACGGTCCGTACGGTGGCCCGCGACGTGTCGGCCGCCGGCGTCGACGCCCTGGTGGCCTCCGGCGGCGGCTGCCACAACCCGGTGCTGCTCGACGGGCTGCGGGCGGCGCTGCCCGGCGTCCGGCTGTCGACGACCGACGAGTTCGGCGCGCCGGCCGACGCCAAGGAGGCCATCGCCTTCGCGCTGATCGGCTGGTGCACCGCGCACGGCCTGCCGGGCACCGTGGCGGCCGGCACCGGCGCCCGCGGGCCGCGGGTGCTGGGCAGCCTCACCCCGGGCGCCGGGCCGCTGACGCTGCCGGCGCCGCTGGCCGCGCCGCCCGAGGCGCTGACGCTGAGCACCCGGTGACGTCGACGCCCCGCCCCGCGACCGCCGCCGACCTCGACGGGGTCGTCGCGGTCTTCCTCGGCTGCTGGCACGAGAGCTACCCGGCGGTGCTGCCCTCGGCGCTGGTGGCCGCGATGACGCGGGAGCGCGCCGTCGCGCTCTGGCGCGGCGCGTTGGCCGCCGGCGCGCCGGGCGAGGTGCTGGTCGAGACGGCGCCGGGCGGCGAGGTGCGCGGCGTCACCCGCTTCGCGCCGTCGGACGACGGCGCCACGGGCCTGATCCACTCGCTCTACGTCGCGCCCACCGCCCAGGGCGGGGGCGTCGGCGCCGCCCTGCTCACGGCCGCCACCGGCGCGCTGCGCGCGGGCGGCGCCGGCCGGGCCGAGCTGTGGGCGTTCCGCGACAACGGGCCGTCCCTCGCGTTCTACCGCCGCCAGGGCTGGCGCCCGGACGGTGCGACGCGCGTCCAGGAGGAGTTCGGCGAGCCCGAGGTGCGGCTGACCCGCGAGCTGGCGGCTCCGTGAACACGCTGCTGCCGCCGGTGCGTCGGCTCGTCGACCAGCTGCCGCCCGACACCCGGCCGCCGGGCACGGCGTTGGCGCTGCACGCCCCCGGTCTCGTCGTCGAGGTGGCCTCGGGCACCCGGTCGCCCGACGGGGCGCCGATGACCACGGCCACCCACCACGACCTGGCCTCGGTGACCAAGGTGGTGGCCACCACCACGGCGCTGATCCGGCTGGTCTCCGACCGGCTCGTCGACCTCGACGAGCCGGTGCGCCGCCTGGTGCCGGCGTTCGCCGGCGGCCCCAAGGACGCGGTGAGCGTCCGCGACCTGCTGCTGCACCGTGGCGGCCTCTGGGAGTGGTGGCCGCTCTACGCGGCCACCGGCGGCGGCCGGGACGCGGCGCTGCGGTACGCCGCCGAGCTGCCGCTCCGCTATCCGCCGGGCCGCGAACGCCACTACTCGGACCTGGGGTTCATGCTGCTCGGCCAGGTCGTCGAGGCGGCCGCCCGGCAGCCGCTCGCGGCGGCCGTGGCGGACCTGGTGACCCGGCCGCTCGGCCTGTCCGCCACCCGCTACGGCCGGCCGGCCGGCGCCGAGGTCGCGACGAGCGCCCGCGGCGACGACGTCGAGCTGGCCATGGTGGACACCGGCACGCCGTACCCGGTGCCGTTCCGTGCGGCCGACTTCGGCGGCTGGCGGCGGACGCCCGTCACCGGCGAGCCGAACGACGGCAACGCGCACCACGCGCTCGGCGGCGTCTCGGGCCACGCGGGCCTGTTCGCGCCGCTCGGCGACCTGGTCGGGTTCGCGACCGCGCTGGCGGACTACGCGGAGCACGACCGGCTGTGGCGGCCCGAGGTGGCCGAGGAGTTCTTCGCGCCAGGACCGGACGCCGGGCAGTCGCTCGGCTTCCGCCGCTACGAGTTGACCGTCGGCGCCGAACGCGTCACGCTGCTCGGCCATCCCGGCTTCACCGGTTGCGCGGTCGGCTTCGTGCCGGGCCGCGGGATCGGCCTCGCGCTGGCGAGTTGCCGGCTGCTGGCGCCCGGGCGGCCGGTGCCGACCGAGGAGCTGTGGGCGCGGGCGCGCGCGACCGCCGGCGACGCCCTCGGTTCCGCCTCGCCCCACCCCGCACCACCGCGCGCTGCGCGCGCCACCCGAAACAGGTGACCATGGAAACCCCAGCCCCCGTTCTGTCCATCCGCGACCTCTCGGTCTCCTTCCGCTCGGGCGGCGTGGAGGTGCCCGCGGTCCGGGGCGTCTCGCTCGAGGTGGCGGCCGGCCGGACGGTCGCCGTGGTCGGCGAGTCCGGTTCCGGCAAGTCGACCACGGCCGCCGCCATCAACCGGCTGCTGCCGCCCGGCGGTCGCGTCACGGGTGGCCGGATCCTCTTCGAGGGGCGGGACCTGGCGGAGCTGAGCGAGCGGGAGATGGTCCGGGTGCGCGGCGCCGGGATCGGGTTGGTCCCGCAGGACCCGATGTCCAACCTCAACCCGCTGATGCGGATCGGCGACCAGATAGCCGAGGCGCTGATCGTGCACGGCCGGGCCGCCGGAAAGGCGGCCAGGGCGCGGGTGGTCGAGCTGCTGGAGCTCGTCGGCATCCCGGATCCGGCGCGGCGGGCCGACCAGTATCCGCACGAGTTCTCCGGCGGCATGCGGCAACGGGCCCTGATCGCGATGGGGTTGGCCTGCCGGCCCAGGCTGCTGATCGCCGACGAGCCGACGTCGGCGCTCGACGTCACGGTGCAGCGCCGCATCCTGGACCAACTGGACGCGCTGACCGAGGAGATGGGCACCAGCGTCGTGCTCATCACGCACGACCTCGGTCTCGCGGCCGAGCGTGCCGACACCGTCGCCGTGATGTACCGGGGCGAGATCGTGGAGTCGGGCGAGGCCGGCCGGATCCTGGCGGAGCCCGGGCACGAGTACACCCGCCGGCTCCTCGACGCGGCGCCCAGCCTCTCCTCCACCTCGCTGGTCAAGGCCGCGGCGCCGGGACCCGAGGCCCGGGATCTGGTCGAGGTCAGGGGACTGACCAAGGTGTTCCCGGTCCGGGGCGCGGGGCGCGGCGTGACGGACCGTTTCACCGCCGTGGACGGGGTGGCGTTCACCATCCCGCGCGGCCAGACCGTCTCGATCGTCGGCGAGTCGGGATCCGGCAAGTCGACCACGGCCAACCTGCTGCTCGGCCTGGAGCGCCCGACCTCGGGGCAGGTGCTGTTCGAGGGCACCGACATGGCGGCGCTCGGCCGGCGGGAGCTGTTCGCCCTGCGCCGCCGGGTGCAGCCGGTGTTCCAGAACCCCTACGCCTCCCTCGACCCCCGCTACACCGTGGCCCGGACCGTCGCCGAGCCGCTGAAGGTGCACCGGATCGGCACGGCCGCGGAGCGGGCGAAGCGGGTGACCGAGCTGCTCGACCAGGTGGCGTTGCCGGCCGAGATGGCGGAACGGCTGCCCCACGAGCTGTCCGGCGGCCAACGGCAGCGGGTGGCGATCGCCCGCGCGCTGGCCCTCTCCCCCGAACTGGTGGTGCTCGACGAGGCCGTCTCGGCGCTGGACGTGCTGGTGCAGGCGCAGATCCTGGAGCTGCTGGCCGAGCTCCAGCGCGAGTTGGGCCTCAGCTACCTGTTCATCAGCCACGACCTGGCGGTGGTGCGGATGATCTCGCACCGGGTCCATGTGATGCGCGAGGGCCGGATCGTGGAGAGCGGCACCCCGGACCGGCTGTTCGCGGCGCCGGAGTCCGAGTACACCCGCGAGTTGCTGGCCGCCATCCCGGGCGCGGGCCTGGCGACGGCGTAGCCGCTGTCCCGGGCGCGCCGGCCGGCCGGACGCGGCCGAAAACCGGCTGCGCGCGGCCGGCGGCCCTGGCAGCCTTGGGCGCCGAACGTCCGTCGCGAGAAGGGAACCTGATGAGCGACGAGCAGAGCGGCTCGCACGGGGTCCAGGCGCTGTTCGCCAGCGGCCGGCTCGTCGCGATCCCCCGTCGCCAGGCCCGGCGCCGCCAGCTGCTCGAACATCTGGCGGACACCCTCTTCGAGCCGGGCCGCACCTACCACGAGCGCGAGGTCAACGAGGCGCTGCTCCGGGTGCACGACGACTGCGCGGCGCTCCGCCGCCACCTCGTCGACGACGGCTGGCTGACCAGGAGCCCCGACGGCCGTCACTACCTGCTGGCCCCCGGCGTCTGACCCGACCGCCCGGGCGTCAGCTCCCACCTGATCTCGCCGTCCTGCCACCGGTCGGTGGGAGCCAGGCCCGCCGCGGCGGCGACGGCGGCGGACGCGTGGTGGTCGGGATGGATGTGGGCGCGGATCTCCCGCACGCCCCGCTCCCCCAGCCAGGCGACCAGTCCGCGTGCCGCCTCGGTGGCGATGCCGCGTCCCTGCCACGGGGTGCCCACCACCCAGGCGACCTCGGCGACGTGCCCCCGCCCGGCGGCGGTGAGGGTCGTCTGCACGGTCCCGGTCAGGCGGTCCGCCTCGCGGAGCCGGATCACCCAGTTCCACCAGGTCACGGCGGGATCGGGGGAGCCGGCCACCAGGCGTTCGTACCGTGCTCGCAGGGCCTCGGGAGCGTGGGGGGCGCCGCCGGTGAAGTCGTGCAGCGCCGGATCGGAGAGCACCCCGGCCATCTCCTCCGCGTGTGCGACGGCCAGCGGCAGGAGGCTCAGCCTGCCGGTCTCCAGGGTTCCGATCCTCATGGCACCCATGCTGTCCGCCCGCCGACCGGAGGGCCACCGGTTATGGCCCGGCACTACGATCGGCGCATGCCGTTCGACCACAACGACCACTACCACCGGCTGCTGCTACGGCAGTTGCCGCCCGGCGCCCGCGCCGCGCTGGACGTCGGCTGCGGCACCGGGCGGTTCGCCGGGCGGCTCGCCGAGCGGGGGCTGACGGTGGACGCCGTCGACCCCTCCGCGGAGGTCATCGAGGCGGCCGAGGCGACGGCACCGTCGGGTACGGGCGGGCCGCGTTTCGTCCACGCGGACATCACCACGATGGAACTGCCCGCCGCCCACTACGACTTCGTCTCCTGCCTGGCCAGCATCCACCACGTGCCGTTCGACACCGTGGCCAGGCTGCGGGACACGCTCGCGCCCGGCGGCGTGCTGGCGATCCTCGGCTGCTACCCGGAGCGGACCGCGGCCGACCACGCCGTGGCCCTGGCCGCCGTGCCGAGCAATGCCGCGGCCCGCCTGGTGGTCGGGGCCGGCGACCGGCTGCGCGGCCGCCAGGCCCCGCCCAGGGCGCCGGTCGCACGGCCCGAACTGCCGCTCCCCGAGATCCGCCGCCGGGCGGCCGAGCTGCTGCCCGGCCACCGCGTCCGCCGCCTCCTCTTCTGGCGCTACCTCCTCGTCTACCGCAAGCCGGTGTCGTGAGTGTCCTAGACGAATAGTTCCGATGTGGCTCAGTGGTCGTAGGCGATCAGTGACCTGGTGATGGGTGCGCCGATGGTGCGGTTGTGCCAGATTGCACAGGTCATCGCCAGGATCCGCTGAGCCACTCGGACGCCGACGCCTTCGATGGTGCGGCCGCCATGCTGTTCGAGGCC
>NZ_SMKI01000205.1 GCF_004348415.1 Streptomyces hainanensis
GAAGAAGAGGGGGTCGGGGGAGGCGCGGGCGTCGTCGCCGCGCGCGAACGGCCGCGTGGCGCGGGGAGCGTGACGCGACGGATGATCTCCTCACGCTAGCCGCCCGGGAGTTCCCGGCCCAAGTGGGGAACTCCCCATACTCGGGCCCCGGTCGGCTGTCGACTCGGGACCCCCACATGGGGAAAACCCGCTGTCGCGCGCCGGCTCAGGCCGGCGCGCCCGCGCCGGAGCCGGCCGCCAGCCGGACCACGTCCACCCGCGAGCGCACGCCGAGCTTGCGGTACACCCGGGTCAGCGTGGACTCGACGGTCTTGACGCTGACGCACAGCCGGTCGGCGATCTCGCGGTTGGTGCCGCCCTCCGTGACCAGGCCGACCACCCGGCGCTCCATCTCGGCGAGCACCGCGAACGGGCCCCCGGCGCCCCCGGGCGCCGCGGCCGGCCGCCGGCCCGCCGCGGTGGCGGGGGCCGGCGGGCGCCGGTCGGGCGGGGCCTCGGCGCGGAGCACCGCCGGCAGCAGCGGGTGGGCGAACCGCACCACCCCGTCCGCGGTCAGCGGACGCACCACCCGCAGCCGTACGGCCTCCGCCACCTCGGCCGCCGCGGCCGACCGCCCGGCGGCGCGCAGCAGCTCCACGGTGGGCGCCACCCCGCCGTCCCGGCCGGCCGGGACCGCCAGGCTGGCCAGCAGCAGCGTCTCGCGGGCGCCGGGCGACAGCGGCCCGAGCGACCGCCTGGCCACCGCCCGCAGGCGGGCGGGCAGCGGCAGCGGCTCGCCCGGGCGCGGGGCGGCGACGCCGCCGGCCGCCGCCCTGGCCAGGTCCAGGGCGAACCCCGGGTTGCCGCCGCTGGTGCGGTGGATCTCGTGCAGCGCAGGGGCGGGCAGCCCCACCACCCCGTGCCGGTCGAGCAGTTCCGCCAGCCACCCGAACTCCAGTGGCGGCAACGGGAGTTCCTCGGCCGGCTGGGGCAATGCGCGTAGACGCGGGGTGGTCTCGCCCCCGGTCAGCTCGGTACGGACGGTGGCCACCACCCCGATCGGCAGCCGGCGCACCCGGCGGGCGACGAAGGCCAGCAGCTCGGCGCTCGGCCGGTCGAGCCACTGGAGGTCGTCGATGGCGAGCAACACCGGCCCGCCACGCCGGGCCAGCGTCCGCAGCAGCGACAACACCGCGAGCCGGAGCGCGAGTTCGCCCTGCCGCAGGTGGACGGCCACCGGCCCGCCGGTGAGCGCCGTCTCCAGCGCGGCGCGCTGCGCGGCCGGCAGCGCCTCGACCGCGGCCAGGCCGAACTCGTCCAGCTGGTCGTGGAGATCGATCAGCGCCAGGAACGGCAGCTCCGACTCGGCCCGGGCCGGCGCGCAGCGCAGCACCAGCGCGCCGTCCCGGTCCGCCCGGTCGGCCAGCGCGTCGAGCACCGTGGATCTGCCGATGCCGACCGGCCCGGTCAGCAGCAGCCCGCCGCCGTGGCGCAGCCGGTCACCGGCCCGCGCCAGCAGGCCGGCCCGGCCCACCACGGGGCGGCGACGTTCACGTGGGGGACGGCCGTCCGCTATGCCAAGCACCGATCAATACTGATCGACTCACCGGCCGCCACTCAATACGACGTCACGCGACCTTCACGAGCGGAAGATCGCATGGTGGTCAGCCGTAGTAGCCCGCCACCGGCACCCGGGCCTCGTCGAAGAGCGCGGGGCCGACCGCGGGCACGGCGGGGAAGCCGGTGCCGGGCGGCCTGAGTTCGGTCAACTGCTCGGTGGCCAGCGCGAAGACCACCCGGCCGAGGCCCGACCGCGCGAGGGCGCCGGCGCACATCCCGCAGGGCTCGCAGCTGGTGTACATGGTGGTGCCCGCCGCGGTCTCCGGCGACAGCTCGCGCGCCGCCCAGCGGGCCAGCTTCAGCTCCGGATGGGCCGTGATGTCCCGGTCGGTGACGCTGGAGTTGCGCTCCTCGGCCAGGACCCGGCCGTCCGGGCCGAGCAGCAGCGAGCCGAACGGCGGGTTGCCGCCGGCGCGTGCCTCGGCGGCCAACGCGATCGCCCTGCGGAGCAGCCGCTCGTCATCGGTGGTCATGATCGCTTCCCCTCGCCTCTTCGCACGCGTCGAGGCTATCCGGCGACCCCACCGCGCGGAAGGCGGATCGACCGGCATCGGCCGCCAACCACCGTGGATCTCCCGGTATTCTGGCCGTATGGCCGTGAATCTCGATGCCACCGACTGGGCCATCCTCGCCGAGCTCCAGCGCGACGGCCGGATCCCGCTGGCCGAGTTGGGCCGCCGGGTGAGCCTCAGCTCCTCCGCCACCACCGAGCGGGTCAGGCGCCTGGAGGCGCTGGGCGTGGTCACCGGCTACCACGCCACCGTGGACCTGGGGCTGGCCGGTTTCCCGTTGCTGGCCGTGATCCGCCTCAGGTACCCGGGCAGCAGCCACCAGCCCCTGCGCCAACTGCTCGCCGAGCGGCCCGAGATCCTGGAGTGCCTGCGCACCACGGGCGACGACTGCTACCTGCTCAGGGTCGCGGCCGCCTCCATGGCCCACCTGGAGCAGGTCGCGGACGCGCTGGCCCGGTTCGGCGGCGTCACCACCAACCTCGTCTACAGCCAGCCGCTCCCCCTCCGCGGCCCCGCCGGCCCTGCCGGCCCCGCCGCGTTCGCGGAGGGCGGAGGGCACGACGGCTCCGCTGCGGGCGCCGCGTTCCTACCCTGAGGAGATGAGCGACGACGCCCCAGAGCAGGTCCCCGACCAGGCCGGGCCGCGGCCGGCCCAGGTCCTTCCGATGCCCCGCCTTCCGACGACCCCCCGCGCGCGCCGGGACAGGGAGCCGCTGTGGCGGCACCTGATCGGCGAGGTGCTGCGCCACGAGCGGCAGGCCCAGCGGCGCACCCTCAAGGAGGTGTCGGAGGCGGCCCTGATCTCCATGCCGTACCTCTCCGAGCTGGAGCGCGGCCGGAAGGAGGCGTCGTCCGAGGTCCTGGCGGCGGTCGCCCGCGCCCTGGGGCTGAGCCTCGCCGAGCTGCTGGTCCGCGCCCACGGTCGGCTCGCGCCGCCGGTCACCTCCGTCACCTCCGTCAGCTCGCTCGCCGCGCGCCGTCGCCCCGGGCCCGCCGCGCCGCACGACGGCCGCCTCAGCCTGGCGGCCTGAGCCTGAGCCTGAGCCTGAGCCTGAGCCGACGCCCCAGCCCCGGCCCGGCGCGCCGGGCCGGGGCCGGGGCCGGGGCCGGGGCCGGCTCAGCCGATCGGCGGCCGCCGCGTCAGCACCTGGTCCGCGAGGCCGTAGGCCACCGCCTCCTCCGCCGTGAACACCTTCTCGCGGTCCATGTCCGCCCGCAGCGTGGCGATGTCGTGCGGGGTGTGCCTGGCCAGCACCTCCTCGACCTGGGCCCGGATCCTGACCATCTCCTTGGCCTCCAGGGCGAGATCGGAGACCGTGCCCTGCCGCCCCCGGCTGGCCGGCTGCCCGAGCAGCACCCTGGCGTGTTCGAGCACCACCCGGCGCCCCGGGTCGCCGCCGGCCAGCAGCACCGCGGCCGTCGAGGCGGCCTGGCCGACGCAGATCGTGGAGATCGGCGCGCTGACGTACGTCATCGTGTCGTAGATGGCCATCAGCGAGGTGTAGGAGCCGCCGGGGGAGTTGAGGTAGATCGAGATCTCGCGCTCCGGGCTCGCCGACTCCAGGTGGATCAGCTGCGCGATGACGACGTTGGCGACGCCGTCGTCGATCTCGGTGCCGAGGAAGATGACCCGCTCGGAGAGCAGCCGGCTGTAGATGTCGTACGCCCGCTCGCCGTTCGGGGTGCGCTCCACCACGGTGGGAATCGTGTACTGACCCATGGCTAGAACCCCGTCCTCCGCTGCGTGCCCTCCGGCCGGACGTCGTCGAGCGAGGCCAGCACGTGGTCGACCAGCCCGTACTCCCTGGCCTCCTCGGCCGTGAACCAGCGGTCGCGGTCGCCGTCCCGGGAGATGGTCTCCGGCGACTGGCCGCTGTGTTCCGCGGTGATCCGCTCGATGGTCCGCTTGGTGTGCTCCAGGTTCTGGGCCTGGATCTCGATGTCCGCCGTCGTCCCGCCGACGCCGGCGGACGGCTGGTGCATCATGACGCGGGCGTTGGGCAGCGCGTAGCGCTTGCCGGCCGCGCCCACGGTGAGCAGGAACTGCCCCATGCTGCCGGCGAACCCCATGACGAGCGTGGCGACGTCGTTGGGGATCAGCCGCATGGTGTCGTAGATCGCGAGCCCGGCGTGCACCGCGCCGCCGGGGCTGTTGATGTAGAGGCTGATGTCCGCCCTGGCGTTCTCGGCCGAGAGCAGCAGCAGTTGGGCGCAGACGCGGTTCGCCGAGACCTCGTCCACCTGGGTCCCGAGGAGCACGATCCGCTGGGAGAGCAGGCGGGCCGCCAGATGGTCGTCGAACTGGCTGGGCGGCGTGTCGCCGTCCGCCGCCCTGACGGGCATGGGCACGGGTGGAGTCATCGGTCCTCCCTGTCGGGGGTTGTCGGGTTCTCCCTCCACCCTGGGGCGCCCGGCCCCCGCGCGGCGCGGATCTCGGCTGGCGGCAGATCTCCTGTCGGCAGAACCGTCCGGAACCCCGGCCTCCGGAGTCGTCACCGGAACTTCGGCTTCCGGATTCTCCCCGGTCCCCGTGCGGACGCGACGGGGGGCGAACCTCCCCATCTGTGACATTGCCGGGCACTCAGGAAGGAAACCCATGCCGAGCCCGTTCTCCCGTACACGTGTCCTGGTGACACTCTCCGCCGTCGCCGTGGTCGCCGGAGCCGCCGTCACCACCACGGCCTTCGCGGACACCTCCGCCGCCGCACGTGACGGTTCGGCCGCCTCGGCCTCCGGCGACCAGCGGTGTTTCGAGCCCACCCACCCCTTCGGCTTCCCGCAGCCGGAGGACACCTCGACGTTCTACGCGATGATCGAGATCCCGCAGGACAGCTTCACCAAGTACGAGGTCGACGCCGAGACCGGCCAGATCATCGTCGACCGCTTCCAGTCGATGCCGGTGGCCTACCCGGGCAACTACGGCTCGATCCCGCGGTCCCAGGGCGGCGACGGCGACCCGCTCGACGTGCTGGTCCTCACCAGGGAGCCGCTGCACCCCGGCGTCCAGATCGAGGTCAGGCCGATCGGCGTGCTCAACATGGTCGACGACGGCGAGGACGACGACAAGATCGTCGCGGTGCCGGCCGACGAGATCGACCCCGACTACGCCGAGATCGACGACATCCGGGACCTGCCCGACATGCAGGCGCAGCGCATCGAGCAGTTCTTCGCCGTCTACAAGACGCTCCCCGACGGCCGGAACAACGTCGAGCTCGACGGCTTCGACAACGCCAGGAGCGCCCGCAACGAGGTGCGCGACGCCATCCGCGCCTACCGGAGCGCCTGCGACTGACGTCCGCCGCGACGTTCGGCCCATCGTCGTCCGACCGCTTACGCGAACGACGTTCGATCGTTAGCGTCCCCCGGGTGCCGCCCACCACCAGGAACGGAACCCGTCGATACGGAGGACGACCGTGAGAAGCCGTTCGCAAGGGGTCTTAGCGGCCCTGACCACCCTGTTGATCACGTTGGCGCTCGCGGTGACCTCGACCGCCGCGCGCGCCGACACCGGCGCCGGCCCCCCGGCGGAGCCCGGCCCCGGCGTCGGCGTGACCTCGGCCCAGTCCACGGTCGCGGCCATGCAGCCGGGCTGGAACCTGGGCAACACCCTCGACTCCACCGGCTCGGACGAGACCTCCTGGGGCAACCCGCGGGTCACCAGGGAGCTGCTGCGCTCGATCAGGGCGCAGGGCTTCAACAGCGTCCGGATCCCGGTGACCTGGAGCCAGCACCAGGGCGCCGCGCCCTCGTACACCATCGAGGCGGCGTACCTGGCCCGGGTGAAGGAGGTCGTGGACTGGGCGGTGGCCGAGGGGCTGTACGTCCTGGTCAACGTCCACCACGACTCGTGGCAGTGGGTGATGAACCTGCCCACCCAGCACGACGCCGTGCTCGCCCGCTACACCGCCACCTGGACGCAGATCGCGAACACCTTCCGCGGCTCGTCCGACCGGGTCCTCTTCGAGAGCATCAACGAGCCGTACTTCGAGGGCAGTTCGGGAGACGCGCAGAACGCCCAGCTGCTGCACGAGCTGAACAGCGCCTTCCACGGCATCGTCCGGCGGTCGGGCGGCAACAACGCCACCCGCGTCCTGGTGCTCCCCACCCTGCGCACCAACGCGGACCAGGCCAGGCTCGACGAGCTGACCAGCACCTTCACCGCCCTGAACGACCCCAACCTGGTCGCGACCGTGCACTTCTACGGCTTCTGGCCGTTCAGCGTGAACGTCGCCGGCTACACCCGCTTCGACGCGGAGACCCAACGCGACCTGACCGACACCTTCGACCGGGTGTACAACACGTTCACCGCCCGCGGCATCCCGGTGATCCTCGGGGAGTACGGGCTGCTCGGCTTCGACCGCCACACCGGCGTCATCGAGCAGGGCGAGAAGCTGAAGTTCTTCGAGTTCCTCGGCAACTACGCGCGCTCCCGGCAGCTCACCACGATGCTGTGGGACAACGGCCAGCACTTCAACCGGACCACGCTCCAGTGGAACGACCCGGCCCTGTTCCGGCAGATCAGGTCGAGCTGGACCACCGCCTCGTCCACCGCCGCGACCGACCAGGTCTTCGTGCGCCGCGGCCAGACCCCGGCCGCCGCGACGATCGCCCTCAACCTCAACGGCAACACCCTGAGTTCGGTCCACCACGGCTCGACGCAGCTGGTGCGGGGCACCGACTACACCGTCAGCGGTGACCGGCTCACCCTCGCCGGGCCCACCCTGGCCCGGCTCACCGCCTCCCAGCGGTACGGCGTCAACGCCGTGCTCTCCGCCCGCTTCTCGCGCGGCGTGCCGTGGGAGCTGAACGTCATCGTCCACGATCCGCCGACGCCGCGGGCCGCCAGCGGCACGACCAACGGGCTGACCGTGCCGACCGCCTTCAACGGCGACCAACTGGCCACCATGGAGGCCGTCTACCCGGACGGCACCTTCGCGGGGCCGCACAACTGGACCTCGTACAAGGAGTTCGGCGCGGCCTTCTCGCCGAACTACACGAGCGGCGACATCACCCTGCCGAGCGCGTTCTTCGCCGAGGTCCGCGACAACTCCACGGTCACCCTGACCTTCCACTTCTGGAGCGGCACCACCGTCCGCTACACCCTCACCAGGACCGGCTCCACGGTCACCGGCGCGCCGGCGTAGCGACCGGGACGAGGCGACCGGGGCGTAGCGACCCGGGCGTGGCGACCCGGGCGTGGCGACCGGCGAGGCTACGACCGTGCCGCCGGCTGGGTCGCGGCGGCGTGCAGGTCGATCATGGTCCGCACCGGCGGCGGCAGCCAGGCGTCGACGGTGGCGGACCACGGGCTGGCCAGCCGCTCCATGATCTCCGGCACGGTCGGCCGGGCGGCGGGATCGGGTGCCAGGCAGCCCTGGACGAGATCCCGCAGCCCGGCCGGCAGCATGCCGAGGGCCGCCTCGACGGGCTGCCCGTCCAACAGCGCCGCGAGGCCGCCGGCGTGACACAGCACCATGCCGTAGGCGTACACGTCGGTGGCCGCCGTGACGGCGCCGCCGGTCAGCTGCTCGGGGGCCAGGAACCCGGGCGTGCCCACGACGTGCCCGGTGCGGGTCAGGGCGGTGGCGTCGGCGGTGCGGGCGATGCCGAAGTCGATGACCCGGGGGCCGCCCTCGGAGACGATGATGTTGCTCGGCTTGAGGTCGCGGTGGATGATCCCGCAGCCGTGGATGCCGTGCAGCGCCTCCGCGACACCGCCCGCGATCATGTACAGGGTGGGCGCGGGCAGCGCGCCCTGCCGGCTGATCACGTACTGGAGCGAGGGGCCGGGGATGTACTCGGTGGCCAGCCACGGCGGGTCGCCCGCCGGGTCGGCGTCCACCACGGCCGCGGTACGCACGCCGCCCACCCGCCGGGCCGTGTCGATCTCCCGCGCGAACCGCCGCCGGAACGCCTCGTCGGCCACGAACCGGCCCTGGATCACCTTGATCGCCGCCAGCCGCTGGTCCGCCGACCGGCCGAGGAACACCGTCCCCATGCCGCCCTCGCCGAGCCGCGCCACCAGGTCGTAGGCGCCGACCCGACGCGGGTCGCCGTGCTCCAGCGGCCACTGCCCGGTCTCCACGGCGGCCGGCGCCCGGCCGGATCCCGACGCGGGCGCGATGTCCACCGGGTCGACGAGGATCCGGTCGATCCGCACGCCCCAGCCCGCCGCCGTCGCGCTCAACGCCTCGTGCAGCGTGGTGCCGATCTCGGTGCGCGACCCCAGCGCCTGCTCCCGGTCCATCGAACCGATGTGCGCCCGCACCGAGTTGTGGACCTGCCGCTCCAACGCCTGCTCGTGGTCGGCGACGTCGTACACCGCCTGGTTCGGGTCGAAGACCTGCACGTAGAGGGTGATGTCGATGCTCAGCTGGCCGCCGTCCCTGGTGGCCACCGGCGCCGACGTCATCCGCACCACCCGGAGCCGCGTCTCGACGCGGTGCGTGACCTTCTCGATCCAGGGGATGACCGCGTGCCACCCCGGTTTCAGCGTGCGGTGGTAGCGGCCGAACCGCTCGACGAGGAACACCTGCCCGCTGGGCACCGACTTCGCCGCCATGATCCCCAGCACGATGAGCAGTGGCAGACCGACGATGTTGGCGATCACGGTGATGACTAGATCCAAGGCCACTCCTCGGCCGGGGTGCTGTGCACGACAAGACGAACGCGGCCAAGACTACGGTTCGCCCCTGCCCCGCCCGTCACTCAACAGCCTTTCGTGTCAGAGCAGTTGCTTGTCAATTCCGCCGGGCGACAGGTACGGCTGGCTGTAGTGCGAACCGGGTGGCTGAGGGGATCGGCAGCGCCGATCCCGCTGACTAGCGTCGGTCCCGACAGCCCAACCGCCGCATCGGGAGCCCGAGATGACCGACCCCTACCGCCTCACCCCCGAGTCCGCGCCCGGCCCGCCCGACCCGCCCGTCGCGGGCACCGCCCACCGCACCAGGCCGCTGCCCGCCCTGCTCTGGCTGGTGCTGGTGGTCAGCGCGGCCGGCAACACCGTCGGCTCGCTGGCCGGCGCCTCGACGCTCGTCAACCTCGCCACCGGAGCGGTCACGCTGGTCAGCGGCGCGGCCCTGATCGTGCTCCGGGTGCGGTCGCGCCGGTGAGCACCGCCGCCACCGGACCGGCACCCGCGATCGCCCTGACCCACGTCAGCAAGACCTACCAGGGCGGGGTGCGGGCGCTGGACGACGTGTCGCTCACCGTGGCACGCGGCACGTTCCTCGCCGTGATGGGCCCCTCGGGCTCCGGCAAGAGCACGCTGATGCACTGCGCCGCCGGGCTCGATGTCCCCAGCGAGGGCTCCGTCGCCATCGACGGCCACGAGATCGGCCGGCTCAACGAGACCCGGCGGACCGAACTGCGCCGGGAGCGCGTCGGGTTCGTCTTCCAGTCCTACAACCTGGTGCCCTCGCTCAGCGTCGCGGACAACGTCACGCTGCCGCTGCGGCTGGCCGGCCGGGCCCCCGACCGCGACTGGGTGACCACGCTGGTCGAGCGGGTCGGCCTCGCCGGCCGGCTCGCGCACCGCCCGACCGAGCTCTCCGGCGGGCAGCAGCAACGGGCCGCCATCGTCCGGGCGTTGGTGGCCAGGCCGGCCGTCGTGTTCGCCGACGAGCCGACCGGCGCGCTCGACCTGCGCACCGCCCACGAGGTGCTCGACCTGCTGCGCGACCTCGTCGACGAGCTGGGCCAGACCGTCGTCATGGTCACCCACGACCCGGGCGCCGCCGCCCGCGCGCACCGCGCCCTGGTGATGGCCGACGGCCGGGTCGTCGACACCCTCGACAAGCCGGGCGCGGCCGAACTCGCCGACCGCCTCGTCACCCTCGGAAGGAACTAGCCCCATGCTGCGTCTCGCGGCGGACATGGCCAGGCGCCGGATCAGCGCGCTGTCGGCCGTCGCCTGCGCGGTGCTCGGCGGCGCCGCCCTGATCACCGGCACCGGCGTGCTCGCCGAGTCCGGGCTCCGCTCCCACCTGCCGGCCGGCCGGCTCGGCGGCGTGGACGTCGTGGTCGCCGCCGACCAGACGTACCGCCCCGCCGGCGACCTGCCGATCGCGCTGCCCGAGCGCGGCCGGGTGCCGGCCGACCTGGTCGGCCGGCTCGCCGACGTGCCGGGCGTCACCGCCGCCGTCGGCGACCTCGGCTTCCCCGCCGCGCTCGTCGACGCCGAGGGCCGGGTCGTGCCGACCGAGGACCCCGGCACCGCCGGCCACGGCTGGGCCTCCACCGGGCTGGTCGAGGACCCGCGGGTCGACGGCGCGCCGCCGACGGGTGCCGGCGAGGTCGCGCTCGACGCCGACCTCGCCGCCGCCGCCAACGTGCGGGTCGGCGACCGGGTCCCGGTCGTCGTGGCCGGCGAGCCCGCCGCGCACCGCGTCACCGCCCTCGTCGACACGCCGGGTGCCGGCATCCTCTTCGCCGACCCGACCGCCGCCGAACTGGCCGCCGGCGTCTCGCCCGACCGCGCGGGGACCGTCGACCTGATCGGCCTGCGCGCCGAACCCGGCCGCGCCGCCGAGGTCGCCGACGCCGTCCGCGACACGGTGGACGACGCCGGCCTCACGGTGGTCGAGGGCGCCGACCGCGGCGACCTCGCCGCGCCAGGGGCGGCCGCCTCGCGCTCCCTGCTGGTCCTGCTGGCCGGCTCACTGGCCGGCGTCATCCTGCTGGTCACCGGCTTCGCCATGGCCGGCGCGCTGGCCGTCTCCGTCGCCGGGCAACGCCGCGAACTCGCCCTGATGCGGGCCGTCGGCGCCACCCCCCGGCAGATCCGCCACCTCGCCGCCACCCAGGCCACCGTGATCGCCGCCATGGCCGCGGTGCCCGGCATCGCCCTCGGCTACCCGCTGGCCGAACTGCTCCGGGCCGAACTCGCCGACCGCGGCGTGCTGCCCGAGGCCCTGCCGCTCGCCGTCGGCCCGCTCCCCGCGCTGGCCACCGTCCTCCTGGTGGGCCTGGTCGTCCAGCTCTCCGCGCGCGGCGCCGCCTGGCGCACCTCCAGGATGCCGGCCACCGAGGCGGTCGCCGAGTCACGCGTCGAACCCCGCACCCCGTCCCGGGCCCGCACCGGCGCCGGCCTGCTGGTGATCGCCGCCGCCACCACCCTGTCGGTGGCGCCGCTGCTGTCGCGCAGCGCGATCGGCGCGGCCGGCACCTCGCTGGCCGGCATCGTCGGGGCGATCGGCCTGGCCATGGCGGGCCCGGCCCTGGTCCGACGCGCCAGCGAGACCCTGGCCGGACGGCTGCGGCCCGGCGTCTCCGCCCCCACCTGGCTGGCGGCGGCCAACGTCCGCGGCTACGCCCTGCGGCTGGCCGGGGTGGTCAGCACCCTGGCCATGGCGGTCGCCTTCGTCCTCACCTACGTCCTCGCCCAGACCACCGTGCTGGCCGCCACCGACGACGACGTCGAGACGGGCACCCTCGCCCAACACCGCCTGACCGCCCCGGCGCTCGGCGGGCTGCCCCCCGACGTGCTGCCCGCGGTGCGGGCCACCCCCGGGGTGAGGGCGGCCGTCCCGCTCACCACCACGACCGTGATCTGGACCTACCGGATGTTCGGCGAGCCGGAGGTCGAGACCTCGTCCGCGCTGGTCCTCGACCGGGACGCGCCGGCCGTCCTCGACCTCGACGTGCGGTCGGGCAGCCTGGCCGACCTCACCGGCGACACCGTCGCGGTCAGCGAGGACGCCGCCCGCACCCGCGGCGCCGAACCCGGCGACCGGATCGAGCTGGTCCTCGGCGACGGCACCCCCGTCCGGCCCACCGTCGTCGCCGTCTACGACCGCGGCCTCGGCTTCGGCCCGGTCGCCGTCTCCCGCGACCTGGCGGCCGGCCACACCACCACGGGACTCGACCAGAGCCTCCTCGTCCGCACCGACGACGACCCGGCCGCCGGGCCGGCCCTCGCCGAACTCGTCGGCGACCGGCCGGGACTCGCCCTCGAAGCCACCGCCCTCGACACCGGCGGCGAGGCCCCGCCCGAGGTCTGGCTCAACCTGGCCGTGATCGTGGTCCTCCTCGGCTACCTGCTGCTCAGCATCGCCAACAAGCTCGTCGCCACCACGGCCCAACGCCGTTCGGAGATCGCCGCCCTCCGCCTGATCGGCACCACGCCACGCCAGATCCGGGCCATGATGCGGCGCGAGGCCGCCCTGATCACCGTGGCCGCCCTCGCCACCGGCCTGGCGCTGGCCGCCGTGCCGCTCGCCCTCCTCGGCCAGGGCTTCCTCGGCCGGCCCTGGCCGGCCGGCCCGCCCTGGCTGCTCCCGGCGACCGCGCTCACCGTCGCCGCGATCGCGTTCCTCACCACCGAGCTCCCCACCCGCCGGGCGCTCCGCACCCCGCCGGCCGAGGCCCTGGCCGGCCGCGAGTAGCGGGCGCACCGGGCGGCGTGGTCACTCCGCCATGGTCTTCGCGCCGTCCAGGGCCTCGCGGACGATGTCGGCGTGGCCGGCGTGCTGGGAGGTCTCCGCGATGATGTGCAGCAGCACGCGGCGGGCCGACCAGCGGGCGTCCGGGTCGAACCAGGGCGCCTTCGGCAGCGGGTGGCCGGCGTCCAGGTCGGGGAGGGTGGCGACCAGCTCGTCGGTGCGGCGGGCCGTCTCGGCGTACTCGGCCAGCACGTCGGACAGGGTCTCGCCGGGCAGCAGCCGGAACTCCTCGGCGTGCTCGGCCCAGTCGGCCTCGGACATCGTCGCGAAGTCGGGCATGGACGAGGGGCCCTCCAGGATGAAGTCCATCCAGCCCCGCTCCTGCGCGGAGACGTGCTTGACCAGGCCGCCCAGACACAGCTCGCTGACGGTGGTCCGCTCCGCCGCCTGCTCGTCGGTGAGGTCGCGGACCGTGTGGCGCAGGAAGTACCGGTGCCTGGCCAGCGACTCCAGCAGGTCGGCGCGCTCTCCGACGGGGATGGTGGGGTCCTGAACGGTCATGGGGTGCTCCGCCTCGTGTGATCGCTGTCCGCCGGTCGCGGGCCGCCGGCCGGCCTGTCGAGGACGACACTAGGCGCCGTTCAGGTCAGTTCCTGTCCGGAATAGGCCCGGGGTACGCGACCGGAGTTCCCGACCGGAGTTCCCGACCCGATCAGCGC
>NZ_SMKI01000206.1 GCF_004348415.1 Streptomyces hainanensis
CCACCCCGACCGACGCCGCCACCGTCCAGGCGCAGCTCGGCCGCCCGCCCCGCGGGCTGCGCGCCGTGGCGCACCGTTGCCCGTGCGGCAACCCCGACGTGGTGGAGACCGCGCCCCGGCTGCCGGACGGCACGCCGTTCCCCACCACCTACTACCTGACCTGCCCGCGCGCCGCCTCCGCCATCGGCACCCTGGAGGCCGAGGGCGTGATGAAGGAGATGACGGCCCGGCTCGCCGAGGACCCGGAGCTGGCCGCCGCCTACCGGGCCGCGCACGAGGACTACCTGGCCCGTCGGGACGCCATCGGGGTGCTGCCCGGCTTCCCGAGCGCCGGCGGCATGCCGGACCGGGTCAAGTGCCTGCACGTGCTGGTCGCGCACGCGCTGGCGGCCGGCCCCGGGGTGAACCCGCTGGGGGACGAGGCGCTGGCGATGCTCCCCGAGTGGTGGCGGAAGGGCCCCTGCGTGGCCCGGCCGGCCGAGCCGACGTCCGAGACGGTCTTCGAGAGGGAGGAGGCGCCGTGACCACCGCCGCCGCCATCGACTGTGGCACCAACTCCATCCGGCTGCTGATCGCCGACGCGGACCCGGCGACCGGCCGGCTCACCGACCTCGACCGGCGGATGGAGATCGTCCGCCTCGGCCAGGGCGTGGACCGCACCAGGCGGCTCGCCGCCGACGCGCTGGAGCGCACCTTCGCGGCCTGCCGCGAGTACGCGGCCGCGATCGAGGCGCACGGCATCACCCCGGACCGGGTGCGCTTCGTCGCGACCTCGGCCACCAGGGACGCCGCCAACCGGGACGAGTTCACCGGCGGCGTCGAGAAGATCCTCGGCGTCGCCCCCGAGGTCGTCACCGGGGACGAGGAGGCCGCGCTGTCCTTCACCGGCGCCACCCGGGAGCTGACCGGGCTGCCCGGGCTCACCCCGCCCTACCTGGTGCTGGACATCGGGGGCGGCTCCACCGAGTTCGTCCTCGGCGACGAGGCGGTGCGGGCCGCCCGCAGCGTGGACATCGGCTGCGTGCGGCTGACCGAGCGGCACCTGCTGCGGGAGGGCGTGATCGTCGACCCCCCGGGTCCCGAGCTGATCGACGCCATCGCGGCCGACATCGACGCCGCGCTCGAACTGGCCGCCGAGCGGGTGCCGTTGACCGAGACCCACACCCTGGTGGGGCTCGCCGGCTCGGTCACCACGGTGGCCGCGATCGCCCTCGACCTGCCGGGCTACGACTCGGCCGCCATCCACCACGCGCGGATCCCGGTGGAGCGGGTGCGGGAGATCACACGGCGGCTGCTCGCGGCGGGCCACGCCGAGCGGGCCGCCATCCCGGTGATGCACCCGGGGCGGGTCGACGTGATCGGCGCCGGGGCGTTGGTGCTGCTCAAGGTCATGGAGCGGACCGGCGCCCGGGAGGTCCTGGTCAGCGAGCACGACATCCTCGACGGAATCGTCTGGCACGCCCTGGAAGGGCGCCGGACGGAAACCTCGTGAAGTTTTTCACATGGGGATCGGCCCCGAATCCACCCCGCTGGGGGTGTTCGGGGCCGGATTGTCCGCCAACCGCCGGTTCGCGCCCCGGTGATGGGCGCTCGGCGGCCGGTCGGCGTCGACGTCCGACGGCGCCCCCGGGCAGTCGAAAGGGCCTCTGAGGAGCGGCTTCGCCGGTGGGGCGGCGGTCGACGGGTGGCAAGCGCGGCAAAGGGTCGCGCAGTGTAGCAGAACACCCGTGCAAGCTTGTGAAGCCCCTCACGAGGGGGGTGGGGATGTCGGGTGGATACTCGATGGCATGAGCACCACGGAGCGTCCCCGAATCCTCGTCGTAGGTGGTGGGTACGTCGGCATGTACGCGGCCCGCCGCATCCTCAAGAAGATGCGTTACGGCGAAGCCACCGTCACCGTCGTCGACCCGCGCTCGTACATGACCTACCAGCCGTTCCTCCCCGAGGCCGCGGCCGGGAGCATCTCCCCGCGTCACGTCGTGGTGCCGCTGCGGCGAGTGCTCCCCAAGGCCGAGGTCCTCACCGGCCGCGTCACCTCCATCGACCAGGACCGCAGGGTCGCCACGGTGGCGCCCCTCGTCGGCCAGCCGTACGAGGTCCCCTTCGACTTCCTGGTGGTCGCGCTCGGCGCGGTCTCCCGCACCTTCCCGATCCCCGGCCTCGCCGAGCAGGGCATCGGCATGAAGGGCGTGGAGGAGGCCATCGGCCTGCGCAACCACGTGCTGGAGCAGCTGGACAAGGCCGACTCGACGACCGACGAGGCCGTCCGGCGCAAGGCGCTCACCTTCGTCTTCGTGGGCGGCGGCTTCGCCGGCGCCGAGACGATCGGCGAGGTCGAGGACATGGCGCGGGACGCCACCAGGTACTACCCGTCCATCAAGCGCGAGGACATGCGCTTCGTCCTGGTGGACGTGGCCGAGCGGATCCTCCCCGAGGTCGGGCCGAAGCTCGGCGAGTGGGGTCTCGAGCACCTGAAGGCGCGCGGCATCGAGGTGCACCTGAAGACCTCGGTGAAGTCCTGCGTGGACGGGCACGTCGAGCTCAGCAACGACGTGGTGGCCGACTCCAACACCATCGTGTGGACCGCGGGCGTCAAGCCCAACCCGGCGCTGGCCCGCTACGGCCTGCCGCTCGGCCCGCGCGGCCACGTGGACACCCGGCCCACCCTCCAGGTCACCGGCACCGACCACATCTGGTCGGCCGGCGACAACGCCCAGGTGCCCGACCTGGCGGCGCGCGCCGCCGGCGTCGAGAACGCCTGGTGCCCGCCGAACGCGCAGCACGCGCTGCGGCAGGCCAAGGTGCTCGGCGACAACGTCATCTCCGGGATGCGCGGCTTCCCGCAGAAGGAGTACAAGCACGCCAGCATGGGCGCGGTGGCCGGGCTCGGGCTCCGCAAGGGCGTGGCCATGATCAAGCTGGGCAAGCTGACCCTCCGCTTCCGCGGCCGGCTCGGCTGGTACCTGCACCGTGGCTACCACGGCATGGCGGTGCCGACCTGGAACCGCAAGATCCGGGTCTTCGCCGACTGGACCCTGGGCCTGTTCCTCAAGCGCGAGGTGGTCTCGCTTGGCGCCATGGAGCACCCGCGCGAGGAGTTCTACGAGGCGGCGGCGCCGGTCACGGCGGCCGCGACCCGCAAGGTCGAGGAGCAGCCCAAGGCCAAGGCCGCCGGCTGACCGCGCACGACACTGTCCCGAAGGGGCGGACGGCTTCGGCCGGCCGCCCCTTCGGCCGTCTCGGGGGTGGTCGTGGGGGTGAACGGCGGAATGGACGGTGCGGTAAGGGCGTTTCGGAAGGGTCTCGGTGCCATGGTGGGCGGGGTGCCACTCCGCCCTATTCCTGGAGGTGTGTCCCGAATGAGCGTTGCACCGCGAATCGCCACCCTCGTCGAACGGCTGCTCGGCGCGCCGCCCCCCGTCCGGATCCGCGGCTGGGACGGCAGCGTCGCGGGCCCACCCGACGCGCCCGTCGTGGTCGTCCGGCACCCACGAGCACTGCGCCGACTGCTGTTCCGGCCGGGTGAACTCGGCCTCGCCCGGGCCTGGGTGGCCGGGGAACTCGACGTCGAGGGCGAGCTCTACCCGGCGCTCGACGTGATCTCCGGCCTGGTCTGGAACCGGCCGGACGGCGCGGCGACCGGCGGCCGCGACCTGCTGGCGGCCGGCCGGGAGCTGCTGGCGCTCGCCGGGCCCGTGCCGGTGCCACCGCCGCCGCCCCGCGAGGAGGTGCGCCGCCGCTCGGGGCCGCTGCACTCGCTGCGCCGCGACCGCCAGGCCATCAGCCACCACTACGACGTGGGCAACGACTTCTACGCGCTCGTGCTCGGGCCCTCGATGGTGTACTCGTGTGCCGTGTTCGGCTCCCCGAAGGACAGCCTGGAGACGGCCCAGGCCGCCAAGCTGGACCTGATCTGCCGCAAGCTGGACCTGCGCGAGGGCCAGCGGCTGCTGGACGTCGGCTGCGGCTGGGGCGCGCTGGCGCGGCACGCGGCCCGTGAGTACGGCGCGCGGGTGGTCGGCATCACGCTCTCCCGGGAGCAGGCGGAGTTCGCGCGGGAGCAGGTGGCCAAGGAGGGCCTGGAGGACCGGGTGGAGATCCGGGTCCAGGACTACCGGGAGACCGACGACGGACCCTTCGACGCGATCTCCTCGGTCGGCATGGCCGAGCACGTCGGCGCCGCGCGCTACCGCGAGTACGCCTCCCAGCTGTTCGGCCTGCTCGCCGAGGGCGGCCGGCTGCTCAACCACCAGATCGCCCGCCGCCCCCGGAAGGACGAGACGGGCTACCACGTCGACCCGTTCATCGACGCCTACGTCTTCCCGGACGGCGAACTCGCCCCGGTGGGCCGGACGGTGACCCTGCTGGAGCGGGCCGGCTTCGAGGTCAGGGACCTGGAGTCGCTGCGCGAGCACTACGCCCTGACGCTGCGGAACTGGGTGCGGAACCTGGAGGCCCGCTGGGACGAGGCGGTGCGGCTCACCAGCCCGGGCCGGGCCCGGGTCTGGCGGCTCTACATGGCCGCCTCGGCCCTGTCCTTCGAGCGGGCCCACATCGGTGTCAACCAGATCCTCGCCGTCCGCCCGCCGGCCTCCGGGGCCTCCGGGCTGCCGCTGCGCACCCGGGAGTGGCGGCCGGCGGCCGGCGAGCGGCGAGAACTGGCCGCGTAGCTGGGGCCAGGACCTAGTCAGCCTTGATGCTGTCCAGCATGTTGAGCCTGGCGGCGCGCCTGGCCGGCCACAGGGCGGCCAGCACGCCGACCAGGCCGGCCAGGGCCAGGAAGACGGCTATCCGGTCCCAGGGGAGGACCAGCTCGTAGGTGGCGAGCGAGCCCCGCATCATCTCGCCGACGGCCCAGCCGAAGAACACGCCCAGGCCGACGCCGAGCACCCCGCCGAACAGCGCGATCACGATGGACTCCAGGCGCACCATGCGCTTGGTGGACCGCCGGTCGAGGCCGATGGCGCGCAGCATCCCGATCTCCTGGCGGCGCTCGAAGACCGACATCGCCAGGGTGTTGATGACGCCGAGCACGGCCACGATGACGGCCATCGCCAGCAGGCCGTAGAGCATGTTGAGCATCAGCGTGAAGATGTAGGCGATGTCCTCGGCGATGTCGGCCTCGTCCTGGACGAGGATCGCCGGGTTGTCGCCGAGGGCCGCCTCCAGGGCCTGCTTGGTCTCGTCGCTGGTGCCGCTCTCGGTGGCCACCATCACCTGGAAGTCCTGGATCCGCTCCATGTGCGGGTCGAGCGTGGCGTCGTCCAGGAGGATGCCGCGCATCACCTCGCTGTCCTCGTAGATGCCGGTGACCGTCAGCCGACCGGGCTGGCCGTCCTCGAAGGTGACGTCGAACGAGTCGCCGAGGGTGAGGCCGAGGTCGTCGGCGGTGGCGGTGTCGATCACCGCGTTGTCGCCGCTGAGGCCGTCGAAGGAGCCCGCGGTGAAGTCGGGGGTCACCAGCCGGTCGATGGCCTCGCCGTTGACGCCGGTCAGCGAGTCGCTGTCGGTGCGGTCGGCCACCAGGGCGGGCGAGGCGCGCAGCCCGCTGACGCCGGTGACGCCCGGCTGCTCGGCCAGGGTCTCGGCGACCTCGGGGTTGAGCGGCGCGAAGTTGGCCATCGAGACCACGTAGTCGGAGCTGATCGCCTGGGCGGCCATCCTCTCGATGGCCTGGGAGAGGGTGCCGGCTATCACGGTCAGGCCGGTGATCAGGGTGAGGCCGATCATCAGCGCGGAGGCGGTGGCGGCGGTGCGGCGCGGGTTGCGCACCGCGTTGAGCCTGGCGAGCTTGCCGGAGACCCCGAAGATCCGCAGCAGCGGGCTGGCCAGGGCGATGACCGGGCGGGACAGCAGCGGGGTGAGGACGAACACGCCGATCACCAGCAGCCCGGCGCCGAGGCCCATGGTGGCACCCGAGTCGTCCCGGTTGATGCCGGCCACCACCAGGGCGGCGCCGGCGGCGGCGAACAGCGCGCCGATGGTGTTGCGGACCAGCAGGCCGCGGGTGGTGGGCGCGGCGTGCACGCTGTTCATCGCGGCGACCGGCGGGATCTTCGCGGCGCGCCTGGCCGGCAGGTAGGCGGCGAGCATGGTGACGACGACGGCGACGAGCACCGAGGCGAGCACGGTGGAGCCCGAGACGACCAACGGGCCCTCGGGGATGGTGAACTCGATGGACTCCATCAGGGCGCGGAGCCCGGCGGCGATGCCGACGCCGGCCGCGAAGCCCGCGAGGCCGGCGACGCAGCCCACCAGGAGCGCCTCGACGAGCACCGACCTGGTGACCTGCCGTCGGCTGGCGCCGACGGCGCGCAGCAGCGCCAGCTCCTTGGTGCGCTGGGCGACCAGCATCGTGAAGGTGTTGGCGATGATGAAGATGCCGACGAACAGGGAGATGCCGGCGAAGGCCAGCAGCCCGGTGCGCATGCCGCTCGTCTGCGACTCGATCATCTCGGCCTGGTCGTCCGCGAGTTGCTGCCCGGTGAGGGCCTCGGCGTCGGCCGGCAGCAGCGGCTGGACCGCCTCGTCGAGCTGGGTCTGCGAGGTGCCGTCCGCGGCGGCGAGGGTGATCCTGGTGTACTCGCCGGGCTTGGCGAACAGCTCCTGGGCGGTGGCGGTGTCGTAGAGGACCAGCGAGCCGCCGGCGGCGACGCTGCCCTCCTCCGTGGTGAAGACGCCGGTGATGGTCTCCTCGCGGACCGGCCCGTCGACCGAGACGCGGGCGGTGTCGCCCACCTGGTATCCGGTGCGCTCGGCGGTGTGCGCGTCGATGGCGATCTCGCCCGCCGCGCCGGGCGCCCGGCCCTCGGTCATCGGGTAGCGGGAGTCCGTGCCCGTGCCGCCCTGGCCGGCGTAGTAGTTGGCGCCGCGGGTGTCCCAGCCGGACCCGACCAGGTCGCCTTCCGTGTCGGCCAGCGCGGCGAAGCCGCTGACGTCGCCGATGGCCTCGGCGACGTTGGGCAGGGCGCCGACCTCGTCGAGCAGTGCCTGGTCGAGGTTGGCGGCACCGCCCGGGGCGGCCTCCGCGGCCTCGCTGTCCCCGTCCGGCTGGATGGCTATGTCGACATGGCTCAGGGAGCGCTCGGAACTGCGCTGGAACGCCTCGGAGATGGTGGAGGTGAAGACGAGGGTGCCGGAGACGAAGGCGACGCCGAGCAGCACGGCGAGGGTGGTCATCAGCAGCCGGGCCTTGTGCGCGAGCACATTGCGCAGGGCTGTTCGGAGCATGGGGAATCCCGGGAGGTGGTCGCCCGCCGGTTCCGAGGGCGGCTGCCCTGGCCGGGGACGTGACGGACGGTGGGGTGGTGGGTGTGCGAGCGGCCCGACGGCTGCCGTCAGCTGGTGCGGCCCTTGGCGTCGAACCGCTTCATGTGCTCCAGGACCCGCTCGGCGGTCGGCTCCGGCATGTCGTCGACGATCCGGCCGTCGGCGAGGAATATGACGCGGTCCGCGTAGGCCGCGGCCACCGGGTC
The DNA here is from genome assembly GCF_004348415.1 of Streptomyces hainanensis. GTDB lineage: Bacteria > Actinomycetota > Actinomycetes > Streptomycetales > Streptomycetaceae > Streptomyces > Streptomyces hainanensis. The sequence continues at coordinate 7,476 of NZ_SMKI01000206.1, forward strand.
GTGGGTGACCATGACCACGGTCTGGCCGAGCTCGCGCACCGAGTTCCGAAGGAAGCCGAGGATCTCGGCGCCGGCGCGCGAGTCGAGGTTGCCGGTGGGCTCGTCGCCGAAGATGATCTCCGGCCGGGCGGCCAACGCCCGGGCCACCGCGACGCGTTGCTGCTGGCCGCCGGAGAGCTGGCCGGGCCGGTGCCTGAGCCGGTCGGCCAGGCCCACGGTGGACACCACCCGGTCCAGCCACGGCTTGTCGGGCTTACGGCCGGCGATGGACATGGGCAGCGTGATGTTCTCCAGGGCGCTGAGCGTGGGCAGCAGGTTGAACGCCTGGAAGATGAAGCCGATCCGGTCGCGCCGGAGTTGGGTGAGCTTCTTGTCCTTGAGGCCGGCGAGCTCCGTGTCCCCGATGCGGGCCGAGCCCGCCGAGATCGAGTCGAGGCCGGCCATGCAGTGCATCAGGGTGGACTTGCCCGAACCCGAGGGCCCCATGATCGCGGTGAACTCGGCCTGCCGGAAGTCCACGGAGACGTGGTCCAGGGCCACGACCCTGGTCTCTCCCTCCCCGTAGACCTTGGTGAGGTCCCTTGCCTGGGCCGCCACCGCTCCGGTGGACGCGGTGTGTGGGGCGGCGACGGTGCTGGACACGAGCTTCTCCTGTCGGGACGGGGGCAGGCACCTTCCATCCTGGGCCATCGCCTCCTGGCGCGGATCAGCCTCCTTGCCGGTTCTGGCGAGTTCTTCAGAGGGACAGCCGGGAGCCACGTGTCATACCTGAGGAGGAGATCATCCCTGAGTACCCGGAAGGATGCGGAGGGTTGATTTGCGTCAATCCTCGCCGCCGCGAGGGGAGTGGGGGCGAGACCGAAGCGGCCTGTGGCCGGGTAGTCAGTGTCTGATGAGCCATCAGGGGCTCATAAAATCAGACAACATCGGCCTGGGGCACCGGTGTTCGGGCGAATCTGCCAGTTAAGCTCAGTAGACGCCTCAGGCGCGCACGGCGCCCGGAACGGCTTGGGATCTGTGCCCGGATGGTGGAATGCAGACACGGTGAGCTTAAAACTCGCTGGCCTTCGGGGCGTGCCGGTTCAAGTCCGGCTCCGGGCACACCAGGCGCCACGGTCTCCGACCGGTCCTCCGTGAGGATGAGGCCGCCGACCTCGTCGGTCGGTCCCCGCCACTCCCGCCGCCACCCGCCTCGGGTCGGCCCCCGGAGACGGTGGGATCACGGTCCGGTACGGGAACCTTCAAACCCCTTTCGCTCGTTTCTCCGACTGCACTACCGTGCAGTCTTTGCTAACGCATTACTCTGGTAGTCAAGGTCGTGCCGTGCGGCCATGGAGGAGTGAGATGAGGAGCAGCAACCCGGTCTTCACGCGTCGGGGGTTCAGTCGGGACGGTGGCTACGCCGGCTTCAACGCCGGGCCGCAGCTGCAGACCGGGAATCCGTACGCGGGTAGCCCGTCCAACCCCTACGCGCAGCCGGGTAACCCGTACGCGCAGCCGCAGGTGGGCCCCGACGGCGGATACGTGCCGCCCGCCCCCACTCGCGCCGGTGTGATGACGATCGACAGCGTCGTCTCCCGCACCGCCATCACCCTGGGCACGGTCGTCGTCGCCGCGGCGGCCGCCTGGATCACCGACATGCCGATCGGCCTCGGGGTGCTCTTCGCCCTCGTGGCGATGGGGCTCGGCCTGTGGCAGTCCTTCAAGCGCGAGCCGTCTCCCCCGCTGATCCTGGCCTACGCCGTCACCGAGGGCCTCTTCCTCGGTGCCATCAGCAACGCGATCAACGCGGTGGCGCCGGGCGCGGCCATGCAGGCCGTCATCGGCACCATGGCGGTCTTCGCCGGCGTGCTGTTCATGTACAAGCAGCGGATCATCCGCGTCACCCAGCGCTTCACCCAGTTCGTGCTGGCCGCGGCCCTGGGCTTCGTGCTGCTCTCCGCGGTCAACCTGATCGTGGCCATGATCGGCGGGGGCAACGGCCTCGGCCTGCGTGACGGCTTCATCGGCGTCCTGTTCGGCATCGCCGGCATCGTGCTCGGCGCCTGCTTCCTCGCCCTGGACTTCAAGCAGGTCGAGGACGGCATCGCCTACGGCGCCCCGGAGAAGGAGTCGTGGCTGGCCGCCTTCGGCCTGACCCTGACCCTGGTCTGGATCTACCTGGAGTTCCTGCGTCTGATCGCCATCCTGCAGGGCGACTGACCGGCCGGTCGGCTGAGGATCCATCCGAGCTGACGTGATCCGAGCTGACATGAGGGGCCCGGCGAGACACCGTCTCGCCGGGCCCCTCGGCCTTTCGTCGGGTCAGCGGTGGGGTCAGCGGTGGTGGCTCAACAGGTCGAGCGCCTCGGCCAACGCCCGCCCGGCGGCCGGGTCGTCGTCGCCGGCGTCCGTGACGGCCCGCGCCAGGTCGTAGCCGGCGACGGCCACCTGGTCGCCCACCGCGTAGATGCCGACCTCGGGCAGCCGCCGCTGCCCCCCGAAGGGCGTCTCCAGGCGCTGCGCGCGGTTGGTCAGCTCGCGGGCGAGCGCCAGCCCCTCGGCCGCCGCGCCGCGCCGCAGCCGGCTCTCCGGCAGGGTCCGCAGCCGGTCGGCCGCGGCGTCCACCGCCTCGTACAGGTCGTCACGGGTGGGGGGAGTGGTGTCGGAGCGCGCCATGCCTCAATCGTTCCGGTAGGTGGAGGCGACCACGCGGTCCGCCAGCAGGTACACGCTCTCGGCCCCGCAGGCGAAGGTCAAAGCGTAGGCGCCGGAGACGCCCGAGCCGCCCATCAGCACCGGGGTCTCGCCGGTCCGCACCGCCTCGGCCAGCCGCTCGGCGGCCTCCTGGTGGCTGGGCGTCAGGCAGAGCGTGGTGCCGTCCTCGAACAGCAGCAGGTCGAGCGTGCCCATCGGGCCCTGGCGGACGTCCGCCAGCGGGGTGCGGGACTCGGCCAGCACGGAGAGCCGGTCGGCGGTGTGCCGCTGCTCCTCGCGGGCCGACCGCTCGCCGGGGCCGCGCTCCACGGCCTCGCCGGTGAGGGTGAAGCCGGGGTGCGACGGGTGCCGCCGCCGGGCGGCGGCCAGCTCGGCGGAGTCGGTGGACCCGGCGTCGTCCTGGCCGTCCGGCTGGTCGCGGAGCTCCTCCTCGCCGTCGGCCTCGTCGTCGGCCTGCCGCGGGAGGAACGCGGCGCCCTCGCGGACGGCACGCGGGGCGGGGAGATAGCCGGAGTCGCTGAGCAGATACCGCTCCAGCAACGCGTCCAGGATCTCCTCGTCGGCGTCCGCCACCTCGTAGCCGAGGCCACGGCCGCCGAGCAGCCCGCCGGCGCCCTCGCTCTCCCGGGCGTCCTGCTCGGCCCAGTAGGCGCGGGCCTCGGCCAGCTCGCGCTCCCGCTCGTCGGCGAGCGCGGCCGCCACGGCCGTGCGGATCTCCTCGGGCGGGACCGGCCGGGCGACGGGCACGCGACCGGCCAGCACCGCGCGCAGCTCGCCGAGCTCGCGGCGCAGGCCGAGCGCGGTGCGCAGGGCAAGCGCGCCGAAGGCGGCGGAGGCGACGCAGCTGCCTGCGGTCACCAGCAGGATCACGGATATGGCGCTCACGGACTCGCTCCCAGAAGTTCTTGGTCCTCCCCCAGGCCTGTCGGCCTGGGAGGTACCCCCAGACTTCTTATCCCAGGTTTCCAGGCCGCGGCCACGCCGTGCAGTGCGAAACGTCATGAACTGGACAGGTCTTTGGTCCGAAACGTACCCGCGCCACCTCGCTGAGCTGCCCTTTCTCCGGGCAGCCCGGCGTGGATCACATCACGGGTCCGCTTCGGTCTCGCCGGTATAAAGGGGCCGAAGGGCGCGTGGGCCGAGGGGAGCGCCGCCCGGCCCGCGCGACGCGCTCAGCTCAGGCGCTCCACCACCATGGCCATGCCCTGGCCGCCGCCCACGCACATGGTCTCCAGGCCGAGCCGCTTGTCGTGCCAGCGCAGCGAGTTGATCAGGGTGCCGGTGATCCGGGCGCCCGTCATGCCGAAGGGGTGGCCGACGGCGATCGCGCCGCCGTTGACGTTGAGCCGGTCCAGGTCGATGCCGAGATCGCGGTAGGAGGGGATCACCTGGGCGGCGAACGCCTCGTTGATCTCGACGAGATCGATGTCGTCGATCGTGAGGCCGGCCAGGGAGAGCGCCCGCCGGCTGGCCTCCACCGGGCCGAGGCCCATGATCTCCGGCGAGAGCGCCGAGACCCCGGTGGAGACGATCCTGGCCAGCGGCGTCACGCCCAGCTCGGCGGCCCTGCGGTCGGACATGATCACCAGCGCGGCGGCGCCGTCGTTCAACGGGCAGCAGTTGCCGGCCGTGACCAGGCCGTCCGGCCGGAAGGCCGGCTTGAGCGTCGCCACGCCCTCCGTCGTGACGCCGGGCCGCGGGCCGTCGTCGGCCGCCACGACCGTGCCGTCCGGCGTGGTCACCGGGGTGATCTCGCGCTGCCAGAAGCCGTCGGCGAGGGCCTTCTCCGCCAGGTTCTGCGAGCGCACCCCGAACTCGTCCATCTCCGCCCTGGTCACACCCTTGAGCCGGGCCAGGTTCTCGGCCGTCTGGCCCATGGCGACGTACACGTCCGGCAGCAGGCCGTCCTCGCGCGGGTCGTGCCAGCCCTCCCCGCCGTGCTCGGCGCGGTGCGCGCTGCGGGCCTCGGCCTCGGCGAACAGCGGGTTGCGGGTGTCGGGCTGGCCGTCGGACGAGCCCTTGACCGTACGGGACACCATCTCCACGCCGGCCGAGACGAACACGTCCCCCTCGCCGGCCTTGATGGCGTGGAACGCCATCCTGGTGGTCTGCAGCGAGGAGGCGCAGTACCGGGTGACGGTACAGGCCGGCAGCCGGTCGAGACCGAGCTGCACGGCCACCACCCGCCCCAGGTTGTGGCCCTGCTCGCCGCCCGGCATGCCGCAGCCGAGCAGCAGGTCGTCGATGTCCGCCGGGTCGAGCGCCGGCACCTGGTCGAGCGCGGCCCGGACGATGGTGGCGGTCAGGTCGTCGGGGCGCAGTTCCTTGAGCGACCCCTTGAAGGCCCGACCGATGGGCGAGCGGGCGGCGGCGACGATGACGGCTTCCGGCATGGTTCCTCCCGGCGGCGGCGGGCCGGTGCCCGCCCTCGACACGAAGTTACCGACAGGTAGGTGGGGCTGTCACCCCTGCCGGACCGGCCTGCCGGCCTACCGGTACCGACGAGCCGCGGGTACGGCACCTGGCCCTGTGCCCCGGCCCGGCGACGGCCTGCCGCTGCCTCGGGGCTCCGCCCCGCCCGTGACCACGGCCGCTGGTCGGGCATGGCCCGGGCCTCCGGGCCTGGCGCGGTACGGGGCTCCGCCCCGTCCCCCGGCTCGCTGGGCTTGGCGCTTTCGCGCGGCTGAGGGGCCCGCATGCTGCGGGGCTTCGCCCCGGGCCCGGGGGTGTTGGGCGTGCGGCCACGCCCCGCTCCCAGGCTCGCCCGGTTCCCCGGAGCCTGGGTCTGCGGGCTGGCGCGGTGCGGGCCTGCGGGCCCCCGCTCGCTGGGCGCGCTGCCGCGTGGCCGAGGGGCCCTGGCCGGGCATGGCCTGGGGATGCGCCAGGTCCGCCACTCGGGCCTGTTGACCGGGTACGGCCCGGGGCTTCGCCCCGTCCCCCCGGCTCGCCGGGGCTGGGGCTGTTGGACTGCGCGGCCGGGCACGGGCCTTGTGGGGTGCTGCCG